>JBNMJK010000001.1:0-101436 GCA_050873765.1 Sodaliphilus sp.
GCGGTGTCGTCGGCGTTGAGTGGGCCGTCGATGAATTTATGGCAGAGTGCGGGCAGCTCGGCCACGTATTTGTAGCCACTGAGTCCAAGCCACCAGCTGCGCAGCAGTGGAGCCACGAATGGAGCCACAAGGCCGCCAATGTTGATAAACACATAGAAAATCTGGAAACCGCTGTCGCGCTTGCCTTTCACTTTCTTGAGAGCCTCCTCGCCTTCAGCGGCTGCTTTGGCTTCCATGTCGTCGTACATTTGACCCACGATGGCTTGGAGGTTGCCTTTAAACAGGCCGTTGCCAAAGGCAATCAGCACCAGTGCCGCACAGGTGAACACGAGCAGCCCGGTGGCATTGTCGCTGGTGGAGGTGATAGGTATGGCAAGACCCACATAGCCGAGCGCCATGATGATGATACCAGCCATGATGGTGCCTTTGTAGTTTTGGGTGCGGTCGGCAATCACGCCGCCCACCAGGCTAAGCACATAGATTCCTGCCAGGAACGCTGAATACACCGCTGCTGCGGTGGCGTCGCTCAGACCGAATTTTGAGCAGAGGAACAGTGAGAGCACCGCTGCCATGATGTAGTAGCCAAAGCGCTCGCCCATATTGCTGAGCGCTGCGGGAATCAACCCTTTAGGATGACTTTTAAACATAATAGAATAGTGTTAGGGTTATTGAATTAGTTTTATTTTTTTGCCTTGATGTGTGAGGGCGCGCGCCTTTGCGCCTTATTTTTGTTCTTCTTTCATTTTGAAGGCGAGGGCATAGGTGCGAATTTGCTTGATCATAGCCAGCAAGCCATTGCTCCGGGTGGGCGACAGATGCTCGTGGAGCCCGATTTTGTCGATGAAATAGAGGTCGGCGTCAAGAATCTCCTGTGGCGTGCGTCCGCTGAGCACACGCACCAGCATCGATATGATGCCTTTCACGATAATGGCGTCGCTGTCGGCCTGGAAAGTGATCACCCCGTCGGCATAGTCGGCTTGGAGCCACACACGGCTCTGGCAGCCTTCAATAATGTTGTCGGCGGTTTTGTATCGCTCGTCGAGCGGAGGCACGGCGTTGCCCATATCGATGATATAGGCGTAGCGGTCCATCCAGTCGGTGAAACCTTCAAATTCTTCAATAATCTCGTCTTGTATGTCGTTGATAGTACTCATATTGCTTTAGAAAAAGAGAAGATACTTTTTTGAAGCGCACCCTTGCCATTAGTGCGCATTATTCCATTCTAAAACCCAAAATTAATAATTATTTCCCATTTATCCAAATTGACATGCCCCAGCTGGATCATTAGATAGGCAGTCGGTGCGCACGGCCCGTGCGTCCGCCCCCCACCTCACGATATTTTACCACGTTCCCGTCATCAACTTCCAAATTGACAGTTTTCATGGACTTAATGCCTAATTAGTGGGAGGGGACGCTACTGATCAGGCTGCGAGCATCGGAGATGCTCTTTTGTGGTTAGCACCATGCAAGCGTAGCGCAGCTTGGTGAATTCCGTAGGTGAAGGGGAATAAGAGCCTCGGAGAGGGTCGGTTGTGGTTGCACGATGTAGAGATGCAGTGATATTATCTACGTTTAACAAATTGAGGCGCAGACACATGAAGCGTGCGTCTCTATAACGATGGCGCGGCGGTGGGGGCAAAAAGTAACCCGACCGCTCTGCCGTGTAAGCCGAGCGGTCGGGTTTAGAAATTATTAATTGTATTAATTACAATGCGCTTGTCGTGCGTGCGATTACTGGAACTTGATGAGGTTGTTTTTCAGTTTCACAGAGTTGAAGAACACGCTTTGCAGCATTTGCTGGCGCTGGCCACCGAAGCCGTAGGTAGAAGCCCACTTCTGTGCCAGTTCCTCTTGCTTCATCTTCATAGTGGCTTTCTTGCTCTTCACCACGAAAGCGTAGGCTGCGCAGTTGCCTGCCCAGAAGCCCACTTGACCTGGCTTGGCTGCTGCGGCTGCACCGATGAAGCCACCGTCGCCCTCAATTCCGGCAGGGCTTGTCATGATCACCTTGTCCACAAACATGCTGCTGAATGAGAATGAGGTGGTATCTACTGGCGCGTTGAATGCCTTGGCGTATTCAGCCACAGTCTTGAACTTGCCTTCATACTGCTCCTTCATAGCTTTTGCCTTCTTCAGTGCCATAGCCTTAGCCTTGCAGAAGTCGTTCACGCTCTTGGTTTCGAGTGGCAGGAAGTCGCCATCTACAATCTCGTCAACAGCTACAGCCACCATGGCGGTGTTGAGCTGGAACACTGACGACACTTCTCCCTTTTCTGCGTCGTTGAGCGCCCACTTAATGGCGTCGCGGCTGCCCTGAATTCCAGCGATGCTTGGCACGCTTGAGCTGAGCATCACTTCCTGAGCCTGATATTTAGCTGCCAAAGCGTTCTTTGCGAAGCTGTCGGCAGTCTTGTTCTTGTCGATAAATTTCTCGAGGCCGTCGTGGAGGTTGGCGGTAGTCTTCTTGCTTGCGCCCACGGTGTAAGCAGCCATGTTCACAGTGTGGAACATCGACTTCTTCTGGTAGGTGGTCTTGATGAACAATGCGCCTTCCTTAGCCGACTGGAACAACACATATTTATCAGTAGCGCTTTCAAACTTGGCGATGATGCTGTCGGGAATCTGTGCAGCCTGCACTGGCACTGGCTGTTCTGGCATCACTTGCACGCCCTTCATCTTGCTCACGTCTTGACCGGCGTTGAGAGCGGCGAGCACCTTGTTCTGTGCGGCCTTGTCGCCTTCCACAGTCACCTGAGTCACCTTCACGGTGTCGAGCAGTTCCTCGCTCTTCACCTTCTGGAAGATGGCGTAGTTGTCTTCCACCTTAAATTCGTGAGTGGCGTTGGCTGCTGCCGACACTGCCCAGCTTGAGAATGTGGAGTCGCGCAGCTGCTGACCCATTTGCTTGGCCATGTCGTCGGTGAGCTTCAGCTCTTGCACGTTGCTGAACTCGTTGATGCCGCGGAGGCCGTCAATGCCTTGGTTCTGCAGGGTGGCGTAAGCCTTGGCGTAGAGCGCGTCGGCAGTCTTGATATCGGCTGCGCTTGGAGCGATAGGCACTGCAATCACGTGTGCGAGCACAGTCTTTTCGCTGATTTTCCACATGTTCTTGTATTGTTCATACACCGCCTTGATTTCGTCTTGAGTAGGTTCAAACTTCTTGTCTTCGAGGGTGGTGTAGTCTTTCTTTGTGAGTTCCACTTCCATCACGTCGTCGTCGTTCTGCATTTCAAGCAGGTCGAGGTCGTTGGCCACGATGGCGCCGCCCACCAGCATCATAATCTTCTGGGCGCAAATGTTGTGCTCCATCTCGTTCTTGTAGGCGTCCCATTCGTCCTTGTTCACGATTTGGTTGATCACCTCGTCTTTGCCCACCACCTTGTCGAGGTCGGAAGGAGCTTGAATGGTTTGTTGGCCGGTGGCCTGCACATATTGCTGAGCCCAAGCGTTGGCGCGCTGGTCTTGGTTGATCATTGCGGTGAGGAGTTCAGTGCCAGCTTCCACGCCGTTGTCGTCGCTTTCTTCGTCCACGATGGTTTCAAAAGCCATCTGTCCGAGCACCTGCTGCTGAAGTTCGGCGTTGTCGGTCTTGTTCTGCTGGTTCTTCTCCAGGTCTTGCGCGAAATTGAATCGCTTCTGGAATTCCTGAATGCCGATAGTTTTGTTGTCAACTTTCGCTGCCGCGCTGTCTCTGAATAGAGAGTCGAGCTTAAAGAGGTCTCCGAGTACGAAGGCAGCTAATGCGCCGCCCACCACAATCATCAGAAACACAGATCTTTTTCTAATTTTTTCTAATGCTGCCATTATTTGATGTTTATTGTTTTTGTTCTGTTTAACTTATCCGTTCTCAGGCTTTTTGCCAATGAAACACGCAAAGATAGTAATTTTCACTTGAATACACACAATTCCGAGCCAATTTTTTCGGGCTTCGCGCCTAATTGCGCCCTATTTTAGAGCCATTTGAGCGGCCTTCTGGCCATGATGTGAGTGGCTATCTTTGGCGAGGGGCGATGAGTGTGCGCTCCACCACGTCGTTGTAGCGAATCCCCCACAGGTCGTAGAGGTCGAGCTGATGGGAGAGGCGGCGTGCGAAGTCGCTCCAGTCGTCGGCCCTTCCGGTCCATGCCTTTTCCGCCAGAGCTGCCATGCGCGGAAACACCTGCAGCTCCACTTTCCATGTGCTGGGGCAGTACTCCGTCCAGCAGCACCCCTCTATGCCTATCAAGTTCTGAAGTGCCCCGGCGCCAGCCGAGTCGGGCACGAGTTCAAAATCGTAAACCTTTTTCACGCTTCTCGGCCAGCGGCCAGGAGTGATTTCGGTCTGGGTGGAGTCTTCGCAGGCGGTGAAGTACAGCCCCACGCTGGCAGAGTTGATCCACTTCTGGGTGCTGCCGATTTTTGACGGCGGCATGCGGTCCCACGAGTGCCAGTTGTGCAGCACGCTCCCTTCGGGGTTCATGTCTTCGGCGCCGCCGCTCCAGCCGAGCATGGTTTTGCCGTGCGCGTTAATGATGCGCTGCACATGGTGCATGAAATAGGTTTGGAGCTGGTGCGTGTCGGCCAGGTGGTGCTCTTCCATAAACTTTTGAGCGATAGCCGACTCGTTCCACCATTTGGGGGCACATTCATCGCCGCCAGCGTGAATGTAATTTCCGGGAAACAGCTCGCACACTTCGTTGAACACGTCGTCGAGGAAACTGAACACCGCAGGGGTGGGGGCGAGCACGTTGTTCTGGCGGTTGTAGATGCCCCAGGTGAGGGCGGTGTGCTTGCTGTCGGTGGGTGTGGTGCTGAATTCGGGGTGTGCCGCAAGCACCGCCATGCAGTGTCCCGGCACATCAATTTCCGGCACCACGGTCACAAATCGGCTGGCAGCGTAGTTGATTATCTCCTTCACCTCCTCCTGGGTGTAGAAAGCCCGGTAGGGGCGCTTTTGGTATTCACCGGGAAACAGACCACGGATTTCCCCGTCGCGGTAGCTTCCTTTCTCGGTGAGCTCGGGGTGGCTTTTCAGCTCTATTCGCCAGCCTTGGTCGTCGGTGAGGTGCCAGTGAAAAATGTTCAGTTTGTGGAGTGCCAGCCAGTCGATATATTTTTTCACAAACGCCACAGGGAAGAAATGGCGCACCACATCGAGGTGCATGCCTCGATACCCGAACCGCGGATAGTCGTTGATTTCAACCAGTGGCAGCGCTGGAATGTAGCCAGCCTGTGTGGGGAGCATTTGAATGAGGGTGGTCACGCCCAGAAAACACGCCTCTGCGCTGCGGCTATTCCCCATGATGGTGATGCCGCCGGGCTGTGCCGTGAGGCGGTATTGCCCGTCGTGAGCCTCGGTGCCGAAATCGTGGTTGATGATCTGGATTTTAGCCTCCGTCTTGCTCTTCACCAAGCGCAGTGGCAGCCCTAAATACTGCTCGCAGTAGTCGTGGAGATACTGGGCGGCAAGCAGGGCGTTGTGGCTGTCGGCATAGATGCCCATGCCGCGGCTGATTTGAAATGCGGTGTCGGCCTCCGTGAGGCTCACGCTTTGAGGCTTTGGCAGAATTGCGAGATGCTGTGCCGCTTCTGCTGATGTGAAAACGTTCATGATGGCCAATAATATGAGTAAAAGAGGGTATTTCATGAATTTTTGCTTGAAGGGTGAAAGGTGTTGTGGCTTACTTTTTTAATACCATTTGCGCCAGCAATCTGGTTTCCTTCGCGTGTGTGGCTGTCGGGGCAGATTGCTGGCGCAAATGATGGCTTGCTGAATGGGCTGCTTGGGTTAGAACACCAGGCCGATGCCGCCCATGATGGTCAACTTCTGCGCCCCCATGGAGTTCAGCACGTCCCATTGCTTGTTCAGCAGGTTGGAAGCCTTCACCCACAGGGTGAGATACTTGTCGAAGCGGTAACTTGCGCCTGCGTGCAGGTTCATCACATCGTTCATTTTGATGATATGGAACACGGGCACATTGTCGGTGATCTCTGCCACCTCGTTCTCCAAGAAGTGACGCTTGCCGCGGTATTCAAAACCTGCGCCAATGGTGAATCCCTTGAATAGGAAAAGGTTCAGGTCGGCGCTCGCCACCATCTTGGCGCGGTCGAGTCCGAGCATGTAGCCGCTGTAGCTTTTGCCATACTCATACTTGTCGTCCTGTGGGGCGTAGGTGAACGCCAGCTTCACTTCGGCTGCCGAGCGCAGCTTCATCTGCAATTGTGCGCCAGCTTTCCAGCCTTTGCTGTCGATATTGATGAGCTGTGTGCCAGCGCCCCAGTCATCGGCATAGCTTTCCAAATTGTCTTTGAAGATGCCATAGCCGAAAAACGCCTTGGCGGTGACACCGCTGAAGGGACCAATCTTGAATCCCGCTTCCGCATCAACGGGAATGAACGTGTTGCCATAGCGGCCGTTGGGGTCGAGATAGCGGTTGATGGCTGCCATGCGGCTTAGCGTGTTGAGCCGCTTGCCGCCCTCGGCGTTGGCATAGAGCGATACGCCAGGGGTGAACTCGTAGGCGAGCTGCACGTTAGGGGCAAGGCGGAATGCGGTGCCGTCGCTGAACGAGAGGTTCACGTTCACACCAAG
Source organism: Sodaliphilus sp. (assembly GCA_050873765.1). Classification (GTDB taxonomy): domain Bacteria; phylum Bacteroidota; class Bacteroidia; order Bacteroidales; family Muribaculaceae; genus Sodaliphilus. Next base: position 6,572 of record JBNMJK010000001.1, read on the forward strand.
TCGGGCCAGCAGATTCTGGCCGAAATAGGTGTAGAAAGGTGCCAGCGTGATCATGGTGGCACCGTCGGAAATCTTGTCGAAGGCATGGTTAGCCATGTCGTTGATTTCGTGGTGCGAGCGGTTGAGCACGTCTATCGTCACGTCCATACCCACGCTCGAACTTGCCTCAATGCCGTATTTCATGCCGAGAGCGGCCTGGAAGTGGTGCTCCTTGGCGCCAGCGAACCCCTTGTAGTAGGCAGGGTCGATGTAGTAGTTGAGCCCGTTGCTCATAAACCCATTGTCGTAGCCGGCATAGTTGTAGGCGGCACCCACTTTGTAGGATATGTCGTGAAATCTTGCCACATTCACTCTGCCTTCCCATGCGCCATGCACATTGAGGTCGAGAAACGACTGGTCGTGGCCATACCAGTAATTGCTTTTGTTGGTGCTGATATTGTCGCCCACGATGTCGTCGGTCGAGAGGCCGTAATAGTTAAACCGGTCGAAGTGGGCTTTCGCGCCAAGGCTCAAATTGCCGCCAGTTGCCACCTTCGTCAGATCTACGCCAATGGCATTGTCGCAGAACTTCTGCTTGGCAGAGCTGAGCGGGCTGCTGTTGCGGCCAGTCCAGGTGCTGTTATGCTGAGCCCAGGCGTCCACCTTCAGAGTCTCGTCGTCCACGAGGCGGTAGCCCGCGCTTCCCACGATGTTGAGCTGCGTGCCAGCTCCGGCGTCGAAGTAGCCCCGCTGGTTGCTGAACCGGTGGCTTGTGCGGTAGCCATAGGGTAGCATGGTGGGAATCTCCACGCTCACGGCAGTAGGCTCAGCCCAGTCGGTGAAGTTGATTTCCGACTTTTCCGTGCCCTTCACAGGCTTCAGCACGCGTGGCAGCGCACTCTTCTTCGTAGCTTTCTTCACCACAGGCACGAAGTCCTTCGGAAGGGTGATTTCTTTTTTCAGGTTTTCTTGTGCCAGTCCGGCCATGGCAGTGAGGGCGGCAGCAAGAATGCTCACATATATTTTTTTCATAATGCAGTGTAATCTCTCTATGTGAATATAATGAGTGTGATTTACTTAATCGTTTTTTTTATTTCTTCTTCTTGTTGTTCGACTTGCCCACCACTTTGGTCACCACCTTAGGCTTGTTGAGTGATTTAAGGCGAGAGTCAATGTCGCTGAAGATGTCCTTCTCCTTGCCCGGATAGTTGTTCTTGAGGCTTTCAAGATACTCGCGTGCTGCGCTTGGCTTGCCTTCCTTCACGAGCACATCGCTCAGGAGAATGTAGGCGCGTCCTATCCAGTAGGTCTGTGGTGTGCCAGAGTCGAGCAGCGCATCGATGCGGTCTTCCGAGCCCTTGTAGTTGCCGCGCTCCATTTCCAGGCGTGCCAGTTCGTAGGCAGCGCGTGCGCCTTGCTCGGTGTTCATGTCGGCAGAGAGCGCTTTCAGGTCGGTTTCGGCAGTGTCGAAGTCCTTCTTGCCAATGTAGGCCACAGCGCGGCTGAGCTTCACCTCATTCACCTCGTCGGCAGTGAGCGAAGTGTTTTGCAGCAGTTCGCCTGCCGTGTTGATGGCCTCGTCGTAGCGCTTGATGTCGATGGCTGCGCGCATCAGTCCCATTTGTGCCACCACCTTGCTGTCGTTGTCCTTGGTGCGGCTGATAATCTGCTCATACACCCGGATGGCCTCGTCTTGCTTGCCTTGGCGCACCAGAATGTCGCTCTTCATCACCAGCGCGTCTTCCGCCCAAATTGCGTCTTCGCCATAGGTGAGTGCCTCGTTGATTTGCGCATAGGCCTGTGTGAGGTTGCCCTTCTCGTAGTGGTAGCGGCCTATGTAGTATTTTGCCGCAGCCACATTGGCGCCGGTGGGATAATCCTGGAGGTATTTCTCCATTTTTGCGATGCTTGGGTGAGTGGCGGTGGCGGCTTTCTCTGCGGCCTCGAAAGTGAGGCGGTCGATATCGTTCACCTCAAGTTTTGGCGCATTGGGCACCGTCTGTATGAATTCCACATATTTGTTGAGCTCATCACGCTCGGCGAATATGCGCTTCAGCTCGTCGGCGGCGTTTTTGGCCTCCTCGCTGGTGGGCGCGTCCTTGATGATACTCTTGTAGGTGTCGATAGCCTGCTCGTGGTTGCCGAGATTCTTTTGAATCAGCGCCAAGTGGAGCATACCCTGCCGAGCCTCGGCTTGCTTGGGGAACTTCTCACCCAGAGCCTTGTATTGTGCGGTGGCTTCACGGAGCTTGCCCATGTCCTCGTAGGAACGTGCTATTTCAAGCATAGCCGTGGGCACCTTGGTGCTTTCGGGATATTTGGCAATCAAGTCGGTCATCTGCTTGATTTTGCTTGGGTAGTCCTTCATCAGTCCGGCCATCATAGCCTTGTCGAACATCGACCCGTCGGCATCGCCGGTGGTGCTTTCGATAGCCTTTTCATATTGGCGCTCAGCGTTTTTGAAGTCGCCCGCATAGTAGTAGGTGTCGGCTATACGGTCGTAGGTGTCGCTGGTGAGGGTGGAGTCGAGTGTGCCCGATTCAAGTGCGAGCTCAAAATTCTTCCGTGCCTCCTCAAAGTTCTTTTGCTGGTATTGCGCGTAGCCGAGGTTGTAGAGCGCCTTGCCATAGTTGACATCGGTCTTGTCGGCCGACTGCACATATTCTTTCAGGTTGTTCACCGTGCTCTCGTAGTCGCCGCCGATGTATTGCGTCTCGGCGAGCCACAGGCGGCTCTCGTTCAGAATCTTCTTATCGTAGTTGCCCACCTTAATAGCCTTCTTCAGGTAGGAGGCAGCCTCTTTGCGGTAGCCCTTCTGCATGGCCTGCACACCGAGGTTGTAGAGCACATTCTGCTTCGCCCTCAGAATGGTGGCGCTGGGCTTCTTGATGTTCTCAATGCTGGTGAGCGCGCGCTCATAGTTGTTGGTGGTGAGGTAGGCGTGCACGAGGTGCTTTTCCACTGCCTCTTTGTGCTTAGAGAGGGGGAAGTCGTTGAGAAACGTTTCAAACAGTTCAATGTCGTTGCCGAAAGGCGTGGTGCTGCCCTTGCTCTGGCACACGGCATAATTGTAGAAGGCATTTTCCTTCACCTCCTTGTCGAAGTCCATGCTGGCCGCTTTTTCAAACGCCAGAGCGGCGAGCTTGTTCTCGCCCGTCTTCAGATGGCTCTGTCCCACATAGAGGTAGGCACTCTGGGCCAACTCGTCGCCGCCCTCTGGAGCCGAAGAGGTGACCTGGGTGAGATGCTCCACCGCATCGGTCCACTGGTGGGCGTCAAAGTCCATCACGCCAAGGGCGTAGGCAGCCGAGCGCATCACAGGGTCCTGTGTGGTGGCCACATATTGGTTGAGGTGGGTGCGCGCCTTGGTGGCATTGCCCTTGTGGTAGTAGCTTTCGCCCACGAGACGGTGTATTTCGGGAGCGAAATACTCATTCACCTCATCGCTCAGCAAGGTTTCGCCCATCGCTATCACCCGGTCGTAGTCCTTATGGTTGAAGTCGATTTGGCACATATAGTACTGGCTCTGGTAGCCCAGTTCGCCAGCTCGGTCGATGTCGGTAAACTTCGCGTAGGCGGCATCGTAGTGCTTGTTGGCGTAGTCGATGTAGGCATTATAGAACCGTGTGGCATTATCGTATCGCTTAGTGCCTTTCAGTGTGTCGTAGAGGTAGCGGGCCTCGGCATACTGCTCCAGTTGCAGATTACAGTAGGCCATACGGTAGATGAGGTCTTCGTTGAGGTCGCCGTCGAGCGAGCGCTCACGCACCTGGCTGTAGGAGGTGAGCGCGTCGCCATAGTCGCCATGATAGAAGTGAAGATTGCCGATGCGCATCAGCACGTCGGGTATCAGCTCCGAAGTGGGGTAATGGTCGGTGAAAGCGCGCAGCGATGCCAGTGCGCCCGCCTCGTCGCGCTCCAGCTGGCTCAGTGCCATATAGTAGTCGGCCTGCTCGCGCAGGGTAGCGCTTGACGGCAGTTCCTTCACGCGCTTCATCTGGTCGATGGCGCCCGTGTAGTTGTGGCTCTCATACATGAGTTTGCCACGCTCGAAGTAGCCTTGTGCGTCGCTGCCAGTGAGCAGCGTCTGTGCGCCCACCAGGGTAGGAACAGCAATGCTGGTGGAAAGTACCACTGTTTTCAGTTTCATCATGCTCTTGTATGTTTAAATTCCGTATTCCAGGCAGATGACCACCGCCGGGCCTACGCGTACATATAATTATCCAAAGTATTTATAATAATGCAAATTTAGTGATTATTCCCAAATTCCAACCATTTGCCCCGTGCTTTTTACATAAAAAAGTGCAGTCGATTGCGTGATAGGGTAGGGCTGGTTGCGAAAAATACACTATCTTTACAAAAAAATAAAATTGCAAACGGCAATTTGTGAGTGACGAATGACGAATCAACTGCTTGAAAATCTTAACGACGAGCAGCGGCAGGCTGTGCAGACCACCGAAGGGCGTGTGCGCATCATAGCCGGCGCTGGCTCTGGAAAGACGCGTGTGATAGCCCACCGCTATGCCTATCTGGTGAACGTGCTGGGCGTGGACCCCGGCAACATTCTGTGCATGACTTTCACCAACAAGGCGGCTCAGGAAATGAAGCACCGCATAGCCCATCTTGTGGGCGGTGGCTATGTGAACGATTATGTGTGCACCATTCATGGCTTTTGCGTGAAGTTTTTGCGCAAGGAGATTCACCGCCTTGGCTATCCCAAGACGTTCACTATCCTCGACGAGGACGACAAGAAGACTATGGTGAAGCGTGTGATGGAGGCCATGGGCATCGACCGCAAGCAGTCCACTGTGAAGAAGCACCTTTCCATTATTGGCGTGACCAAGGGTAAGATGCGCACCGACTACGTGGGCAAGTTTATGCTCCCTGGCTCCACCGCCAAGCCTGGCGTGGGGCAGCAGTTTTTCCATCGTTACCTGAAAGAGCAGCTCCGCCTGCTGGCGGTGGATTTCGACGACTTAATCTACTTCACGCTGTATATTCTCCAGAATTTTCCCGAGGTGTGCAAGGCGTGGCAGTCGGAAATCAACTATCTGCAAATTGATGAGGTGCAGGACTGCGATGCCGACGAGTGGCAACTGTTCACCATTCTGAGCGGCGGACTGGGCAACCTCTGCGTGGTGGGCGACCCCGATCAGGCTATCTATGAGTGGCGCGGCTCCTGTCCGCAGCTGTTTGTGGATTTTGAGGCCGACACCGACATCGTGCTCAACCAGAACTACCGATCCACCCCCGACATTCTTGATGTGGCCAACGCCATCATAGCCCATAACCAAAACCGTGTGCCAAAGGACCTTTTCACCGTGCGCCCACATTCCGTGACGGTGGTGCACTACCATGCCGACAGCGATGCCAAGGAGTGTGAGTGGATAGCCAGCACCATAGCCAAGGCGGTGAAGAAGGGCAAGGGGAAATATGGCGAGATTGCCGTTCTTTTTCGCGCAGCCTACCTCTCGCGAGGTGTGGAGCAGGCTTTGATCAAGAAGGGCGTGCCTTATGCGGTGTGGGGCGGTATTCGCTTCTTTGAACGAAAGGAGATTAAAGATGCGCTGTCGTATCTGCGTCTTGTGGCCAATTCCGCCGATGATTTGGCTTTTCTTCGCGTGTGCAACGTGCCGTCGCGCAAGTTTGGCAAAAAATCGCTCGACTGGCTCACGAAAAAGGCTGCCGCCACCCATGCGCAATCGCTCTATGAGGCTCTTGTGGAGAATATCTCCGCTCCCGAACTGGCGCGCACCCGTATGCCCGACTTTGTGCGGCTCATCGATGAGGGACGCTCACTCATTCACAATGGCTGCGGCATAGGCAGCACCCTCGACCAGATGCTCACTAAAAGTGGGCTGAAGGAGGAATACCGCAAAGATGAAGACGAGGACCGGCTGGAGAATGTGGTGGAGCTGCTTCACAGCATCAAGGAATATGAGAGCGCCAACCGCCAGGGCGATGACCCGGTGACCCTCGACGACTATTTGCAGGACATCGCGCTCTACACCAATGCCGACTACCGCGCCACCGACGATGCCGTGAGGCTGATGACCATTCACCAGGCGAAGGGACTGGAGTTTCCGTATGTGTTTGTGATGGGGCTGAACGAGGGCGTTTTCCCCAGCCACCGCGCCATTCGCGAAAGGCTGAAGCAGGCCGAGGAGGAGGAACGCCGACTGATGTATGTGGCGGTGACACGCGCCGAGCGCGAACTCATTCTCACCGAAAGTGAGGGCTTCAGCGCTGCCAACCAGTGCGGCAAGTATCCGTCGCGCTTTTTGATGGAGATTCCGGATAAGTTGATTCAGTGCAAAGGACATCTGCGTCCACAGCTCTTGGCCGACTCACAATTTTTGGTGGATAGTCTGAACGACGAATTAGGCATTGAAAGCACCCGTTATGCGCTGCCGCAAGCCGAAGCGCCACAAGAGCCGGCCACCGATGACGATGAAATCCGCATTGGCGACACGGTGGAGCACTCTGTGTTTGGCCGTGGCGTGGTGGAGAATGTGAAGCCAAACGGCAGTTTTGAAGTGAGGTTTGAAAAAGGCGGAGTCCGCACCCTGCTCCCTCGCGTGCTCACAAAAATCACCTCTGGGCAGTAGCTTTACGGAATTTGTAGAGGAAAAGAATACCGGCGGAGAGAAGCGCCACAAAGAAGGCAAGGTAGATGCCGAGCAAGCCCAAATGCTGGGGCAGCCCCAGTCCGTAGATGAGCGGCAGCCCAATCACCACATAGGCAAAGAAGGCGCAGTTCATCATCGGTTTCACCAGTCCTATTCCACGCAGGGCGCTTGAGAATGCAATTTGTGTGGCATCGCCAAGCTGATATAGCGCCAACGGCCACAGCAGGCTCGTGGCTATCGCCACCACGGCGGTGTCGCGCGTGAACATACCGATAATGTGGTGTCCCCATGCCACAAACACCGTGCAGGCCACAGCCGTGCAGGCCAAGGTGAGCACATAGCCCGCATGGGCAGTGCGGCGCACGCCGTCAGTGTCGTTAAGTCCCTTGAAGTGGGCTATTTTGATGGCCATTCCAGCTCCAAAGGCGTAATACACCATGAAGCCGATGCTGCCCAATATCACCAATATCTGATAGGCCGCCATAGAATTGGTGCCCAGCCAGCCCACCACAATTCCGGCGAGGGTGAAAATACCCGTCTCCATGCCCAACTGCATCGACACCGGCAGCGATTTTCCCGTCACGTCTTTGATTTGCGCCACACTGGCATGCGCTTTCGCAAATCCCTTGCAATAGGGGCGGTAGCGCTTCGAAAGCAGAATCACCCCTAAATATGCCGCGCACATCATCACCCTCGATCCCAACGTGGACCACCCGGCGCCCATCAGCCCCAATTCGGGAGCGCCAAATTTTCCGTAGATGAGGAAGTAGTTGCCCACGATGTTTGCCACATTGCCGATGGTGAAAATCCACATGCCGAGTTTGGTGTGGCCGGTGGCATCGGTGAACTGGCGCATCACGTTGGTGCCAATCACGGGCACGAGCGATGCCAGCACCAGCAGGAAATAGCCCCGAATCAGCGGCAGCAGCTCGGGTGGCTGCCCAATGTGGCCCAGGCAGAAGTAGAACACCGTCATGCCGCCAAAAAGCAGCGCACCGTAAGCCACGTTGGCAATGGTGGCCATGCGGAGCATCGCGCCGGCCTCGTGTTTCTCGCCCTTGGAGAAGAGCGGCCCCACTAAGGGTGTGATGCCGTAGGAAAAGCCCAGTGAGAGCATCAGCGCCAAGTTGAACACATTGCTCACAAATGATGCCGAGGCAAGGGCTGGAGTGGAGTAGTGCCCCACCATAATCGTGTCGGCATACCCGGTGATGATGGTGCCTAACTGCGCCACCATGATGGGCAGGCTCAGACGAGTGATGTCGGTGTAATGTTTGCGATATTTCCTCCAGTAATTGTTCATGGCGGCAAAGTTACCGCTTTTATTCCATTGCGCCAAAAAGCGTGCGCTTCATGCGTCGTGGCCATTGGTGCGGCGGAATGAATCCTTTTTGCCAAAATGTTTGTTTTTTGCCGATGGATTTGGTAATTTTACGCATCAATGAACCAAACCAAGCAAAACCTATGGAACTCCGTCTCCCAAATAAAACAAACACGCCTGGGCCACAGGTGCTCACCGATGCGCACCAAGTGACCGTGATCGGTGCCAACGGCAGTGGCAAGACTCGCTTTTGCGACCAGTTGATGCGCCTCTGTGGCGACAAGGCTTTCCGCCTGTGCGCCATGCGTGCCCTGTTTCCTGACACTGGCACTGAAGTGATGCCGGGGTCGATAACCGACCGATTCAACAAACTGAACGCGTCGAACCCGCTGCTGAAAAGCCTTGCCACCACCGAGTTCGACAAACTGGTGCACGTGATGCTCAGTGAGGAATTCCACGACTTGATGCGATTTAAGACGCATCTGTTGATGAAAGAAAATGTGCGTGTGCCCAAAACCAAGCTCGACACCACGGTGAAGATGTGGCAGGAGGTGTTTCCCAAAAATAAGATTCTGCGCGAGAATGGTAAGCTGGTGTTCTCCAACGAGGGCAATTCCGACCGCTATTCGGCTTTTCGACTGAGCGATGGCGAGAAGGCTGTGCTCTACTATATCGGTGCGGTGCAGTATGCGCCCCGCGACGCTGTGGTGCTGGTCGATGACCCTGAGTCGTTTATCCATAGCTCCATCATGACCACGCTGTGGAACGTGATAGAGGAAATCCGCCCCGACTGCACTTTCGTGTACAACACGCATAACCTCGACTTCGCCTCGTCGCGCATCGACAACCACTGCATCTGGGTGAGGAGTTTCGATCCTGCCGCCCTCTCGTGGGACTACGAGGTGATGAACTCGAGCAGCCATCTCAACGAGGGCATATACCTTGATATTTTAGGGAGCAGAAAGCCGGTGCTCTTTATTGAGGGCGACGACACCCACAGCATCGATGGCAAACTCTATCCACTTATCTTCAGGGAATACACGGTGAAGCCCCTTGGCAGCTGCAACAAGGTGATAGAGAGTGTGCGCACATTCAACGATTTGCAGTCGTTTCATCACCTCAACAGCTGGGGCATTGTGGACCGCGACCGCCGCGACAGCAAAGAGGTGGAATATCTCCGTGCCAAGAAAATACTCGTGCCCAACGTGGCTGAGGTGGAGAATATTCTGCTGCTCGAAGGCGTGATTAAGGCTGTGGCTCACCACCGCCGGCGAAATGCCAGTGAAGTGTTTGAACGCGTGAAGCGTTCCGTGCTGCGTATGTTTGCCGCTGAATTGAGGCAGCAGGCTCTCCAGCACGTGCGGCATCGCGTGAAGCGTGATGTGGAGGTGAGAATCGACAAGCGGTTCACCAACATCGGCGCGCTTGAGGAGCACATGGTGGATTTGGTGAAAGAAATTGAACCTCGCTCCATCTATGAGCAGTTGTGCCGTCAGTTCCACACCTATCTGCAAGATGCCGACTATGCCCAGGTGCTGCGTGTGTTCAACGAGAAAAATATGCTGCCCGACTGCAATGTGGCAGGACTGCTTGGCCTGCCCGACAAGAAGGCCTACATACAGGCGGTGTTGGGCATCTTGAAAGCGGGTGGCGAAGATGCAGAGGCCATTCGCTCCACCATCAAAGCCTGCTTCGGCCTCACCCCTGCGTCCAGCAAAACAGAATAGGAGTTTCAGAAGTTAAGAAGTTAGGGGAAGTTTCGGGAGTTAAGACGAATGTGGTTTTGAAACCTTACTTATGCTGTGAACAAGGGAATCCTTGGAAATCAGAGCCGTGCATCTCTACAGTCTGCTGCCCCCAGGCTTTATCGGGTGAGCCGCCCCTTCTTTCATCATATAGATAAAAAAGAAATAAGAGCCATTCTCACGAACGACTCTTATTCTGCTTGTTATATATTACGAATTATTCTATTATCTTGCTTTCTTACTTTCTTTTGCGTTTATTCTATCACACGGCATGCGCCCATGTAGCGCACCATGTAGTAGCTTTCCGATGAGTGGCTCTCACGCACACCACGACTTGCGGCGTGAATGAATTTGAATGTGCCATTGCCGTTGTTGGCCTCGGTCACGATGCCCACATGCCCAATTCTGTTGCCTTTGGCGCGTCCGTTGAAAAATACGAGGTCGCCAGGCTTGAGCTCGTTGCGGCTCACGCTGCGTCCGTTGTTCACCTGACCGCGTGAGGTGCGGTCTAAGTTGTAGCCAAACTGGGCAAACACATAGCTTGTGAAGCCTGAGCAGTCAAACGCACCTGGGCGTGATGCTCCGCTCACGTAAGGTGTGCCACGGAACGAGAACGCAAGTTTGAGCAGTGATTCCACTTTCTGCTCTTGGTAACTGATGGCGCCAGCCATTTGCTCTTCCACTGTACCTCTGTGGCCTTTATGAGGCTTGGCAAGGCGCTGTGCGTTGGCCGCAAAGCCCACCATCACCATCATGGCTATTACGAGGATTCGTGTGAGGAAGTTTTTTGTATGAGTTGTATGATTGTTTGTCATTAAAAATCCGTTTTTGGAGTGGGGTTTTTATCTTTTTTGCATAACAAAGTTACGAAAACCATCTTTTGCTGGCAAATTAGTGAAACACTCTTAAACATTTGCTTTTGTAAACTCACGCTCCCTTTTCTCTTTTGAAAATGTTACGCTCACACCCCTCAGAAGCTACAATTTGCTATTTCAAGTTTTGCCCTATCAGCTTTTTAAAAACTGAAAAACTTTACACATTTTAACAAATAAACACAACTGTAAACGCATAATTTTACGCATTTTTGCACATATATGCCCGTTTGTGCATAAATAGTAGCGCGCAAGATAGTCGATATCTTCAGCGTAATATCCATAATTATATTAATTAATGTGTTAATTAATGTGCGCGCTGATGTCGTGAAATTTCAGGCGGCGTGTGAAAAACGAAATCGTAGCATTTTGCCGATAGTGATATTTTGCGTACTTTTGTGATAAATTAGAATTGCTATGGGCGATAGAAAAATGCTGATTGTGGTGGACCCACAAATCGACTTTATAAGCGGTTCGCTTCCGGTGCCGGGAGCTGCCGACGCGATGAATGCATTGGCCGACTATGTGAAGAAGCATGGTGGCGAGTATGCGCTGATGGTGGTGACCAACGACTGGCACCCCTACAACCACTGCTCGTTTGCCGCCAATGGCGGGCCTTGGCCTATGCACTGCGTGCAGAACAGCGAGGGTGCAGCCACCTACTGGCCGCTTCTGGAGGCGCTTTACCAGAGCGATACCGAGACGATGTTTCTGCAAAAGGGCGATTTGCAGCACCGCGAGGAGTATTCTATCGTGCAAAACAGCGGTGCGCGCGAGTTTTTTGAATATACGCTCGACAATAGCCAGATTCCCGACGAGGCCGAGCGCTACCAGCAGGTGGACGTGTGCGGCATTGCCGGCGATGTGTGCGTGCTCAACACCCTCCGCGACCTGCTGCCCATCGTGGGCGCCGACCGCCTGCGCGTGATCACCCGCTTTTCTCCCTCGCTCGACGGGGGCAAGGCGCTCAAAGCCTTCATTGATGAGAGCGGCATCACTGCTATATAATATAAGGGGAGGTGAATGACCGTATGCCCTGTCGGCAGCCGGCTATTTGATTTTTTTTGAAAATGTAAAAAACTTAACTACGCTAAATGAGAATAGACATACTTTCCGTCATGCCCGAAATGCTGGAGTCGCCACTGCACTGCTCCATTTTGCAGCGTGCCCAGGACAAAGGGCTCGTGGAAATTCATGTGCACAACCTGCGCGACTGGTCGCTGCGTAAGCACAGGAAGGTTGACGACTATCCCTTCAGCGGTGAGGCCGGTATGGTGATGCAGGTGGAACCCGTAGATCGCTGCATTGAGCAGCTGAAGAGTGAGCGGCACTACGATGAGGTGATTTTCACTTCGCCCGACGGCGATATTCTTGACCAGCCTATGGCCAACTCCCTCTCGCTTGCCGAGAATCTCATCATTCTCTGCGGCCACTATAAGGGTGTGGACTATCGTATTCGCGAGCATCTGGTCACCAAGGAAATATCCATCGGCAATTATGTGCTCACCGGAGGCGAACTTCCTGCCGCTGTGATTGCCGACTCGGTGGTGCGCCTGATTCCCGGTGCTATCGGCGATGAGCAAAGCGCGCTCAACGACTCGTTTCAGGACAATCTGCTTGAGGCCCCGGTATATACCCGTCCCGCCGACTATAAAGGCTGGAAGGTGCCCGATATTCTGCTCAGCGGCAACCAGGCCAAGATTGAGGAATGGAAAATGCAGCAGGCCCTTGAGCGCACACGCCGCCTCCGACCTGACCTGCTGAACGACTAACGTGCTAATAATAAAGAATTGAGAATATGGAAATGTTTGGCAAAAAAATAGAGCGCCCCGCATGGGTGCCGAGGTGGATGAGTTTCACCTTAGTGCTTTCGGTGATTACGATTGCGCTCCTCTTTTTCGTGGGTCCCAACAACTTTATGAAGGTGGTGGAGCTGAAGAAGGAAATCAAGGAGCTGAAGTCGGAAATCAAGGCCGACCGCGACACCACCGCCATCTACGAGGCGAAAACGCGCGAACTCAACACCGACAAGGCTTCGCTTGAGCGCATAGCCCGTGAGAAGTATGGCATGAAGCGGCTAAATGAAGACGTTTACATCACCGACATTCCGTAATTCATCATCATATTATTTATCCTCCTAATCAAAAAAACTAAACATCCGTTATGTTATCAGAAAAAGGAAAGCAAAAAGCGCAATATATCATGCTGTCGGCAGCCATGGTGATTATGGTGGTGACGGCTTTGCTGCCCCTGCTGAATATCTACTGGGCTGGCTCAAAATGGATTTTCGCCTTCGGGGCGGTGCTCGCCCTCGCCGAGCGGCTCACGGAGCGCTACCACGGCAAAAACCTGCGTGTGCGCCGCCTGGTGCGCATGGGTAAAGTGTCGGCGCTGCTCTATTGCGTGTCGGCCTACCTGCTCGTGTTTGCCCCCACAGGAAAAACCACCGACTGGCTGGCTTTCCTGATGGCAGGCGCTGTGATGCAAATCTACTGTATGCTCGTTTACGACCATGAGATGAAGAAGGAAGAAAACAACGATAACAACTCCTAAAAACAAGATAATGAAGAATTTCCAAAAATTAGCTTTTGCGATGATTGCCATAGGCGCTGCCATGGCTGGCCATGCGCAAAACATCAGCGGCCGCATCACTTGTGATGGTGTGGGCGTTGCAAATGTGCCTGTGAGCGACGGCTACGTGGTGACCTACACCAATGCCAATGGCGACTACAGTTTCACCAGTCAGAAAAAAAATGGGTATGTGTTCTATACGCTGCCCAGCGGCTATGAGCCCAGCACTTCCTACAATTTTATTTCTAAATTCTGGGAGCGGCTCACCTCTACCGATGTGAATACTGCCGAGACCCACGACTTTGTGCTCAAAAAGGTGGACAACGACGATTATCTGATGGTTATTGCCGCCGATTCCCATATTGCCCGCCGTAACAGCGACCAGACCATGTATCGCCAAAGCTACATTTCGGCGCTGAAGCAGGAGAAAGCCAACGCACAGGCTGCTGGCAAGCGCATCTATTCCATTATTCTTGGCGACCTCACTTGGGACAACTACTGGTATTCTAACTCCTACAATCTGAATAATTTCATGACCGACCAGAAGAGCTATGGCTACCCGATTATCCTCTTCCCTGTGATTGGCAACCACGACAACGACCCCGGTGTGGCCTACACCTCGGCCGACAAGGGCGCCACCACCGACTTTAAGTCGAGCCAGCCCTGGCGCGAGATTGTGAGCCCGAACTACTATTCGTTCAACTTAGGCAAGACCCACTATGTGGTGCTCGACAACATATTCTATAAAAACCAGGACACCGGCGGCTCCTACAGCAAGGGTGTGGTGGGCTCGCGCAACTATGCCACTCGCGTGGAGCAATACCAGCTCGACTGGCTGAAAAAGGACCTTGAACATGTGGACGTGAACACGCCCATTGTGGTGTGCCAGCACATTCCCACCTTCCGCCTCACCAGTGGCTTTACTGCCTATGGCGCAAGCGAAAGCTATTCTGCGCTTACTTCTATTCTGCGCTCCTATAAAGATGTGCATTTCGTGAGCGGACACACCCACTACAACTACACGGCGCGTCCTGCGGCTTACCCCAACATGATGGAGCACAACATTGCCTCTATCTGCGCCACCTGGTGGTGGACCGGGGCCACAAACGGCAAGAATGTGAAGTATCAGGTGTGCCAGGACGGTTCGCCTGCTGGCTATAGCTTCTGGGAGGTGAACGGCACCAATTTCCAATGGAAATACCGCTCAATCACTGGCAGTGGCGACAGCCAGATTCGTGGCTACGATATGAACAAGGTGAAGGATTTCATGAGCTCCGATGCCAGTGCCGTGGGCGTGGTGAAGAAATATGGCGCCACGGTGGTGCCTAATTACTCTTCTTACAAGAGCAACACGATTCTTGCCAACGTGTTTAACTACGATTCCGACTGGAAGGTGGAAATCACCGAGGGCACCGACACGAAGTTGGTGCCGTCTCGCCTCAATGAGTACGACCCTTACCATGTGCTCGCCTTTGATGTGATGCGCTTCAAGAACGCTGGCTCTATCAACACCGGTTTTGCCACAGAGAAGAATGGACACATGTTTCGCGCTTTTGCCACTACCGCCAATCTGCCTGTCACCATCAAGGTGACCGACCACTTCGGCCATGTGTATTACAAAACATTCCAGCGCCCTATGGCGTTTGCCCTCGACATGGAGGATCAGCAAGCCAATGCCGACCTTGGCGATGTGAACCAGGACGGTGAGGTGAATGTGACCGATGTGACCGACATGATCAACTCGGTGCTGGGCTCGCAGTCGGCTTCGTTCTGCAAGATTACCGCCGACCTCAATGGCGACGGTGTGGTGAATGTGACCGACGTGACCGCGCTCATCAATAAAATTCTTGCTCAATAGAGCACCATTTCTATTAATAATATGATACAGCAGTAACCCAGCCCATTTGTGTATAAGGGCTGGATTCTGCTTTTTTAGCAACTACAATGATATGATGGAATTTCTTACCGACCACCACCTCTTGGGACTCACTATCGGGTTGTGCGCTTTTGTGTGCATAGGCCTGTTTCACCCGCTCGTGATAAAAGGCGAATACTATTTTGGCGTGAAAATTTGGTGGGTGTTTCTTATTGCGGGCATCGTGTGCGGTGGCGCGGCCTTGATGGTCGAGAATATTTTGCTCCAGGCTGTGCTGGGCGTGACGTCGTTTTCTTGCTTCTGGAGCATACTTGAAATCTTCGAGCAGCAGGAGCGTGTGCACAAGGGCTGGTTTCCGCGTAACCCTCGCCGCACCTATTACTGGGACCGCAAACCCGACGCCAAATAGCCGGCTCCATAATAAAAAATATTAAATTAATCCAAAACAGCACCTTAATTAATAAGGATTTACTAATTTTGTAGTCTGTGGCGTGGCGCATCTTCCCAGGCTGGGAGGTGAACGCTCAATACGCCTGCACGAAATTTTCATCATTTATATCACGATAGAATGAAGAATTACAGATACATGATCGCCACCATTGCAGTGGCTGTGGCTGGAGCCTTTCAGGCATCGGCACAAGTGACTACCACTCCTTATTCCCGTATTGGCTACGGCACGCTCGGCGACAATGCCACCGGCATTCAGCGCCACATGGGCGGAGTGGGCTACGCTATGCAGGACGGCAGGGCCGTGAACACGAAAAACCCTGCATCGTATGCCGCCACCGACTCGCTCACCTTCCTCTGGGACGTGGGCGTGGATCTGAACCAGATCTGGAGTAAAGAGGGCGGCACCAAGGGCAGCACCTTCAGCGGTGGCCTCGACTACCTGAGCGGCGTGTTTCGCGTTGCTAAGAATGTGGGTGCCTCGTTTGGTTTTGTTCCCTATTCGTCTGTAAGCTATTCGTTCAACTCTGATTTGGAGAACGGCTCCGAAAATCGCTCAGGCAGTGGCTCCATCAGCGAACTCTACCTTGGTGGCGCATGGAATCCTGTAAAGGGCCTTTCGGTGGGTGCCAATTTCTCCTATATGTTCGGCACACTGGAGCACACCACCGCCATTGTAGGCTCATCTACCTCGATGTTCTACCGCACGATGGAAGTGCGCGACTGGAATGTGCACATCGGCGCGCAATACGCCTATGATATCAACCGCAAGAACCGTCTGGTGGTGGGTGCTACCTACACCCCCAAGAAGACTTTCCGTGGCAATACGCTCGGCACTTTCTACGATGCCACCAGCGACACTAAAATCGACACGGCCTACCAGAGCAAGATGAAGGGCAACTATGAGCAGCCCAACACCTTCGGCTTGGGTTTGAGCTACTCCCACAGCACAAAGCTGTTTGCCGAAATCGACTTCACCTACCAAGACTGGGCGAAGGCGAAATACACGCCAATGACTGGCTTTGAGCCAGCGAAGGTGAAATTCGACAACCGCTGGAAAGTGGCTGCCGGTATTCAATATGTGCCCGACGACCGTGGCGGCTATCTGAAGCGAATGAATTACCGCTTGGGCGCTTTCTACAACCACGACTACCTGAACGTGCTGGGCAACAATGTGCGCGACTATGGCGTGAGCTGCGGTTTCGGTTTCCCGGCATTGGGCAGCAAGTCGCTCGTGAACCTCGGCTTTGAGTGGAAGCACCGTGTGTCGTCGCCCACCTGCCTGATCAAGGAAGACTACCTTAACATTACTTTCAGTGTCACTTTCAATGAAATGTGGTTCTGGAAGAATAAGATTCGCTAATTCATCTATATATAATTCTTTTTCAATATTTCGCTCCCTTGATGCAGATAGCGAGAATGATATTGCCTGCACTCCTGCTCACGTTGATGGCATGGGGTGCAGTGTCGTGTGGTGAACAGAAGCAGAAGAAAACGCCTCCACCGCCCGACCCCGATAAGGTGCCCACGATGGTGACACACGATATGCAGACCATCGTGAGTGACTCTGGCCGCACTCGCTATCGCATTACCACCAAACTCTGGAATGTGTATAGCGAGGCTCGTGTGCCTCACTGGACTTTTCCTAATGGACTGGTGGCCGACGAGCTCGACGACAAATACCACAACACGGCCTCGCTGATTTGCGACTCTGGCTACTACGATATGAATAAGCGCATGTGGAGCGCGATTGGCAATGTGCGCCTCACGATGCGCAGCGGCGACCGCATACTCTGCGACCGTATGTACTACGACGAGAATAGCTCGGTGGTCAACTGTATGGACAACGTGCGAATCACACGCACCAGCGGCGACAAGGTGGAAACCAACCAAATGTTCTACAACACGAAGACGCGCCGCACCTATGGCGACACCTTTATCCATATAGAGGGCAGCGGTCGCGTGATTGAGGGCTACGGCTACGAGTATTGGGACAACGACAAACGCTACGTGGTGCGCCGTGTGCAAGGCATCTTCCCCATCGACGACTCCCGCTTCCGCCCCCATTAATTTTTCCCCCCACCGTCACCCCCCCCCATTTTGCGGCTATCGATGATGGTGTGGCTGGCTAAATTCTTCATGATATACAATGAAGGGCACAAAGGAATCTACAGTCCTTTGTGCCCTTTATGCTGGTTTGTGTCGGGCGTTTGCCGCCCCTTGGCGTAGCGTGCACGTGCCCTTTGTGGGGCGAATCACTTCTTGAATTTGGCGCGAATGGCTTCGCTCTCGGCCTCATATCCGGGCTTGTTGAGCAGCGCAAACATATTCTTCTTGTAGGCTTCCACACCAGGCTGGTTGAACGGATTCACGCCCAGTATATAGCCACTCACGCCACAAGCCTTCTCAAAGAAATAGATGAGTTGGCCAATATAGCGCTCCGTGAGTGCTGGAATGGTGATGAGCAGGTTAGGCACGCCACCATCTACATGCGCCAGGCGGGTGCCAAGTTCAGCCATTTTGTTTACCTCGTCCACATGTTTGCCAGCGAGGAAATTAAGTCCGTCGATGTTCGCACTGTCGTTAGGGATTACAACGCTCTGGCTCATGTCGCCTACCGAGAGCACCGTCTCGAAAATGGTGCGTTCGCCGTCTTGAATCCATTGTCCCATCGAGTGGAGGTCGGTGGTGAAATCCACTGCGGCAGGGAAGATGCCATGGTGGCCCTTGCCCTCGCTTTCGCCATAGAGCTGCTTCCACCATTCCGCGAAGTAGTGGAGGCGAGGGCAGAAATTCACCAGAATTTCAATCTTCTTGCCAGCCCGGTAAAGGGCGTTGCGTGTCTGGGCGTAGGTGAGCACACACTCGTCGGATTCTTGCTCCATTTCCGCAGCACCAGCCACCAATGCTTTCACATCGAAGCCAGCCACTGCCACGGGAAGCAATCCTACGGCTGTGAGTACGGAGTAGCGCCCGCCCACATTGTCGGGGATAACGTAGGTCTTATAGCCCTCCTGTGTGGCAAGGCTGCGCAGTGCGCCCTTTTTAGCGTCGGTGATAGCCACGATGCGTTGTGCCGCCACCTCCTTGCCCTCCTGCTTCTCAAGCAGGTCTTTCAGCAGACGGAAAGCGATGGCAGGCTCAGTGGTAGTGCCCGATTTAGAGATGACGATGATGCCGAACTTGCGGTCTTTCAGCAGATCCATCAAGTCGGCGAGGTAATCTTCACCGATATTGTTGCCGGCAAAGAGCACCTTGCACTGGTTGGGCTTATAGGCGGCAAAACTGTCGCTCAAAGCCTCAATCACAGCCTTTGCGCCAAGATAGCTGCCACCGATGCCCACCGCCACCACATATTCGCAATTTTCGCGAAGCGATTTGGCAGTGGCCTCAATATCGGCAAGCCAGGCATCACTGATGCCACTTGGCAGGTGCAGCCAGCCGAGGAAGTCGGCGCCTTCACCGGTGCCATTTTCGAGTGTTTCGATAGCCTTGATAGCAGGCTCGTGCAGTGCATCCACCTTACTCTGGTCGATGCACTGACCCAGTGCGGCAAAATTTGCTACTTGAATCTTCTGTAACATAGCTTTTTTGTATCTTGTTATATTTTATGGTTTCGTTATATGGCCTTGGTGAATGCGCGGCGGCGCTTGTGCTGCTCCTTCTCGAAGTATTGCCACTGCTTCTGCACATTCTCGTTGGTCTCAAGTTCCACGTTGGTTTCCGCCCATTTGTAGCCACGCTTGATAAAGGCAGGAATCAGTTCGATGAAGAACAGTGAGTTCACACCTTTGCTCTGGTATTCGGGCTTCACGGCTATCAGCAGCAAATCCACAATCTGATGCTCCCTCTTGATGGCCTTAAGCAAGTGAAACCAGCCGAAAGGCAACATGCGTCCGCGGCTCTTGATCAAGCCCTTTGAAAGCGACGGCACCGAAATGCCCACGCCCACGAGTTGCTCCTGGGCGTCGGCCACGAGCGAGATGTGGTCGAGCGGCAAGAAAGGCAGATACTCCTTGATGTAGTGCTGCATCTGCTTCTTCGACAGGGGCGAATAGCCGAACAGACTGTCGTAGGCCTCGTTGATGAGCGAGAAAATGGCGTCACCGTATTTGTTCACCAGCTCTTTCCTGTTGGTGACTTTCACCATGTGCAGCCCGAAGCGGTGTTGCACAATGTTGCCAATCTTCACCATCTTTTCAGGAATCTCCTGAGGCACATACACCTTAAATTCCACCCAGTCCACATCTTTCTCAAACCCCAGCCGCTCAAACTGCTTCTGATAGTAAGGGTAATTGTAGATGGTGGCTTGTGTGCTCAGCTGGTCAAAGCCCTCGATAAGGCACCCCTCGGGGTCCATGTCGGTGAAGCCGAGCGGCCCAGTGAGGCGTGTCATGCCCTTGGCCTTAACCCAGTCGCGCACGGCGGCATAGAGTGCGTCCACCACCTCGTTGTCGTCGATAAAGTCCACAAAGCCGAAGCGGCCCTCAGTCTTGCCCTCGCGCTCGTTCACAAGGTTGTTGATGATGGCGGCAATGCGACCCACCGGTTTTCCGTCGCGGTAAGCCATGAAGAAGGCGCTTTCGCAGAATTCGTAGGCGGGGTTCTCTTCGGGAAGGAAAGTGGTGAGCATATCACCCACCATGTCGGGCACGTAGTATTCACTGTCTTTATATAGAATGTCGATAGGAAAATGTATAAACTTGAGCAAGTCTTTTTTTGTGGGCTCAAGTTTGCGGATTTCAACTGCCATTATAATCGTTTTGTGTTAATAATAATGTGCAAAGTTACAAAAAGAAATCAGAATAAGAAATTACAGATTAGATGTTAGAGATTAGAAATTAGAAATATGAATGAAATTAATTTGCACCGTTGCTAATGGCTGAACACGTAGAGAATGGCCAGCAATGCCACGATGAGCACAATGAGGGGAACATACACGGTGTCGGCGAGGCGGCGCTCCAGCAGCAGGTCGAGTTCAGCAAGGTGGTGGATTTTGCCGTTCGTGCAGTCGTGCGCTATTTTCACGAGCCTCTTCGGCTGATGGGGCGATGCCTCCATAGCGTGGAGCAATAGCCGCCCAAACGCAGCCACAATCTCTTGCTCGGTGGCTTGCGTGCCTGGTGTGGGGTGAATGGATAGGGTGCGGAAGTCATCGGCAAACACCACCGACCGCTCATCAATGCAGCCCATACAGCCCCGGTCACGCGCCTCGGCTATGGCCTGGAGGGCGTGCTGCTGTAGTAGAGCCATCACGCGGGTGTTCACTGCGCGCTTGGCAATCAGTTCGTTTAACCTTATCGGCATGGCGATAGATGAGGCATTTGCAGTAGGGGGTAGGGGAGAATCCTCAGTGCGTATTTCCAAATAAGGAAACAGAGCCTACTCCACCTTTTTCATCGTTTTGGAGCCAAGATTATATTGCACCTTTCCAGCGCTGGTGCGAATGTTCACAATGCCCGCACCAGAGTCGGCAAAACCGATGTCGGTGGCAGAGCCTCCGCCAAAATGCACTTCAAAGGTGCTGTTTGCCGCCTTGCTGAAGGCATACACCTTGCCATTTTTGAGCAGGAACACGGTGTAGCCACCGCCGTTGATTTTCTTCGAGAAGTCCTCAGCGCGGAACAGCGGAGTGCTCTTGTCCACTTGCTGGGCATCCACCTTCACTTCCTCGCCATTCTCAAACATCTGCTGTTCCTCGGCCTGGCGTGCCGCTTCGGCTTGCTGCTGTGCTGCTTTCTCTGCGGCGAGGCGCTCTTGCTCTGCCTTAGCCTGTGCAAGTTCCTCCTCAGTGGGAATGTGGAGCATGCCGATGCTTCTGGCGCGCTTAATCAGTTCACCGTCAAGGATTCCGGTGGCTATAGGCAGTGAGGTGCATTTCAGAATTTGCTGTCCGTCCATGTCGAGCATCAGTGTGCCGTTGAAGTCCACTTGGCGAATCTCCTTCTGTGCGTCGATGTCGAAATACACGGTGCAAATCTTGCCCGACTCCTGGTTCGACGGAACGCAGGCATAGGCGAAAAACATATATCGCTTGCCTTGTACCTCCACCACGGCAGGAATTTCCTCGGCGCGGAGAGCCTTCGGGTCGAATATCAGGTTGTAGCCGTCAACATATTTCTGGTTGTTCATCTTGATGTCCCACTCCTGGCCGTTGAGCGTGAGTGTGAAAATCTTGTAGAACGAATGAGCCGCGTCCGACAGATAGGTCACACCTATCAGGCGGTCCACTTCGCCCGAAGCGTTGGTCACGGGGCAGGCATAGGCTATCTGGTCGCCATCGTTCTTGAGGTTGTTCTTGATGAGGGCGTTGTTGAAAATATCGTTGTAGCGTCCGGCGTCCACATCGCTCACCTCCACATTGGCTGCCGTCGGGGCATCGGGGTGGCCAGAGAAAAAGATGGTGCGTACCACCACTAAAGCGATGAATGCGGCAATCAGTCCACTCACCACAATGGTGAGCGTCTTGCTGCTGCTTTTTTTCTTGGGCACTTGTGGGGCGGTGTAGCTACCGCCAGGCGTGTAGTCGTGATTGATTGGCGCACGGCAGGCCGGACAGAAAGCGCTGTCGGCAGGGATTGTGCTCCCGCAGTGAGGGCACACTATTTCGTTGTCGTTTGAGAGCGTGCAGCCACAGTGGTTGCAGAATTTTGAGCCTTTTGGCACCGGGTTTCCACAGTTGGGGCATCTATTATCCGCCATAATATATGATGATAAAAAGTTAAGTTGTTGTTGATGTTACCTACACATAATGTATATGTTAATGCAAAGATAGCAAAATTTCTAAATATTTTTGAAGAAATTGGAAATAAGATGATAGCGGGTCAAGCAAGTGCCAAAATGGATACGCATCATAGCCAATAAGCGTAGCGCCAGCCGATGGCGGTCGATTTATAATCAAGCTCCAAGACTCATAAAACTGTGGCATGTGGTCACTTGGAGCGGTTGATCACGTAGATGCCTGCGGCGGCAAGCACGGCGGCTAAGGCATATTTCAGATAGAAAGGTTCGCCAAGGCAGGCGCAGCTGCTCACGGCGCCTATCACAGGAATCAGCGAGTTGAAGATGGCAATCTTGCCCACGGGGTTGCAGCTGAGCAGCTTGTTGTAGAGCCCGAAAGCGAGTGTGGATATGGCTATGAGCATCATCAGAATGGCTATGCCCCATGGCGTGACCACGGGCAGGGTGCCGCCTATGGCGATGCCCGGAATGGCTAACAGCGTGCCGCCTATGAGCAGACTGTAGCCTGTGCCCACAAACACATCAATGTGGCGCCCCAATTTTCGGGTCATCAGCCCAGCCACTGCCGAGCACAGGGCGTTACCGATGATCATGCCGTCGCCAAGCCAAGTGAAGCTGCCGCTGTCGGAGTTTCCTGTGTTGAGCGCCACAATGCCTATAAAGCCCAACAGACACCCCGCCACTTTCGTGACGTTCATGCGGTCGGTGTCAGGATACACCACGCATGCTAAAATCACCAGCGTGAACACACTTAATGAATTAAGAATGGCCGCGCGCGACCCTGCGCTGTGCGACAGCCCGATGTAGAAGCACGCATAATGAATGGTGGTGTTGAGCAGGGCAAACACCAGGATAAACACCCAGCCGCGTCCACCGGTGTGCATGCCGAAACTGCGGTGAGCGCCCACCCTGGCCATGGCAAGGATAATCAGTCCGGAAATGGCAAACCTCACACCTGCAAACAGCATCTTGCTGCCCGTCTGGTCGGGGGTGATGCCAAACTCCATCAGTCCGAGTTTGATGAGCGGGTATGCCCAGCCCCAGGCAAAGGCGGCGGTGAAGGCAAAAATTGCCACCCACAGCGGTCGCTGCCAAATGCTCTTGGCAGGCATGTCGGTGTTTGTGGAAGTGTGGCTGCTCATTTTGCGGTGTCGAGAAATGCGAATCCCACAGCGGCAATCAGCAGCAAAAACGCCACAAAATGATTCCAGTGCAGTTGTTCGCCCTTGAAGAAGATGGTTACAAAAATGGTGAACACCGTGAGTGTAATCACCTCCTGTATGATTTTCAGTTGCATCAATGAAAACGGACCGCCATTTTCCACAAAGCCGATGCGGTTGGCAGGCACCATGAAGCAGTATTCAAACAGCGCGATGCCCCACGACATCAAAATCACCACCGCCAGAGGCCAGTGTGTGGAGATGCCAGCGTTCTGGAGCTTCAGATGCCCATACCAGGCAAAGGTCATAAAAGAGTTCGACACCACTAACAGCCCCACGGTGAGCAGTGCAGATGTAATTCCAGTCATTTATAATTATGCGATGTGAATTGGTTACGGGTTGTGATAAAAATGTGATAAAAATGCGATTACACTATTTATTCTTTATTCTGCCACAGTCCAGTCGGTGATATTGTGCGCCTTCACATCAAAGTTGATGCCCACCTTCACCACCGGCAGCCCGCACAGCATAAAGCGCTTGGCGTATTGCTTCATGTCGATCTGCCTCATAGCGGTTGCAGCATCTTTATTGAGCTTCAGTTCAAAGAGGTAGAGATGCGTGGCGGTGCGCAGCACCATATCCACACGGCCATGTGGTGTGTGCACCTCTACATCTACATAGTGGTTGAGAATGGAGAAAATCACATACATCATTTGCTGATAATGCCCTTCAGTGTTGGCTCCTTGGCAATAGGGCACTGTTTCGAGGAAAGTTTGAAGCATTTTCAGTGCCTCGTCTATGTTGCCCCGGCGAATAAGCGCCGACATCTTGGCTATGGTGGTGGTGCCATTCACGGTGTTGGCCCCTATATAGTTGGGCAGCAGACATCGGTAGAGCCCCACGCGAATCTCCTTGTTGGGAATGTCGAGTGTGTAGAGCTCGGTTTCCGGGTCATAGCCTTTTATGGTGATGTAGCCGCTCTGGTAGAGCAGCGGTGTAATGGAAGTCATACATTCCGTTGGCGCGTCAAACTCCGATCTGTCGGCATCGCCACCGCCAATCTCCGATGGTGTGACATTGAATTTCTTAAGCATCTCTATGAGGTAGGTAGGAGTGCCGGAGGCGAACCAATAATAATCAAGTTGGCCCTTTGCCATGGCGCAGAGCAAGCTGTATGGGTTGAACACATCGGGCGAATGTTTGGCAAAGTGATAGCCGTCGTAGTATTCGCGCAGCTTGTTGAGCATTTCCTCCCTGGTCAAACTCAACTTCTTAGCCAAAGCATCTACGTCGGTTGTCATCTGCGTAGAAAGTTCGTCAATGGTTATTCCGCATATTCCGGCATATTCATCGTCCATGCTGATGTTGGTGATGTTGTTGAGCTCGCTGAATATGCTCATCTGCGAGAACTTTGTGATGCCAGTGAGGAACACGAAACGCAGATAGGGCTCGCAGTCTTTCAGCGGACTGTAGAAATTGCGCATCACATTGCGCAATATGGGCAGAGCCTCGTCTTCATGCACCACATCGAGTAGCGGCGCGTCGTATTCATCGATGAGCACCACCGCTTGTTGGCCAGTGGCGTTGTATATTTTCACGATTAAGTCAGACAGCCGATTGTTCAGCCCCGTCCGATGCTCTGTGATGCCGAACAGGCGCTCTTGGTTTTCAAGTTGATAACCGAGATACCGCTCAAGATCCACTTTCTCCATGTGCTTTCCGCCAGCCATACTGAAGTGCAGCACAGGATATTCCGTCCATTCCGTTTCCAACTTTTCAATGGCAAGCCCCCTGAACAAGTGCTGCTTTCCCTCAAAGTAACTTTTGAAAGTGGACGTGAGCAGCGACTTGCCGAAACGGCGTGGGCGGCTAAGAAAGAAATACTTGCCGCTGGTGTGTGCCATGCGGTAAACATACTCCGTCTTGTCGATGTAGAGCATATTCTCTTTGATGATTCGCTCAAATGTCTGTATTCCTATCGGATAGAGTTTTGGTGCTGCCATATAGAAAGATGTGAATTGGTTGGTATGCAAAGTTACAAATATTATTTGATAGGCATTTACTATGGTGAAAAATCTTTGCGCTGCCGCTCGCTTTGAAATGAGAGAATGACAATTGTTTTGCATATTTCAGAAAACGTTTGTAATTTTGCGGATATAATTAGTTAGATTGTTAAACGAAATTACACGCTTATGAAAAAAATTGTTACTTTTTTATGCGTAGCTGCTTTGGCGGCTTCGGCTTATGCCGATGAGTTTGTGTCGGCTGGCAACGGCACCACCTACACCCTCGACGACCTCTCCAAAATCGCCTCTTGCGGTGTGCACAAAGTGGATGGCGCATGGGTGCTCGATTCCACATTCACCATATCGGCTGGCGATGTGCTTAAATTCCAGAACAATGAGGTGGTGAAGCTCACCGATGGTCTCGTGCTCACCATCGACGGCACGCTCGACTGCGCTCCTGCCGACACCGTGCTCGTGACCCGCTATGGCGAATCGGAGCCTAAAGGCTTCCGCCTCTACGACGACAATGCGAAGGCGGTGCTGAAAAATGCGCGCTTTGAATATGTGGGTATCACCCTTGGCAGCGGCAACGGCAATATCGTGGCGCAGAACTGCACCTTCTATCAATACAACGGAAAGCTCTCGACCAATGCGTGCCTCAACTTCTCAAAGACTGGCAAAGGCAACGTG
This sequence comes from Sodaliphilus sp., assembly GCA_050873765.1. GTDB lineage: Bacteria > Bacteroidota > Bacteroidia > Bacteroidales > Muribaculaceae > Sodaliphilus. The sequence goes on from JBNMJK010000001.1 coordinate 32,609, forward strand.
GTGGACCACTGCTCCTTCATTGAAAGCACCACTTCTGGCGTGGGCAACGGCGCCAACACTCCTGTGGGTATCAAGGTCACTAACTGCTACTTCTACCACAACAACACTGGCAACAGCAACCGTCCGCAAATCAATCTCACCTGCTACGGCACGGAAGATGTGGAAATCTCTGGCAACACCGTGATCGGCGGCCACTACAATAAGGTGGGCGGCATTGCCGTGAACAATATGCTCGGCCAGGCGTTCTCCAACAAGGTGGTCATTAAAAACAATGTGGTGAAGGAGAACCGCTACGGTATCACCGTGACTGGATCGCTCGACGTGGATATTATCGACAACGATATTATCGACAACACCTACGAAACCAACGCTAATAATGGCGGTAGTGGCATTAGCCTCTATGACTCTGCCGGCAAAGGCAAAATCTTTGTGAAAGGCAATTATATCGACACCAACCTCTGGGGCATCACCATCATCGGCAAGCCTGAAGTAAACGCCGGCAAGGTGGCAGACAAGACGGCTGCCGACTACAATCCTGGCGGCAACGTGTTTAAGAACAATGGCAACAACGGCGTGCTCTACGACCTCTATAACAACGGACCTAACACCGTGTATGCTCAAGGCAATGTGTGGAATGTGGAGACTCAGGACAGCATCAGCATTGAAAAAGTGGTGTGGCACAAGGCCGACTTCGCCAATCTCGGCCAGGTGATCTTCATGCCTGCCGGCTCACAGGAGGGAACTTCTGTGACTGATGTCAAGGCAGTGGCTCCAGTAGAGGCTGTTCGCTACTTCGACCTCATGGGCCGCGAAAGTGCAGTTCCATTTGAAGGCATCAACGTGGTGGTGGAGCGCCACACCGATGGCACCGTCACCACCTCTAAAGTGATGAAATAGGCAGAACGATGGCTTCGGCATATTTGCTGCACACGCCAGTGAAAATTTCATTGGTGTAGCGCAAGCCGAGTGATTGCATACAACACAGGGCGGAAACCGCAATTTTGCGGTTTTCCGCTCATTTTTTTTGTAAGAAAGTATAAAAACACTTGCGTATGTTTAAAATTTTTTAAAAATTTGCATATTGAATTGGTCTTTTTATGCAGAAAAGGCCAAAGAGATAGCTAACAAATTTTTATAAACCCTTTTTATACAAACCCTACTATTAACTTTTCAACTTATCTCATGCGAATATGAAGAAGCAATGTGTATTGTTGACGGCGTTAGTAATGGCATGTGGTGCTCCCACTTCTTTTAGCTCTTCACAGCAGAGCAGTGTGGGCTTCACAGCAGCTGCGCAGACCAACGGCAAAGTGACTGGTATCGTAAAAGATACCAATGGTGAACCGCTTATCGGCGTGACCGTAAGAGTAAAAGGAACCAAACGCGGCACAGTGACCGATGTGAACGGTAACTACTCTATTCAGGCATCAAAGAACCAGACTTTGGTGTTTTCTTATGTAGGCTACAAGGGAACTGAGGTTTCCGCCGCAAATGCAGCCGAAGTGATTATGAACAACGACGGCCTGAAGCTCGACGAGGTGGTGATCACCGGCGAGTTTGGCATGAAGCGTGTGGCCCGTGCGGTGGGTTCTTCGGCACAAAATGTGAAGGCCGTGGATATCACCGAATCAGGTCGTACCGACTTTATCTCGGCACTGCAAGGCCGCGTGTCGGGTATGACCGTCACCTCATCGGGCGGTGCTCCAGGTGCTTCCACTTCTGTGGTGCTCCGTAGTGCCACCTCCCTCTCAGGCAACAACCAGCCCCTCTACGTGGTGGACGGTGTGCCTATGAACAACAGCTCGTTCAATGCGTCAAATATTCTTGCCGGTGGCGACGACCTCACTGGCCTGAGCGTGCGCTCCACCGACTATGCCTCTCGTGGTAACGACTTCAACCCCGAAGACATCGAGAGCATGACCGTGCTCAAAGGCGCTGCCGCTGCTGCGCTCTATGGCTCCGACGCTTCAAACGGTGCCATCATCATCACCACCAAGAAGGGCCGCAACGGTAAAGCCCGCGTCACCTACAGCAACCAGCTGTCGTGGTCGAAGGCTTATGGCTGGCCAAAAATCCAGGAAAAGTATGCCAACGGCTCCTATGGCACCACCAACTACTACAACACAGCAAAGAACGGTGCCCTCTATGATGGCTCAATTCCTCTCTACGACAATGCCTCGGCAGTGCTCCAAACTGGTTTCCTGCACAAGCACAACTTGGCAGTGGAAGCCGGCAACGACAAGATGTCGGTTCGCGCAAGTGCTTCGTTCTTCGACCAGACCGGTGTGATCAAGACCACCGACCTCAAGCGCACCAACCTCTCTCTCGCCGGTAAGGCTGAAGTGGCTAAGTGGCTGAAATTTGAAGGCAGCATTCAGTATGTGAACCAGAAGAACCACAAGGCCCTCCGTGGCTTGAATGGTCCTATCCGCTATTCTTACAAGTGGCCACAGGTTGACGATATGTCGCAGTATATGGCTGAAGACGGATCGCACATGCGTTACCCCAACTACTACACCGACCACGATATGCTGAACCCACTCTACGGTCTGTACAAAAACCTCAACTACGACGTTACCGACCGCTTCATCAGTGCGTTCTCTGCCAATATCGTTCCGTTTGAGCACACCTTCCTGCGCGCTCAGTTTGGCTGGGACGTTTCCACCTCGGCTTACGAATACGGCAGCCACCCTTATTATAAGGCCAACAACCAGGACGTGAACGACGCTGCCAACGCAGGCGTTTACTCCCTCTCAAAATACAACACCAACGACCCCACCATCAACGTGCTCGCTGGCTATAACAACGACTTCCTGAACGGAAAGCTCAACTTTGGCGTGCAAGTGGGTTACCACCAGCTTGAGAACGGCGTGTCGTCGCTCTCATCTTCGGGCAGCAACTTCAAGGTAATCGATTTCTACTCTATCAACAACTGCACCGAATCTACCATCAAGAGCTCTAAACGCTCCACCAAGCGCCGCTTGCAGGCTATCTCAGGACAGGTGGAATTTGGCTGGAACAATATGGCGTTCCTCACCGGACGTTTCCGTAACGACTGGTCGTCAACCCTTCCTAAGAACAACAACTCCTTCTTCTATCCAGCAGTGGAGGCTTCTGTGGTGCTCACCGAAATCGGTGGCCTGAAGAACCTTTCTTGGATGAACTATCTGAAGCTGCGTGGCGCTATCGCACAGGTGGGTAAAGATGCTCCTGCACTCTCCATCGATCCAGAGCTTGAGCCAACCGGCCTTGTGGGCGGTGGCTACAAATATGGCTTCACTGGCCCGAACAAGAACCTCAAGCCAGAGATGACCACCTCGTATGAAATTGGTCTGGAAGGACGCTTCTGGAACGACCGCATCAACGCCGACTTCACCGTGTTCCGCACACACTGTGCCGACCAGATTGTGACCGGCTTCCGCATGTCGTATGCCACCGGTTTCGTGCTCAACAACATGAACGTGGGTACGTTCAACACCTGGGGCTGGGAAGGTCACATCGATGTGGACGTGATTAAGAACAAGGACTTGCGCTGGAATGTGGGCTTGAACCTCTCACATACTGGCTCTGAAATCGTGGAGCTTCCTGCCAACCTCAAGGAATACTACAACGCCTACACTTGGAACTCGGGCAATATCCGTAATGGTGTGATGAAGGGTCACCCAATCACCACCGTTACTGGCCGCGCCTACGACCGCAACAAAAATGGCGACATTCTTATCAGCCCTACCACCGGTCTGCCACTGGTAAGCTCCGACTGGAGCGTGCTCGGCAACCGCGAGCCTAAACTTCGCTTTGGTCTCACCACAAGCCTCAGCTACAAGAACTTCCGCTTCAGCGCCATGTTCCAGGGCCGCTACCACGCCGACGTGGTGAACGCTACCGTTCGTGAAATGACCGGCAACGGCATGAGCGAATTCTCAGTGAAGAACCGTGAGAGCGGATCGCACGTGTTTAGAGGTGTGCTCAAAGACGGCAACGAGAACTCCGAGCACCCAACTATCAACACCATAGCCGTGGACTTCGACAAGGTGCGCTATGCCGGACAGGACGAAGACTGGATTCAGCACAAGATCAACTATATCCGCTGCCAGGAACTCCGCTTGGCCTACATCGTGCCATCGGCTTGGCTGGCTAAGCTCACCAACAACACCATCAGCAACGCCACCATCTACTTCTCTGGCAACGACCTGTTCACCATCACCAACTACACCGGTATCGACGTGGCAGGCAACACCATGAGCGCTGCCGCTGGCGGTACAGGCGGTGAGGGCTACGACTGCTGGTCGCTCCCAAGCCCACGCACTTATTCCATCGGTTTGAGCGTAACATTCTAATCATTTTCTCAGTGAAAATCAAATAACTCACCAATTATGAAAAAGAATAAATTATTATATATCATTGCCACTCTCATGATGGCAATCACAACCACAAGTTGCGACGACTATCTTGACGTGAACAAGAACACCGACGCGCCCGACTATGTGGAAGGATACCTCTATCTTGCAGGTATCGAACAGTCGTACTACGGAATCTACTACGACTTGCGTGCCCTCTGCCCACTCACCCAGATGATGGGCACATCGTCGTACACCTCGTTTGCCAACAACTACTACACCGCTGCAAGTGATGCCGGTGGCGAGGCCTGGCGTATGGTGTACTGGAACCAGGGTATGAACCTTGAGAATATGATTAGCCAGAGCGAGAAGGCCGAAAACTGGACCCTCGCCGGCATTGGCTACGCCATCAAGGCTTATTCTTGGGACTTCCTTGCCAAGGTTCATAGCGAGGCTCCTATGAAGCAGGCTTTCGTGGCTGGCTTGCTCTCGCATGAATACGACTACCAGGACGCCATCTACGAGCAAGTGCGCGCGTGGGCTAAAAAGGCTATCGAATATCTGGAAAAAGAAGACAAGACCAACTATGGCACCCGCATCTCCCAGAACGACTACATCTACGGCGGCGACAAGGCTAAGTGGATTAAGTTTGCCTATGCGGTGATTGCCCGCAATTTGGCATCGCTCACCAATAAGAACGACTTCAAGCAGAAATACTACGATGAATTCATCGACGCTTGCAGCAAGTCGTTCGCAAGCAACGACGACAACGCCCTCGTGAAAATTCTTGGTGGTGGCGCCGACGCTGCTCAGAGCACCTACAACAACTTCTTCGGCCCCTACCGTGGCAACCTCTCCAACAGCTATTGGCAGCACGATTTTGCCGTTCAGACCATGACCGGCACCATGCCTGTTTACAACGAGGAAGGCAACAAGATTACCCACACCATCACCATTGTGAACGACAAGGGTGAAACCGTGGAGCAAACTCACCCACGCTTCCCTCACATGCTGGCTGAAAAACAGATTATCTGCGACACGCTGGAAGAGACCGGTCACTTCGACCCACGTCCGCTTCTGAAGCTCGGCACCTCAAGCGGCAACGACACCACTGGCGTGAAGGATCCAAAACTGCTCCGCAAATACTACTTCAGAGGCTCAGGCTTCACAAGCCAGACCGGTCCTATCGGACAGGCCACCAACTTCTGGGGACGCACCGAAAAGATTACCGACGCTAAGGACGGACAGGGACGCTGGCTCTACAGCAACGACGCTCCTTATGTGCTCACCACCTATTCCGAACTGCTCTTCGACCTCGCTGAGGTGCAATTCAAGTATGGCAGCAAGGCCGACGCTTTTGAAACTTGGAAGAAGGCTGTGGCAGCCGATATGGACTTCTCTGCTGAGTTTATCAAGAGCGAGTCGCTCGCTACCGTTTCGGGCAAGGTTTACCACCAGGGCGACAAGGTGGACAAAGCCACCTTCAAGGCTATGGCGCAGGAATACCTCAACGGCCCATTCGTGGCAGCTCTGCCCATGTCGGAATTCAGCCTCTCGCACATCATGATGCAGAAGTATGTGGCCCTCTATCCATGGGGCGCTCCTGAAGTGTGGGTTGACCTCCGCAAGTATCACTACGATATTGCCTACACTGGCGATGTGCCATCGTTTGGCAATGGCTGGGACAAGACACTTATCAACCAGAAGCGCGATGAGGACGCTACCAAGGTGTATAAGGGCTTCTACCTCATGCCTGCCAACGTGCAGAACCGCCGCTCGGCCTACAATGAGAAGAACAACGGCTCTCCTTGCTACCGCCTGCGTCCACGCTACAACTCTGAATATATGTGGAACAAGAACAACCTGGAAGCTCTGAAGCCTATCTCAGGCACAGCCGACAACTACCAGTGCTCAATGCCTTGGTTTGCTTATCCAGGCGACATGCCTAAATAACTTTAACCCTCCAACTTGTAAATGATTTAAAATATGAAATTTTTAAAATATATCAGCATCTGTCTGCTTGCAGTGCTGGCAGCATCTTGTGGTAAGGAAGATATCAAATATCCATACGACGACATCAACCCAGACAAAGCGCAGATTCAAGTGGCATACATGTGCCCCAAGACAGCCATTGCCGCCAACTACATCTACAAAATTGTGGTGAATGGCGTCACCTACTCCAACAACGGCTCATCGTTCCTCACCACCTACAATTATGTGCCAAGCGCTAATGTGGGCTTGTTCTACACCGTGGATGCCGGTGAGGTGTCAATCCAGTTCCTCGACAACAAGAACAATGAGGTGTATAACCAGAAGATTAAGCTCAACGCCGGCTCTAAGCAGATGGTGGTGGTTTACGACCTCAGCAAGGCTCCTGCCATCGTTCCTGCCGAAGAACCCCGTAAATTTGCAGGCGTGGCCGACACTGGCGACTCTTGCAGCGTGCGCATCTACAACTTCCTGTTTGAATCGGAAGGCGTGCCTATGACCGACAAGATTCAGCTCGGCCTTCAAAACATCGAAACCAAGGAATATGAGCCAGTGGGCACTCCTATCGCATTTGGTGAGGCCACCAACTTCATTCCTGTGAAGATCGACAAATTAGGCCCTGGCGGCACAGGCTTGAATTCGGCTGGCGGTCAGCGCCGTGATTTCTGCCTCTTCCGCATCGATGCCCAAACGGGTGAGAACAAGGGTCAAATCAAGTACACCAACTCAAAAGGAACTGTGGCAGGCTATACTGGCTACCAGACTTGGTATATTGGTCGTGGCTACCTCGACTTTATGCGTGGCGTGCTCGACAGCAAGACCTTCGTGGTGGCTATGAGCCAATTTGGCGCTCTATAATGTGATGATGCTCATTCTCAGCCACAACCAATAGGCTGATTAGGCTAAACCCATACATGGTGAGGCTCGGCGCAATCAGGCGCTGAGCCTCACTTTTTTATCCCTATTTATCTCTTGAAAAGAAAAATGGTGGCAGATTGGCGTTTTTGTTGGCTTTTTTCTTGTGGATTGTGATATTTTAGCGTAATTTTGTGAAGAGTTCGATTTTTCTTACTAACTATTCTTCGTGATGAGTTCTGGATTAGCTACTTATTATTACAGATTAGGCGACCGGCGGCTAAGGCGCGGTTGCCCTCCATAGCCCCCATAAAAAATCTCACTGTCTATGTCATTAAATTGAAAACTATCCTCTTAACTACAGAATAAAATTCTTAACTACATTAATATAATATTAACAACATCATGCTTATGAAAAAAATTCTCTTCATGCTGACCATGCTGGTGAGCATCTGCGGATTTGCGGCAAATGAGGAGCCTGACGCTATCAGGGTGAAGCTCAATTCGGGCACTCCGGTGGTGATTCTCCTTTCCAGCAATCCAGAGGTGACCTACACCTCCACAGGCGCTACCATCACAGCTACCGGTCAGAATCCCGTTACGTTAGATTTTGATGACATTGAGTTCATCGATTTTGTGAAGAGCTCGTCGGTGAAGGATTTGGCCGCCACCGAGGGCGCAGTGAAGCTGCAGGTGAGCGCCGATGCCCTTCTGGTGAGTGGTGCCAAGGCTGGCAGCGAGCTGGCCATCTACACCCTCGACGGCCGCTGTGTGCTGAACACTACCATTCCTGAGAGCTACAGCGTGAACCGCTCACTGCTCAACACTGGAGTTTACATCGTTAAAATCAACAAATCAACATTTAAAATTATACTGTAACACGCTATGAACAAATTTTTACACTTTGCACTCATCGCCGCTCTCGGGCTTGGCACCATCAACGCTCAGCAGAAAGTGATGAAAATAGAATACAACGACGGCACTTCCGAAATGAAAAACGTGAAGGACGTGTCGAAAATAACATTTGTGAACGAAGGCCAGGTGGATCCTTCCACCAAGATGGTGGACCTCGGCCTGTCGGTGAAATGGGCTTCCTACAATGTGGGCGCCGTGAATCCTTGGGACGAAGGCAACTTCTATGCCTATGGCGAAATTGAGCCTAAGCAGACCTACACCCTCGAAAACTACCAGTGGTACTACGACTGGGAGGGTGAAGACCACGACCAATGGGAAGAATACTTGAAGCTCGGCGCCACCATCACTGGCACCAACTATGATGTGGCACACGTGAAGTGGGGCGACCAATGGCGTATTCCTACCCGTGACGAATGGCGTGAGCTGATCAACAACTGCGACTTTACCTGGACTGGCATGAACGGTATGACTGGTGCACTGGTCACTTCGCAAATCAATGGCAACAGCATCTTCCTTCCAGCTGCCGGCAATATGGTGAACGCAGAGCACACCCACGACCAGCTGGGCTGCTTCTACTGGACCTCTACCGAATATGAGCAGACCGACATTTCACAAGAGTGCCGTAACTACCGCGCCAACATCGATGCCTCTAACCACTCGGCTGAAGGCTACGATTATCCTGATGTGGGCTTCTCTATCCGCCCAGTGTATGGCCCAGTGCCTGCACAGACCCTTCCAAGCTACACCGCTCCTACCGAGATGGTGGACCTTGGCCTGTCGGTGAAATGGGCTCCATGCAACATTGGTGCCACCGACTCTACCGGCGTGGGCGACTTCATCTGCTGGGGTGAGCTGGCTGCTAAGCAATACAGCCACGTTTACAACTACAAGTGGTATGACCCACTCACCAAGGGCTATGTGGAAATTGGCGACCAGATTTCTAACACACAATACGATGCCGCCAAGGCTCTTTGGGGCAATGGCTGGCGCCTTCCTACCGAGGACGAGTTCAAGGAACTGGTGGAACGCTGCACCTGGACTGAAAGCGCCTACGGCTACACTGTGACTGGCCCTAACGGCAAGAGCATCTTCCTGCGCGCTGCCGGTATGCAGGGCTACAAGGGCGTGCCACGCGGCAGTGTTCAGTCGGGCTACTACATGTCGGGCAACGCCGATGTGCGCACCAACGCCAAGGGCGAGAAGATGGTGAGCAACGCTGTGTGCCTGCGCTTCTCTCGTGGCACCTACAACAAACTCAATGCGCCACAGGTCAACTATTTCTCTAAGGCTGGCGGCATTCAGGTGCGCCCAGTTCATGAGTAATACACAGCCTACTCACGTATAATACAGCTTATATGCGGGATTAAACAGTCCTGCTCGTAGATAGCGGGGACTGCACTGAAAATGCGTCTCCGCTTTTTCGATAAAAATCACAAACAAACTCATGATATGAAACTTATTTATTTATCAATCTTAGCCGTGATGCTGGCGCTCTCGTCAAGCGTATCGGCACAGGAAACTGAGGCACTGCTCGACCTGAGCGACCGCACCACGTTTGACAACTGCACGCAGACGAGTCTGAAATACGACCACGACAGCTATTCGGCGTGGACTTTCAACAACTACGGGAAATACCCGTATATGTATAACTACAACATTACCGAGCCTTACTACTCCGACTATCTCATCTCTCCGGAGCTGACACTGAAGGCCAATACGCTCTACCGCATTGAAATGTCGCCTGCCGCCTATAATAGCAGCAAGACCACATCGCTCACCGTGGGCGTGGGGCAGGGCAGCGACGTGAGCACCTACACCGTGCTGGGCAAATTCGACAATATCCCTTACGCCTCTAAGGCCAATGCTGAGCAGAAGACGGTGGAATTCCACGTTGATGCCGACGGACAGTATAAAATCTACTTCTTGGGCGAGACCAATGGTATGTATCTCTACAACACCAAGGTGGTGGAGATTGGCTCGTCGAATGTGCCTGCCGCTGTGACCGACCTTACGGTGATGCCAGCTTCCGACGGCTCTGCCTCTGCTACGGTGGCATTTACGCTGCCTGCAACCACTATCAGCGGTCATCCGCTCGACGGCACAGTGAAATACCGCATCTATCGCGATGGCGGCGAAACGGCTGTGAAGGCTGGCCGCGGCGATGCGGGTGAATATGTCACCTTTACCGATAATGCCGCTCCTACCGGCACCGTCACCTACGCGGTGGAAGTGGAGCACGACGGCAATGTGAGCGACCGTGTGTCGGCCTCTACCTATGTGGGCAAAGAAACACCTAACCCCGTAGCCGATCTCTCGGTGAGCAAAGCCGAGAACACCTTCACGCTCTCTTGGACTGCGCCCACCACTGGTGTGCATGGCGCGCTTATCGACCCATCGGCGCTCACCTATAAGGTTTCGCGCATCGTTGATGGCGAAGCCACCGTGCTCGATGCCGCACACGCTGGCACCACCTACACCGACAACTACACCTCCACCGACTTGCACGCGCTGCAATATAGTGTGGTGGCTGTGCTTGGCGGCGAGAACTCCGCTGAAGCTACATCTAACACCTTCAATGTGGGCTATCTCACACTCCCATTCTCCGACTCCTTCGCCGGCGCTTCGTTTGGCAAGAAGTGGACGGCAGAAACCATCTCTGGCCGCTACAACTGGACTGCTGTGGCTTCTACAAGCTCGCAGAAGCCTATTGTGGCAGAATCCTACGACCAGGACGGCGGCTTTGCGTTCTACAATTCTTGGTCGGCAACCCGCGGCAGCTCGGCTCGTCTTGCCACCGCGCCTATCAAAAACATTGCCGGCAGTGCGCCAATCATCGAATTTTATGTGTTCCGCACCACTGGCAACGACCAGATTAAGGTGCAAGTGTCGTGCGACGACGGCGAATGGACCGATGTGCCCGACGCTGTGGTCACTTTGAAGGGCACTCCTTTAGACTGGGAAAAGGTGTCGTTCCCTATCGGCTCTGCTATTGCTGAGGGCTGCAACACTTTCCGCGTGGGTCTGCTTGCCCTGAGCAACTATAACCAAAACACGGTGCTCGACAAGGTGCGCATCTTCGTGCCTGCCGAAAAAGATCTTGAGGCTTCTGAGCCTATCGCTCCCGCTTCGGTTTATTCGGGCAACGATATCAACCTCACCTTCCCTATCACCAACAATAGCGGCAAGGCTGTGGCTGCCAGCGACTATTCTTATGAGCTGGTTACCGACTATCCCGCTGCCGTGGCACTGCCTGCCACTGTAGAGATTCCTGCATTCGGCTCTGCCGAGGTGAATGTGACTGTGCCTGTAAGCGCCATTGAGGCTAAGGCCGCCAGCGCTTATTCCTTTGCATTGAAGGTGAATTATGAGGGTGATGAGAACCCAGCCAACAACACTTCTGCCGCCGCAGTGGTGAACGTGGGCTTCGTGGAAGAGGCCGCACCGTCGCACCCATCAGCAGCGCGTCTTGCCGATGGCTCTGTGGAGGTGAAGTGGGATGCCGCTGGCGTAGCCCACACTCCTGTGAACGTGGGCACCTCATTTGAGGGCTACGAAGATGACTACACCGGTCCGTTCGACGGCTTCACCAGCCTTGACCTTGATGAGGCTCCTGGCGATAACTATTACATGGCATCGGGCAGCGCCTTCAAGGTGATTAATAAGCCCAGCACGCCTAAGGGTGCCGACGGCAACAATGTGATTGGTCTTACCCTTGGCGCCAACAAGCAGCAGGACGACTGGCTGATTTCTCCAACCCTCAACTGCAAAGAGGGCGCTACAATGGACCTCTCTTTCCTCGTGGCCACCAGGAAATTCAGCAGCAGCTCCTACTACTACACCATGGAGATTCTCTACTCCACCGATGATGAGTTCGACGCTTCTAACCCATTGGCAGCCTTCACCCACAAGGTGCAGACGCTCACTTCAAGTTTCAGCTACGGACAGTTTATCAACTCTGAGACCTTTGTGCCTATCAGCATCACAGGTATTCCTGCCGAGGCTAAGCGTGTGGCTATCCACTTCATTTCGAAGATTGCCTACACAAGCGCACTGTGGATCGACAATGTGCGCATCACCGAGGCCAATGCCAACCCACTGGTGGGCTACAACGTGTATGAAGATGGCGTGGGCCGTGTCAACTCCGAGGTGATTGCTCCAGAGCAGACCTCATTTGTGGTGACCGATGCCACCAATGCCGGTGCACAATACTTCATCACCGCCGTATATGCCAGCGGTGAGTCGCTGCCAACTGAGCCAACTGGCGCCATCGTTTCGGCTGTAGATGACCTCAACGTGGCTGGCGGCGTGAGCGTGAAGGCCACTGCCGACGGTCTCGTGGTGGAAGGCACCGACCAGGCTGCCGTTTACGACCTGCAGGGCCGTGTGGTGGCTTACGCCCGCGAGAACACCCCAGTGAGCCTCGCTCCCGGCGTGTATGTGGTGAAAGCAGACCGCTTCGCCTATAAAGTGGTGGTTCGCTAATAGCGCGCGCCATTATTGAAATAAGCCATTGAGCTATAATAGTCAAGGGCTGTGCCAGAATGAATCCGGCACAGCCCTTTTTTTATGCGTGCGTAGCATGCCGCGATTTATTGGGTGCATTTGGGTGGAATTATAAGTTAGTTTTCAAGAAAAAGCATTAAATTTGCCGTGTAATGGATACGCTATCTACAAATTCGCTCACCTTGGTGCTGGTCACCATGCTTCTGTCGGCATTCTTCGCCGGCATGGAGATCGCTTTTGTGTCGGCCAACAAGGTGAGGCTTGAGATTGACACGCAGAAAGGCGGCTTGGTCAACCGCATCATCAACATGTTTTACAGCCACAGCGATATGTTCATATCCTCAATGCTTGTGGGCAACAACGTGGTGAATGTGGTTTACAGTATGGCCATGGCCGACTTGATAGGCAGCCCCATCAACAAGATGCTTGGCGGCAATGAGTTTTTGCAGCTGCTGATTGTGACCATCATCGGCACCGTCATCATTCTCATCACGGGAGAATTCCTGCCCAAGGCGGTGTTCCGCATCAATCCTAATGCCTCGCTCCGCATGTTCTCCTTGCCGCTGTTTGTGTTCTACTGCGTTCTGTATCCGCTCTCACGCTTCACCGAAATTCTGTCGCAGCTGCTGATGCGCCTGTTTGGCGTGAAAATCGACCGCACGAAAATGGACCGTCTTACTGTGGAGGACCTCGACGCCTATCTGCAGGAGACCATCGACAAGCGCGAAGACGAAAACGAGGAGGTGGACCGCGAAGTGAAAATCTTTGAGAATGCGCTCGACTTCAGCGACACGCACCTGCGCGACTGTATGGTGCCGCGCAACGAGATAGTGGCAGTGGATATCAACGACACCGATCGCGACGGACTGGTGAAGATTTTCTCCAAGACGGGGCTGAGCAAATTAGTGGTGTATCACGACGACATCGACAATGTGCTCGGCTTTATCTCCGTGAGCGAACTTTTTGTGACCGATGTGAACTGGAAAGACCAGATGAAGCCGGTGCTGTTTGCCCCGGAAACGATGCTGGCGAAAAATATGATGCAGAGCCTGCTGAAGGAGCACCGGTCGATGGCCATTGTGGTGGATGAGTTTGGCGGCACAAGCGGCTTGGTGACGCTGGAAGACCTGGTGGAGGAGATATTTGGCGATATTCAGGACGAGCACGACCGCAACCACCTGGTGGCGCGACGGCTCAACGACACCACTTTCGAATTCTCCGGGCGTGTGGAGATTGAGGAAATCAACGATGTGTATCACCTCGACATTCCTGAGAGCGACGACTATCAGACCATAGCCGGGCTGCTCTTCACCCATTTGGGAGCAATACCCAATGAGGGCGACACCATTGAGTTTGGCGACTTTAAGGTGACGGTGGTGAAGAAGAACGGCGCACGCGTGGAACTGGTGCGTGTGGTGGTAAGCAAGAAGGCTCACAAGCAGTAGCCGCTATAAATACCCACGACAATAATTATTATATAGATGATAATATAAACCCATCTTTTTTTGAAGAAAAGGAGGAAATATGCAGAAAATAGAATTGCTGAACACGCTCCCCGCCGTGTTTGCTGGACGCGAGGAGGACAACAGCGAAGTGTGGCTTCGCAATGTGTGCTTTGAGCGTGGAAAGCATTACCTGATATCGGCTGAGAGCGGCACGGGCAAGTCGAGCCTGTGCAGCTACATTTACGGCTACCGCATCGACTATTCGGGCGAGATGCGGTTCGACGGCACCGACATTCGCACGCTCTCCGTGGAGCAGTGGTGCGAGGTGCGCAAGCGCCACATCGCCTACCTGCCCCAGGATATGCGCCTCTTTCCAGAGCTTACGGCTATGGAGAACATTCAGCTGAAAAACCGGCTCACCAACTTCAAGACCGAGAAAGATATAGAGGCTTACTTTGAGCTGCTCGGTATACCCGAAAAGGTGAACAGCCCGGTGGGCAAACTCTCGATTGGGCAGCAGCAGCGTGTGGCCATTATCCGCGCCCTTTGCCAGCCAGCCGACTTTATTTTGCTGGATGAGCCAGTGAGCCACCTCGATGCCACCAACAATGCCATTGTGGCGAAAATGGTGACCGAAGAGGCCGCTCGCCAAGGTGCTGGCGTGATCAGCACCAGTGTGGGCAATAACGTAAAAATCACCGTTGACAAGGAGTTGAAGCTATGAAAAAGGGATTGATGTGGAAATTATTGCGTCAGCACATCAGCAAGATGCAGCTGATAGGTTTTTCGGTGGCCAATCTCATAGGCCTTACCATCGTCATACTGGCTGTGCAGTTTTACAGCGACGTGCTCCCCGTGTTTAACGACCAGGAGAGTTTTATCAGCAAAGACTATCTGATCATATCGCGCAACCTCACCAGTGCAGGCGCGGTGATGGGCGGCACATCGGAGTTTTCCGATGCCGATCTTGCCGACATCAAGGCGCAGCCCTGGTGCCGCAAGGTGGCCCCATTCGTCAATAGTGAGTTTGGCATCACCGCCAGCATCGGGGTGGACGCCACACACGCTATGCGAACCCAGTTCTTCTTTGAGAGCATACCGAGCGAGTTTATAGATGTGGACGCTTCGTGGAAGTTCGACCCCAACAATCCCACTGTGCCCGTGATTATGAGCCGCGACTATCTCTCGCTCTACAATTTCGGGTTCGCTGCGGCGCAAGGTATGCCCAAAATTAGCGAGGGCGAGGCGTCGAGCGTGCCGCTCATGTTCAATCTTTCGGGCAATGGACTGCGCGACAATGTGCGTGGTCATATTGTGGGCTTTAGCAACCGCCTCAACACCATTATCGTGCCAGAGGAGTTTATGACGTGGGCCAACAATAAATATGGCCAAGGGGGTAAATTGAAGCCGCTGCGCCTGATTATTGAGGTGAACCGTCCGGGCGACCCCAAAATTCAGCAGTACATGGACGAGCATAACTACAACATAGCTGGCGACAAGACCAACTCTGGCAAAACCTACTATTTCCTCACCGTGATTGTGTCGATTGTGGTGGTGGTGGGCGTGCTCATTAGTCTGCTTTCTTTCTTCGTGCTTATGCTCAGCATCTACCTGCTGCTGCAGAAAAACACCAAGAAGCTACAAGATTTGCTTATGCTCGGCTATTCACCTTCGGAGGTGTCGCGCCCCTACATCAAGATGGTGATGTATATCAACGCCGCCGTGCTGGTGCTTTCGCTCGTGCTGATGTTTGCCGCCCGCGCCTCCTATATGGTGATGCTTAGCGGACTGGGCACAAAAGGCGGCTCCATCATTGCCTCGATAGTGGTGGCTGTGGTGATCATGGTGGCAATCACCACCGGCAATGTGATAGCTATTCGCCGCAAAATTCAGTCGCTCTGGATTCAGGACTAAGCGGCGGCGGCTTCCCAGCGGCTGCACGCCCACGGTGGCAATCAATGATATTTTGCAAGAAATGCAGATACGAAAGTTTTTTATTACGTAACCTATCATAAAATGAATAAAAATAGTTATATTTGCATCTGTAATTAAATGTTGTGACACATGACTAAAGCAACTATGGGAAATAAACTTCCCCGCAAATTGGAGCAGAAAATGCATATGGTAGGGGAGCAGATTAGGCTTGCTCGCTTGCGTAGGAATTTGAGCATCGCTCAAGTTGCGGAGCGTGCCACCTGCTCGCCGGTCACCATCAACCGGGTGGAGAAGGGCACGCCCACAGTGGCCATCGGTATCTATCTGCGTGTGCTGTATGCCTTGCAGCTCGACGACGACATCTTGCTTCTGGCGCAAAACGACGAGATGGGACGAGCACTTCAGGATCTGGCTCTCAAGCACCGTAAACGCGCATCTAAAAAAGCCTGATAATGAACAAACTGTGGATATATGGTGATTTCGACTGGCTTGACACTCCAACTCTGATAGGAGAGCTTGGCTATGAATCTTTGCGCGGTTCAGATTCCTATAGTTTTCGTTTTGATAATGAATGGCTTGCTAAATATGGTGATATTTTTTTAAGTGCAGATATTAACAACTATCCAGGCCAGCAATATACTCAACCGGGGAATGATATTTTCGGCTGCTTTAGTGATGCTTTGCCAGACCGATGGGGAAGGACACTTTTGAATCGACGCGAGCAGGTGCAAGCCACAGAGGAGCACCGTCCTGTAAGGCGATTATCATCGTTTGACTATCTGATAGGTATTGATGATTACACTCGCATGGGAGGATTTAGGTTCAAAGAAAAGCCTGATGGCGACTTTGTAAACAGTGATGCCAGCCTGCGCATACCTCCTATAACCGATCTTCGTGCGCTGGTTATAGCAAGTATGGAGTTTGAGCGTAGTGAGGAAAAAAGTTCACTACCCGAAATGAGATGGATTCAACAACTTGTTCACCCAGGCACTTCTTTAGGTGGAGCTCGTCCTAAAGCCGTGGTTGTGGATGAGAATGGAAGGCTATGTGTAGCCAAGTTTCCCTCGCGTAAAGATGACTATGACGTGGCACTTTGGGAGCATCATTCCCATCTTCTGGCTAAAGAGGCAGGGGTTAACTCAGTCGTAACAAGGGTTGTGAACTGTAGTGGAAAGTATCATGTATTACTTTCTAAACGATTCGACCGGACAGACAGTGGCCGAAGAATTCACTTTGCTTCTGCTATGACCATGTTAGGCCTCACCGATGGATGTGATGCCAAAAGTGGCAACGGCTATCTTGATATAGTTGACTTCATTCTACAGAATTGCTGTGACGTCAACGATAACTTACGCCAGCTGTATCGTAGGGTGGCGTTTAATATAGCTGTGGGCAACAGTGATGATCATTTCCGTAATCACGGATTTCTACTTACTCCAAGAGGGTGGACATTGGCACCGGCCTATGATATGAATCCTACACTGAATAGCTATCAGAGTCTTCTCATCAATTCATCTACCAATGAGGCAAGCCTACAAATTTTGCTTGACTCTTGTGAGGAGTACATGATTAATAAGAATGAGGCTCATACGATTATTGAAGAAGTACTGAAGGGGGTCGGCAATTGGCATTCTGTGGCTGTTAAACTTGGTATAAGCCGACGTGAAATCGATATGTTTAGCAGTGTGTATAATCGCTGTCGGCTGTAGGTTATCAATGCAGAGTAACAAATATTTGAACCGCTTTCGTGGGTTTTATGTTGCGCACGCTCAGACGAAGGTGGGGTGATGGTTGGTTGGGGAGCGAAAAATCACTATATTTGTATGTAAATTTATTGATACGAATGAAACGACTACTTTTCTCTTCTATTTTCACTGTCGCTGCCTTGCTCTCTGCCTTGGCTCAAAATGTGACAGGAACCGTTACATGTGATGGCTCAGCCGTGAGCGGTGTGGCTGTGAGCGACGGCATCAGCGTGGTCACCACCGACAAGCAGGGGCATTATGCCTTGCAGTCTGACAAGACCAATGGTTATGTGTTTATATCTATTCCCCGTGGCTACATGGTGGGTATGGAGCATGGCTTCAGTCCGCAATCTTGGCAAAAGCTCAACACCACTAACGTGGCTACTGCCGAGGTGCACAATTTCACGCTCTCTTACGCGCCTTCCGACAATTATATGATGATTGTGGGCGCCGACTGCCAACTTGCCAACCGCTTTGGCGATGTGAAAATCTACAAGAAGAAATATATTGAGCGCCTGAAAGAGGAGAAGGAGAGGGCTGCCAGTGAGCAGATGCCCGCCTATTCCACCATTTTGGGCGATTTGAGTTGGGACGTGTTCTGGTACTCCAACAAGTTGACCATTGGCACATTCAAGAAGATGCAGCGCAAGATAGGCTATCCGCTTCCGCTCTTTCCTGTGATGGGCAACCACGACAACGACCCTTCTGTGCCTCACTCGGCCAGCACCGACTTCCTTGCCACGAAGCCTTGGCGTGAGGTGATGGGTCCGAACTACTATTCCTACAATATAGGTAAGGTGCACTATGTGGTGCTCGACGACATTGTGTATAAGAACGACACGCTCCCTGCTGGCAAGAAGGCGCGGAAAGGCGTGTGGGGACAGCGCAACTATGACGGCGCCGTTACCCCGAAGCAAATCAGCTGGCTTCGCCAAGACCTTGCCCTCGTTGACAAGAATTCTCCGGTGGTGGTGTGTTTCCACATTCCCACTTTCCGCATTAATGGCGATTTCCGCGCAGTGGGCGCACTGAAAAACTATAAAGAGCTTGCTGAATGTTTTGATGGCTTTACCAATGTGCATTTCTTGAGCGGCCATACCCACTACAACTATAACGCCCACCCTGCAGAATATCCTCACATTATGGAGCACAACATTTGCGCCATCGGTGGCTCGCTGTGGGCCACATACCCTGCCTCTGGCTTGGGTATGTGCTCTGACGGCTCGCCTGCCGGCTACAGCCGCTGGATGGTGCGTGGCGACAGCCTGGAGTGGAAATTCGTGCCGATTGAGTATAGCCAGGAGCCGCAGTTCCGAGTATCGGACATGAATGAGGTGAAGCGGCTGCTCTCCACCGACGCCACTGCCGTTGAGCTGGAAAAGAAATTCGATCGCATGCCAAAATACAGCGACTGTGAGGCGAACTCGCTGCTCATCAATGTGTTTGCGTGGGACGACGACTGGAAGATTGAAGTGACCGAAAACGGCTCGCCGCTCACCGTGAAGCGAATCCATGCCATCGACCCGGCTTACTTGCTGGCCTACACCATTCCTCGCTATAAAAAGAATGGCGAACTCAGTGGGCCAGGCAGCTATGGCGGCACGCGCCACATCTTCAAGGTGGTGGCATCAAGCCCCAATACGCCCGTGACCGTGAAGGTGACCGACTCGTTCGGCCATGAATACACCTCCACCATCACGCGCCCTGTGCCCTATGTGCTTGCCACTCCCGACCGCTGATTGGTGGCGCTGACCTATAAGAAGACTGGCTGATAAAATACACGCAAAAAAATCCCGGCGAGGCTGCTGCCCGTCGGGATTTCCTTATATATGTTTTTGTAAGATAAATTTCTGTCGCTAATGGGGCAGTGCCCGATTAGCCAAAAGGAGTGAGCGAGGTGGCTCGGTCAGCTACTATTATTTAATAGCGTCAACCACCTTTTTCACGCGTTCAAACACCACGTCGGCTCCGCCAGTGCCTTGCACCATGTGAAGGAGGCCTTTTTGGGCATAGAAGTCCTTCAGGGGAGAGGTTTGGTTGTTGTACACTTCCAAACGTGAAGTAATGGTTTCGAGATTGTCGTCGCTCCGACCGCTTTCCTTGCCACGGTTGAGCAGACGGCCGATGAGAATTTCTTCAGGCACATCGAGTCCAATCACACCGCTAACCTTGGTGCCACGCTCCTGGAGCATGGTTTCGAGAGCCTCAGCCTGCGCGATAGTGCGTGGGAAGCCGTCGAAGATCACACCGTTTTTAGCGGCATCTTTGTTGTCATCGACCACAGATGCCAGAATATTCACCATCAGTTCGTCGGGGATCAGTTGTCCCTTGTCGATAAACCCTTGAGCAGTTTTACCAAGTTCGGTGCCGCGCTTAATGTGGTCGCGCAGCACATCGCCAGTAGAAATGTGGAAGAGTCCATAGGTCTTAATCAAGACTTCGCTTTGAGTTCCTTTGCCGGAACCTGGAGCGCCGAACATTACAATGTTGAGCATGTGTTATAAAAATTAAAAATTAAATTGCCGTTATTGATTAGTGTTTTCTTGTTAGTCTTTCAGCACCAGAATGTCGCGCAAGCCGCGAGCCTGCCCGTCGAGGTCGAGCCCGTAGCCCAAAATGAATTTCGATGGAATCTCAAATCCCACAAACTCAGGCTTCTGCCCGGTGGTGAGTGATTTAGGCTTAAACAGCAGGGTGGCCATCTTCACGCTTTTGGGGTGGTGCTTCGCCAGCTCGGCGCGCAGTGCCTTTGCCGTTACGCCGGTATCAACGATGTCCTCGATGATAATCACGTCGCGGCCATCGATGTTCTCGGCCAGCCCCATCACCTCGTTCACCACGCCTGTGGAGGAAGTGCCCTCGTAGCTCTTGAAGCGGATAAACGTGATTTCGGCTTCAGGCAAATTGCAGGCGCGAAACAAGTCGGAGGCAAACACGAATGCACCATTGAGCACGCACACAAACAGGGGCGCCTTGTCGCCATCGAGGCTGTCCACAATCTCGTGTGCCACGCGGTCCACTTGCTTTAAAATTTCAGCTTCGCTGAGGTAGGGAACGAAGGTCATGCCCTTCACTACGGTTTCTTTCATTTTTGCCAATTAAAGAAAAATTTCCACAAAGGTAGAAAAGTTTATATTACCCACCAAATTTTCACACTTTTATATGATGCTTTTGCCTGATTTTCCATTATTTTTCGCCTTTCACTGCCCAAGCCACGAAAAAAATCATTATTTTTGTAGGTAATTTCCTTATTGTAGCTACAAAGGGTAAAAACGACGGAGTTTATGAAAATTTTTACTACCGAAGGTATTCGACGTATCGATGAGGCCACTATCGAAAGTGAAAACATTAAGACGCTCGATTTGATGGAGCGGGCCGCTTCTGCCGTGGTCTATCAAATTATATCGCGCTGGCACCCCAGCAAACGGATTGTGATTTTTGCCGGTCCGGGCAACAATGGCGGCGACGCTCTTGCCGTGGCGCGCCTTTTGGCGGAGCAGGGCTACCGCTCGGAGGTGTATCTCTTTAATGTGAAGGGCACCCGGCTTTCGCACTGCTGCGAAACCAACCGCGACCGCCTGAAGGGCATCGACCGTGTGGAGCTGATTGAGGTGCTCGACACGTTCACGCCACCAGATCTCGGCCCCGACGACTTGGTGGTGGACGGCTTGTTTGGCTCTGGCCTGACCAGTCCGCTGAAGAGCGGATATGCCTCTACGGTGCAGTATATCAACGATTCGCATGCCTTTGTGGTTGCCATCGACATTCCATCTGGCCTGTTTGGCGAGTGGAACACGGGCGTGGATAGGCGTAACATTATCCGTGCCAACCTCACCCTTGCGTTCCAGTTTAAGCGTCTGTCGTTCTTCTTCAAGGAGAATGCGGAATTCCTCGGCGAGGTGGTGGTTCTCGATCTCGATATGGATCAGAATGCCATAGCGAGCACACCCACCGACTTCTACTTGATAGAGCGCGATGATGTGAAGCGTGAACTTCGTCCGCATGGCAATTTCATCAACAAATACGACAATGGCACCGTGTTTATCGTGGCTGGCAGCTACGGTATGATGGGAGCCGCTGCCCTTGCAGCCCGTGGTGCTATGCGCGCCGGTGCGGGGCTGGTGACGGTGCACGCTCCGAAATGCGGCTACATTCCTTTGGCAAGCACCGTGCCTGAAGTGCTTTTCGAGGCCGACCAGAGTGAATATTTCACCACCGAGATAGAATTGCACCACAACTATAATGTGGTGGCGCTCGGCCCGGGCATGAGCACCACTGCCGACACGCTCACCGCCGTTGACTCGTTCATTAAGCGCTACCGCCGCCCCTGCATTCTTGATGCCGACGCACTCAATTGCATAGCCATGCGCCAGGTGCTCATTCACAGTATTCCCAAAGGGTCGATTCTCACACCTCACGACAGCGAGTTCGACCGCTTGTTTGGCGAGCACACCACCGACGAGGAGCGCCTGAAAAAGGCCATCGATGTGTCGCGCCTCTACGAAATCACCATTGTGCTGAAAGGCCGCTACACCAAGACGGTGCGCCCCGATGGCAAAGTGTATATCAACAGCACCGGTAATCCCGGCTTGGCCACAGCAGGCAGCGGCGACGTGCTCACAGGCGTGATTGCCGCCTTCATTGCGCAGGGCTATTCACCCGACTGGAGTGTGGCGCTGGGCGTGTATGTGCATGGCCTGGCTGGCGACATCGCCGTGAAGGAGCAGGGCACCCATGGCTTGATAGCCCCTGATGTGGCGAATGCGGTGGGTAAGGCCATTCACAGCATTATAGGCTCCGATGTGGCGGAGTAGGGAAGAGTGTCTGGGATTAAGTGACGCTCGCTTTTTTAACGATTTTTGTTACAGATTATTTGCATTATAGGGATTATAGCTATAACTTTGCACCCAATAAAACGAATTTTTATTAAGTAATGAAGCATTTCTATACATCATCGCAAGCATGTTGCTGCTGCTGTTGTACCGAATCAAGCGATTGGCTCGGCACGATGGTTTTTGCGTGATATGATGTAGAGGAAGTCATTAGAAATCTATTTTCAAGCAAAATACCAGCGCCTTGCCAATCCAGTGGCAGGGCGCTTTTTTATTCTTCATATAATTAAAAACAATATATAAAACATTATCATTATGATTTACTCATCAATTACAGAACTCATAGGACACACTCCATTGGTGGAGGTGAGCGGATTTGAAAATCAAAAGGCAAGAATCGCCGTGAAGGTGGAGGCTTTCAATCCCGGCGGCAGTGTGAAGGACCGCATTGCCCTCGCCATGATTGAAGATGCTGAGAAGAAGGGCATTTTGAAGCCTGGTGCCACGATTATTGAGCCTACCAGTGGCAACACAGGCGTGGGCCTGGCATGGGTGGGCGTGGCCAAAGGCTACAAAACCATTCTCACCATGCCCGAAACCATGAGTGTGGAGCGCCGTAATCTGCTTAAAGCCTATGGCGCACAACTCGAGCTTACTCCGGGGGCGGAAGGTATGAAGGGTGCTATTGCCCGGGCAGAGCAACTTCGCGCCACGATACCTGGCGCAGTGATCTTAGGGCAGTTTGTGAATCCTGCCAACCCCGCTATCCATGAGCAGACCACAGGCGAGGAAGTGTGGGCCGATACCGATGGCAAAGTGGATATTTTTGTGGCTGGCGTGGGCACTGGCGGCACGGTGAGTGGCGTAGGCAAGGCCCTCAAGAAGCACAATCCTGCCGTGAAGGTGGTGGCTGTGGAACCTGCCTCTTCCGCTGTGCTCTCCACCGGTGTGCCGGGCAAGCACAAGATTCAAGGCATTGGCGCAGGTTTTGTGCCAGCCACCTACAATGCCGAGGTGGTGGACGAGGTGATGACCGTGACCGATGATGATGCTTTTGCCGCAGCACGCACGCTGGCCCGCACTAAGGGTTTGCTCGTGGGCATATCGTCGGGTGCCGCATTCTCTGCCGCCCTCGCTTTGGCAAGGAAGGACGAGAACGCGGGCAAACTCATCGTGGCACTGCTGCCCGACACTGGCGAACGCTATTTATCCACTTCTTTATTTGAATGAAAAAGATGAAAGCACCCTCTATTTCCCAACTCAAGCGGCTGATGGAGCTGGTGGGCTATGTCATTTTTCCCGATTATTCCGATGTGCCTTCGTGGACCAATGGCAAAGAGGCTATTCACGCGGTGCTTGCCGACCAGCTTTCCACCATCACCGATATTGCCCACCCTGATAAGATGGCGGCAGATTTTGTGGAGGCGCTGCCCGAAATATCAAGGCTGCTCCACACCGATGCCCACGCCGTGATGCACAACGATCCCGCTGTGAAGTCGATGCAGGAGGTGATACTCTGCTATCCTGTGGTGAAGGTGATGGTGCACTATCGCGCTGCCCATCAGCTCCATTTGCAAGGTGTGCCCATCATTCCACGGGTCATCACCGAGATGGCCCATTCTGCCACCGGCATCGACATACATCCTGCTGCACAGATAGGCGAACATTTCAGCATCGACCACGGCACGGGGGTGGTGATTGGCGCCACCAGTGTGATTGGCAACCATGTGATGCTCTATCAGGGCGTGACGCTTGGTGCTAAAAATTTTTCTTATGATGCCAATGGTGTGCCAATCGACGTGCCGCGCCACCCCATTCTGGAAGACTATGTGACCGTATATTCCAACACCTCGATTTTAGGTAGGGTGAGGATAGGGCATCACACCGTGGTGGGCGGCAACGTGTGGCTCACCCACGATGTGCCGCCACATTCCCGTGTGCTCCAGAGCCACGCCATAGAGGAACCGTTCTATCAAGACGGTGCAGGAATCTGAGTGTTTAGTGTTTAGAGGTTAGAGATTAGAAAGGCTCTTGGATGGCTTATTAGGCATATTGGGCATAATAGGCCAACCACTAACCCCTAACCCCTAATCTCTCTTTTCTGAACTGCTGCGGCGTTAGCCCGGTGTGACGCTTGAAATAGCGGCAAAAAAATGAAATGTCGCAAAAGTGGTAGTCCCACGACAGCTCCTTTATTGATTTCTGCTCCGTGGCGAGCGACTGCTTCATCTGAAGCACCACATAATGGTCGATAATGGCTTTTGCATGATGTCCGGTCACACGCTGCGTGATCATGCCGAGGTATTTAGGCGATATACTGAGCCGCTCGGCATAATAGCCCACGTCGCGCGACTGCTTGTACTGGCTTTCAAGCGTCCGCATAAAACTGTTGAACAGTTCCCTTGTGCGCGGACTGCCTATCTCCGCTTTCTTCTCTTGCGGATTGCGGTAAAGATAGTCGTGAAAACCGAGGAAAAATGCTTTCAGCTGCAAGGTCACCATTTGATCGAGGCAGATGCACCCCTCCTGTTCAAAATAGAGTTTGAGCAGTGAAAACATATTGGTGATGATGCTGGTGAGAATGGGCGTGTGTGTGCGGCATCGGTCGGTTTTCAGTTGGGAATACACGGTCTGCTCCAGTTGCAGACTCGCTTCACGCAGCAGCGATGCGCCATATTTCAGTACCTCCACCTTGAAATTCACACTTTTATTGGTTGCCTCCACCACATCGCCCGGAAACAGGGTGATCACCGCCCCTTTAGTCAAATACCACTCAAAAAAGTTGACGTTCATTGTGGCCTCGCCGTCGAGGCACAGCACAATCATGCCATAGTCGATAACCGTGGCTTCGTTTGGCCACTCGTTGAGGCTTGTGGTAAACAGCCGCACTTTTCTGTCAGGCACCATCTCTATGTCGGTGCGCTGGGCTTGAATGATATGATGTGTTGGTAACATTTGTTCTGAATTATTCCGCAAATATCGGTATTTTATGTGGCATTTCGGTATAGATGTTCCGAAATATTCAATTATTATGGGATTATTTTAAACAGCGAGCAAGCGAAATGTGGCTAATTTTGCACCCGAAAATTCTACACATAAAAAAAATCAACATTCATCATGCAAAAAACTCTCTTTTTTTGTGTCGGCGTATGCCTGCTTGTGGGCGGCATCATGAAGGCACAGACTCCGAGCAGGCGACTAACCGTTGAGCAGCTTTTCAATTTGATAGAAAGTGGCAACGCCACCCTCATCGCCCAGCGAACAGGCGTAGGCGTGGCGCAGGAAGGGGTGGAAGTGGCGAAAAGCAAGCGCCTGCCCGATATTAACGCATCGGCATCGGTAAGCTATAACGGTAATGTGCTCATGACCGACAGGAATTTCAGTCATGCCAAAGGTTTCAGCAGCCCTCACTTTGGAAATGCCCTCTCGGTGGAACTCCAGCAAACGGTGTATGATGGCGGCGCGATAAACACGGGAATCAAATTGGCCGAGCTGCAGAAATCGCAAGCGGAGAATGTGGTGGCATTGACGCGCAGCCAGCTCCGGCTGGCCGCGGTGGCACAGTATCTTCAGTTGGCCGAGCTTGACAATGGCATAAAGGTGTACGACAGCAACATCGCGCTCACCGAGAAACTCATTGCCGATATCAAGGCAAGGCAAGAGCAGGGCATGGCTCTGAAAAACGATGTCACGCGCTACCAGCTGCAAATGCAGACCCTCAAACTTGGGAAGCGCAAGCTGGAAGACCAGAAGAACATTCTGAACCATCAGCTATGCAACACTTTGGGAATAAGTGGTGATGCCATGATTGTGCCAGTACTTGACGTTGACAATCTGAACGAAAGTCTGCTGTCGGAGGCCGAGCTGCAAGCCACTGCCGTGACGCGCTCTCCCCAGTTGCGCCAGTCGGCTTTAGACGAGAGTTTGGCGCAACAGCAGTTGAAACTCGCCCAAACAGAGCTGCTTCCAAAAATAGCGGTGGTGGCTGCCGACAATTTCTCCGGCCCATTCGTTTACGACATACCTGCGGTGAACAAGAATTTCAACACCTGGTATGTGGGCGTGGGGGTGAGATACTCCATCAGTTCGCTGTTCAAGGGTCGGAAAAACATACAGCGCGCACAAGAGCAGCTTCGCCTCACCCACAACACGCGTAGCGTGACAAGCGAGCAAGTGAACAATAGTGTGCACCAGGCGCTCACGCTTTATCGGCAGGCTTTTGTGGAACTGCGTACAAGGCAGAAAAGCGTGGAGCTTGCCAGCCAGAACTTTCAAGTGGTGAACAACCGCTATCTCAATCAGCTGGCGCTCATCACCGACATGATCGACGCATCGAATATCAAGCTCGACGCCGAGCTGCAAGAGGTGAATGCGAGAATTAATATTCTCTACACCTATTACAGCCTCCAGTTTGCCACTGGTTCCATTTGATGGACAAATGAATTCGGAAACATTCGTTTGGAAGTTTGCTTTTTAATAAGAAGTTATAGAAGACAAAGAAGTTATAGAAGTAAAAGAAGTTATAGAAGTTAAGACGTATGCCTTGCTGCTTAAACACTTCGTCGAAAAAAAGACTATTGTCTTAACTTCTTCAACTTCTGAATTAACTTCTTAACTTCTTAAAAAGGTGTTATAGAAGTAAAAGAAGTTATAGAAGTTAAGACGTATGCTATGCTGCTAAAACACTTCGCCCTCCCCCAAAAAAAAGACTATTGTCTTAACTTCTTCTACTTCTTAACTTCTTAACTTCTGAGTTAACTCCCACAATTTGAATTAATAATCAACACTGACATACAGAAAACGATGAAAAAGAAAAAACTTTTACGATTGTTCTACAACCTTTGTGTGCTTCTTGTGCTCGCTTGCGGCGCTTGGCTCGTGATTGGGCATTTTGTGCATTTCGATGAAGGGGAATACACCGACAATGCCACCATCGCACAGCACATCACTCCTATCAATACCCGTGTGGGAGGTTTTATTAAAGAGATCCGCTTCAGCGAATACCAGCCTGTGCACAAGGGCGACACGCTCGTGGTGATTGAGGACAGTGAGTTTCAGCTCCAGCTTGCCCAAGCCGAGGCCAATTTGCAGCGTGAGCTTGCTGGCGGAGAGGCCACCACGTCGGCCATTGGCGTTACCCGTCAGAATATGAATGTGACCGACGCTGGCGTGGACGAGGCGAGCGCCCGAATGGAGAACGCGCGCCAAGACGACCTGCGCTATGCTCAACTGCTGAAGAGTGAGGCGGTGACCCAGCAGCAATACGACCAGGTGCACACGGCCTATCTGGAGGCGAAGGCGCATTATGAGCAGGTGGTGCGCAGCAAGGCCACCCTCTCGCACACGGAGCAGGAGCAAGGCCACCATTTCACGCAAAATCAGGCTGCCATCAGGGCTGCACGCGCTCAGATACAGCTTGCCAAGCTCAATCTGTCGTACACGGTGATTGTGGCCACTGCCGATGGCGTGGTGGGAAAAAAGGACATACACGTGGGCCAACTGGTGCAGCCGGGCCAGACTTTAGTGAGTGTGGTTGACGACTCCGAACTGTGGGTGATGGCTAATTATAGGGAGACGCAGTTGCCCGGCATCAGTGTGGGAGCGAAGGTGAAGGTCACGGTTGATGCGCTTTCCGGAGCTGTGTTTGATGGCGCGGTGGAGCGTATAAGTGATGCCATGGGGTCGGCCTACTCTATGATACCGCAGGACAATGCCACCGGCAATTTTGTGAAGGTGGAGCAGCGAATACCTGTGAGAATACATCTTTCTGCCGACAAGCGCAGCTTAAGCAAGCTCCGTGCGGGTATGAATGTGGAGTGTGTGGTGATGAAGAAGTAAGGGATAATGGGTGAATTGAATAATGTGAAGGCAAAACCTGCAAAAGCAGGTGGGCCACCAACTGTGTTTGCGATGCCTATGTACCGCGCTTTTGTGCCGCGGTGGATAAGGCCTTGGCTGTATGTGGCACTGGCGTTCTGCTTCCAGTTTTCGGGCGGCATGTATATGGGTGCCATGAACAACGTGGTGGGTGAGTGGGGCGTGATGCGCGAAGATGTGCAGATGTGCCTCTACTCCACGCTCATAGGCATGGCGCTGTATTTTCCGGTGCTGTTCCGCATGAAGTTTCATTTCTCCAACAAGACCCTCTTGATGGCCTCGGCGGCAGTGATTGTGGTGTGTAATGTGATAGCCACTTTCAAGCCTCCGATGCTGGTGCTGTGGCTGGTGTGTGTGGTGTGTGGCATGGCAAAGATTCAAGGCACATTTGAGTGTATGTCGAACATTCAGCTGTGGATGACACCCAAACGCGATTTCGGTGTGTTTTTCCCTCTTCTCCACATCATTTTGCTCACTTCGATTGAGGTGTCGGGATATTTGTCGGCATGGTTTGCCTACTACATGCACTGGACCTACATGCACTGGTTTGTGGTGCTTCTGATGCTTTTTGTGCTGCTTGTGCAGGCCTTGCTCACGAAGCCATTCCACGCCATGCCGCAGATCGTGCCCTTGAAGGGCATCGACTGGATAGGTGCGCTGCTGTGGTGCGCTGTGTGTATGCAGGTGGCTTGGCTGCTTGATTATGGCGACTGGCTCGACTGGTGGCATTCTTCACAGTTCAGGCTGGTGACGGGCACTGCGTTGGTCACCTTGGCCGTGAGCCTGTTTCGTATGCTGAACCACCACAAGGCGTATTTCGAGCCGGCAATGTGGACATATCACAATGTGGTGCCGGTGATATTGCTGATAGGCGTGGTGGAGGTGCTGTTTTCGTGCGAGCACGTGCTCGAAACCATCTATTATGAGGAAATTATGCACTACACCTCCCTCACCAGCGAGGCGCTCGGACAGTGGTCGCTGCCGGGCATTGTGGCGGGGTGCCTGTTCTCGCTCGGCTGGCTGAAGTTGATGCGGTGGAATGTGTATAAGCTGATGGCTTTGGCGCTGATGGCCTTTTGCCTGTATGCAGGCGGCTTTTATTTTCTGATCGACGCCAACATCAACATTGAGCAATTGCGGTGGCCGCTCGTGTGGCGTGGCTTCAGCTACTCGATATTGTGCATTGCGCTGATGTGGTGCTTGCACGCCATCATGTCGTTTGAGCATTTCTTCCAGGCGCTCTCGGTGTTTAATGTGCTTCACATGTTTGTGGGTGGCCTTGTGGGTGGTGCGTTCCACGGGCGTGGCATGAAATACTATGTGGCCGATGGATTTGCGCGCTGTTCTGGCTATATCGACAGTGTGAGCCTGGGCGCGAAAAGTGTGGATTTTCCACAGATGATGGATGGCATAGTGAACGGCTTCCTTGCCCAGAGTGTGAAGATTATGTTTGGCTGGACGCTTTTGGCTGGCCTGTTTTTCGCCATGCTGATGCTTTTGTGGGATATTCCGATGGTGCGCCACCAGATCAAGCACATTCCGTCATGGCCAAAGGTGGGTATGGGCGTGATGCGAAGTGTCAAGCGGGCTGAGAAGTTGCGTCGGCTGCGTCGGCTGCATCGCCACCGCAGCATGAGTGCCGCTTGAGATGGCTGAGGCTATTCGCCGGTGTCGTGATAGTCGTTCATAAACGCGTCCATGTCGTTGTCGTCGTCCACATCGTCGTCGAAGCCCAAAATCTCATCGTCACCGTTGCTGTTCTTGGAACTTACGCCGTTGAAGGTGCTGCCAGCGGAAGGTTTAGCCGCGCTCTGGGTGGCTGGGGCGGCGACGGGCGGCGGCGTGGTGTCGGCAGGGGTTGCAACTGTATCGGTGTCGCATACTGTGACTGTGGCGGGAGGCGCAGGTGTGTTGTCGCTCTTTTTGGAGCACGCCGAAAAGGCAAGCACGATAGCGGTGATGGCGAGAATATGGAAAATGAAGGTCTTCATGCGGCTTTGGAGTTTGAAATAATGGTAAGCATTAGCTGCTTCTGAAAAAAAAGGAAAGCAACAAGCATCGGCTTGCTGCTTTCTTGCTATTTTAAGCGGTGCGTACAGGACTCGAACCAGCGACCTCCTGCGTGACAGGCAGGCATTCTAACCAACTGAACTAACGCACCAGTTGCTTTTAGCGATGCAAAGATACTGCAAAACTCACTAATGATGCAAACTTTTTCGTGCCTTTTTTCAAAAAAAGTTCACTTTCCATCATTTTTCAGTGCTGCCTGTGGCGCGATTGCGGGAGAGCGTAACGTGTCATCATGCGCGAAGCTTGGTGGCATATTTCTACTAAAAAGAGGAATTAGGCTTGAAAAATGGGCGATTAATCTACTTTATTTGTGCCGAAAAATGGTTTGTGGTAATTTTGCAACCAGATAAAAACAACTTTCTGTTTTAAGCATTACGATAACATTAAGGTTTTTTTTGACAGAGAGAGTATGAGAAATGCACGCGTTTGTGTGCAGCCTTTTTTTAAAATCAGCATAAGAAAAGTTTGTAAGAGTGATTTTTTTCTTCTTGCGCAGTGATGCGTGGGAAGTTTTTTTGTGTGGTGTGGGCTTTTTTCATATCTTTGTAATTCTGATGAGTTCCTATCATGGTCATTCTGAGCGAAGAGCCATGCACTTAACTGCTATATGTGTTTGCTTGTGAGGTGTGTTTGCACGTGTTGCACGTGCCTTGATTAACGGTTATGCTGGAACTGAAATCAGTGCGATATACATGATTATTTATTTTAAGCTACAACATTGAAAAAGCATTGACATGGTAATTGGATTTGATGCTAAACACATGCTTGAGGAAGAAGGTATCCTTGGCTTTTATGGAAGAGTGGCGGTGGAGGCACTGACGGAGCATTTTCACCACAACGACTATATACTTTACTTGCCTGGCAACAATGCCGACACGAATATTATCAGCCATCTGCTCGTTCACTCGTCGGTGCACTTGAAAACTCCGCACAATGTGGTGATTGGTGAGCAGTTCCGTGAATGGAGTGGACTGCTTCAGGCCACACGCCGGCATGGTGTGCAGGTGTTTCACGGACTTTCTGCCACGCTTCCTGGCGGCATCGAGAAGTCGGGAATGGCTTCGGTGGTGACTGTGGGCACTTTCTTACATAAGCACTATCCGAAGCGCTACTCTTTTTGGGAGCGGTTCAGCCTCAACCGGCAGTTTAAGACCACGCTGAAGGTGGCCGACGCGGTGATAGCCATGAGCGAATACAGCAAGCGCGAGCTCGTGAAGTTCTACCATGTGCCGGAAGAAAAGATAAAGGTGGTTATGCCTGTGAGCGAGTCGGTGTTCGCCTCGCCCCTCGCCGATGATGCCAAAGATGTGTTTCGGCAGAAGTATAAGTTGCCGGAAAAATATATTCTGGTGCCGGGCAGGTTCGACGACCGCAACAATATGAAAATAGTGCTTGATGCCATGGCTCGGCTTGACGATAAAGACTTGTATATGGTGGTGATAGGCCATCATAACGACTATTATAAGGAGCTCAAGGCCAAGGCCGCTCACTTGGGGCTTGGCGGACGGGTGGTGCGCGTGCGTGCCACCTACAATGCTCCACTCCATGCGGTGTATGCCATGGCGACTGTGGTGGCTTATCCATCAAGATATGAGGTGGTGAGTTTGCCTATTTTGCGCTGCTTGCGCTGCGGCACGCCAGTGGTGGCGGCTAAAGGCTCTTGTATGGAGGAGTATGGCGGCGACGCAGCCCTGTATTTCAGCCCCGACTCTGCCGATGAGTTGGCTGATGCCCTTTCGCGTGCTATGGGGGCAGAACGTGCGCGCCTGCTGGAGGCAGGAAAGGCGCAGAACGAGAAGTTCTCATCGGAGCGAATGGCCAACCAGCTCAACGACCTTTACCGCCAACTGAGAGCTACTAAAGAAAAATAAACAAAACATTGTGCAATGGCTACACTTCGTGAATCTGATATAGAGGCTCGCGCTAAAGCCGGGCGTGAGAATTTTCTGGAAGGCTACAATTGCGCCCAGGCGGTGGTGGCCACCTTTGCCGACCTCTACCCAGAGGCTGATGTGGAAGCGCTGCTTCGCCTTTCGGCTTCGTTTGGCGGTGGCATGGGGCGACTGCGTATGACCTGCGGCACGGTGAGCGGAATGATGATGCTGGCTGGGCTTGACAATGGCACCGCCACTCCTGCCGATATGGAAGCTCGCACACGCAATTATGCCTTGGTGCAGGAATTAGCGGCAAAGTTTAAGGCTGAGAACGACTCGCTGATCTGCGCCACTCTTTTGGGACTGCGCACAGGCACCGTGGAACCTCCCCGCCCAAGCGAGCGCACGGCTGAGTATTACCGCAAGCGTCCTTGCCCTCGACTTGTGGAGAGCGCATGCCGTATTTTTGCGGAGTATTTGGCCTCCAAACAAGACTGATTGATGATTCATACTCTCTGACTACGATTGATACAAAACAATGAAACGATTCTCTATTTTACTTCTTTTGGCGCTTGCGCCTGTGGCTATGGCGCTTGCCGGAAAACATGTGATGATTGCCGACACGCTTAGTCAATCGACAATCTATCCCGGCACCATGCACGCCATTCAGGTGTATGTGCCCGACCAGTACACGGGCAAGGAGCCTGCCTGCCTTTATGTTGGGCTTGACGGGGTGCTGTGCAATGCTCCCACGGTGATGGACACGCTCATAGCACAGGGCAAGATGCCGGTGTGCATTGGCGTGTTTTTACAGCCTGGTGTGGTGCGTGATGCCCTGGGTGGTGTGGTTCGCTACAACCGCAGTAATGAGTTCGACCGCACGTCGCCACTGTTTGCCGAATTTCTTGAAAAAGAAGTGCTGCCTGAGGTGAAAAAGCTGTCCGACGGCAAAGATAATCCTATCCTCATATCCAACCACCCCGAAGACCACATGATTTTTGGCTTGAGCAGTGGTGGCATAGCGGCTTTTATGGCGGCATGGCATAGGCCCGACCTGTTCTCGCGCGTGTTTAGTGGTGTGGGGTCGTTTGTGAGTATGCGTGGTGGCAACGAGGTGCCCGCGTTTGTGCGCAAGAGTGAGCCTCGCGCGCTGAAGGTGTGCCTGCAAGACGGTTCTGCCGACGCCTGGAATCCGCTGTTCGGAAGTTGGTATGAAGGCAATCAGATGCTGGCTTCTGCACTCGATTTCGCAGGCTATAAGACGAAATACGATTGGAGTGACGAGGGCCACAATGTGAATCGCGCCTCTGCCATATTCCAGGAGGTGATGGAATGGATGTGGAATGGCTGGCCTGCCGACATCGTGCCAGGCACCACTCAAAATGATTTGTTGAGCAAGGTGCTTGTGCCCGACAGCGAGTGGGAAACACCCGACTCAGCAGTGGCTGTGCCCGCCTCGTGGGGCAATATGGTGTATTATCCCGACATGAGCCTGGCTGTGAAAGCGGTGCAGGGTAGCAATTGCCTGAATCAGGTGATTGTGGACGACGGACAGAATATGTTTGAGCAGCCTTTCTACTGGCTGCATAGCTACGATAATGCTCAACTTGAAATTGGCCCGATGGAATTCGACGCCGATGGCAACCTTTGGGTGGTGACCAATGCCGGTATTCAGATTTGCGACCAAAACGGACGTGTGCGTGGCATTGTTTGTGCTCCCGCTCTTCCTGATCATGTGAAGTGGAAGGCCATCAAGATTCAGGACGGTGCTGTGATTCTTTTCGACGACCATCAAGGCACCTACGCGCGTCCATTCCATGTGAAAGCGCCACAAGGCGGCGTGCGTCCCCAAAGCCAAGGCCAAGGCTAACCCCCACCTGCTCCTCACACCGCTCACATATTCAGCCATCTTCACTTCAATATCATAATTACCATCTGTGGGGACGCGGCATGCCGAGAGCACTGAAAAATGGGGAATTTTTCAGTGCTCTCGAAGTATCGCGCCCCTACTGATTAAATCATCGTTTATGATACACCTCCTACTGTTTATTTGATTCCCAGACTTATCGGTTCGTGTGGGGTAGGGGGAGGAAATGACGTGGTATTTGTGATTATGAGCCGTGATACCATGACTTTTGGGCTTATGGTTTGATGATTTGTGCCATTCACAAATTGTTAAAGATGAATTGCAATTTTATTTTAACGATTTGGCACTCCTTATTTTCGTTATGGGTGTGATTTTGCGCCCCGTTGTGCTAATTTTGCAATGTGAAGAAAATCACAAACAGCCAACAAACAATGCAACTGTTTTCTTCATTCCGTTTCTATAAATTTATCTTATTGGCCTTAAATCTAAATGTGAGAAACATTCTGTGTTTTTAGAGGAGTAGTTATAAGCCAATTGCCGACAGTGACTGTTAGTGATTGGCTTTTTTTGTGCCCTGGGGTGGTGGGCTCAGGCGTTGGCTGGCAATTCTGATTCTGAGGCGGTGGCAGTAGATACCACTTGCTCGTAGAAGATGTGGTCGGATTTCAGTCGCTCGAGTGCCTTTTTTGATGCGCCTTGGTGCGATTCCTTTTTGCTGTAGCCAGTGGCGTCGGCAGCAAATATGCCGCCCAGAAGCACAGCCGTTCTGAACACTGGATTGTTTTCCTCATCGCTGAAGGTGTCCACCAGCTCGTATTCAATGCCCACGTGAAATTTTTGAGTCCACTCAATGAGGCGGCTCTTGAAGTTCTTTTCCGTGTTCACTAAGCTCACGATGTCGATGTTTTCGGCAATGATTTTCTTTTCGATAAATTTTTGTGCGCAGGCATACCCACGGTCGAGGTAGATGGCGCCCACAAAAGCCTCCACGGCGTTGCCGCTGATGTAGCTGTTGTGCGACGAGGAGTGTGCCGATGCTTTCACATGCTGGTCGAGGTGGAACAGCTTGCCAATGCGGTTGAGGCTCTCACGCTGCACAATCTTGGCGCGGGTGCTGGTGAGGAATCCCTCGTGCTTTTCGGGGTAGTGCTCATAGAGGTAGGCTGCCACCACGAGGTCGAGCACGGCGTCGCCTAAATACTCCAGGCGCTCGTTGTTCACCCAGTTGCCGTTTTCGTCTTTCACGGGTTTTGAGCGGTGCACGAAAGCCAACTTGTAGAGCCTGATGTTTTTCGGGTAGAATCCGGTAAGGTCGTGAATAAAGACATAAAGCCCCTTATCCTTGGAGGTAAGGAGCTTTATGAATGATATGATACCGTTAAACACGGGAATTATCCTTTGTACTTCTTAACGATAATAGTTGCATTATGACCACCGAAGCCGAAGGTGTTCGACAGCGCCACGTTCACTGTGCGCTTTTGGGCTTTGCCAAAAGTGAAGTTGAGGTTGTAGTCGATCTTTTCGTCGCGGTCGTTTTCATCGTGGTTGATGGTAGGAGGAACGATATCGTCCTGAACTGACTTCACGCAGAACATGGCCTCCATAGCACCAGTGGCGCCGAGCATGTGGCCCGTCATCGACTTGGTGGAGCTGATGTTGAGCTCGTAGGCGTGCTTGCCAAATAGGTCGATAATAGCTTGTGCCTCGCTGAGGTCGCCCACTGGAGTGGAAGTGCCGTGCACGTTGATGTAGTCCACGTCGTCCACTGTGATTTCTGCGTCTTTAATCGCGCGCTTCATCACCAGGCGAGCACCAAGGCCCTCTGGGTGAGTGGCGGTGATATGGTAAGCGTCGGCGCTGGTTCCACCGCCCACTACTTCGGCGTAGATTTTTGCGCCACGGGCAAGTGCGTGCTCAAGTTCCTCGAAAATGAGGCACACACCGCCTTCGCCCATCACGAATCCGTCGCGTGAAGCGCTGAACGGACGTGAAGCGGTTTCGGGGCTGTCGTTGCGAGTGGAGAGGGCGTGCATTGCGTTGAAGCCACCCACACCCACTGGGCAGATAGCTGCTTCTGCGCCACCGGTCACGATGGCCACAGCCTTACCCATGCGCACTTGGTTGAACGCGTCGATCATACCGTTGGTAGATGATGCGCAAGCCGATACCACGCCATAGTTTGGACCACGGAAGCCATACTTGATGGAAATGCGGCCGGCGGCTATGTCGGCAATCATTGCGGGAATCAAGAATGGGCTGTACTTAGGACCCTGATCTTCGTGGGTGGCGTAGTACGACACTTCCTGCTCGAAGGTGTGAATACCGCCAATGCCGGAAGAGAAAATCACGCCCACCTCGTTGCGGTCGGTGTCGGCCTCAAGAAGTTTCGAGTCGTCCAGTGCTTGCTTGGCTGCTGCCAGGGCATACTGGGTGTAGAGGTCGTTCTTCTTGAAGTCCCTAAGTTCTTTGCGGTCGCCTTCAGTCACATAGAGTTCGGGCTTGAAGTCCTTCACCTCACATGCAAACTGGGTCTTGAAAAGGCTTGCGTCAAAATGAGTAATAGGTCCTGCACCGCTCACCCCGTTGAGGGCGTTGTTCCATGTGGTGTCCACATCATTGCCCAGAGGAGTGATTGCTCCAAGACCTGTTACCACTACTCTTTTTAATTCCATAACGAAATATTATGTAGCGGAAAGATGATTTTATGCTTTAGCTTCTTCGATGTACTTGATAGCGTCACCTACAGTTTGGATGCCTTCCGACTTTTCATCTGGAATAGTGATACCGAATTCCTTCTCAAATTCCATGATGAGCTCTACAGTGTCGAGTGAGTCAGCACCGAGGTCCTGTTGGAAAGTTGCTTCTGGGGTTACTTCTGCTTCGCTAACGCCTAATTTGTCAACGATGATTGCTTTTACTCTTTCAGAAATTTCAGACATAATGTTTAAATTTAAGAATGTTATTACTATTTATTTTTTTGTTGTTTTCAAACAAATCACTGCAAAGTAAGTAATTATTATTTGAATATTAAAGAAAAAATTCCATAAATTGCCCTTCGTTGCACTTTTTTAGGGTTAGTGCGCAATGGTTATGGATATTTTTTCAAAATTTAACACTTGTTATACTCGCAGCGCCCTTTTTCTTTCTTTTGGGTAGCGTTTCGGGCATTTTCTGTGCGGGGTGGCAGCAGGCTATTTCTTTGTCTTTTTGGCGCTCAGGCGCGACTCTGCCGGCAGTGGCTGCACCTCGGCCTTGTTCATATAGTAGTTGATGCGCACTATTCCGTCTTTGTAGCCGAGCGCTACGGCAGTGCCGTTCTCGCTTTCAAACACATTGTTGCCCACGCTCACGAATCCGTTCTTGCCCATATTGGAGGCCATAAACTGCACAAGGTCGTCTTCTGTGCCGTCGGCATACTGCATCACGGGGAAGTCGAAGCCCACGAGGCGCACCGGGGTATTCACATTAAACTGCACCTGTCCGCTGGCGTCTTTCGATGCGATAGGGCCGGCAAACGAGATGAGCGTGGTGCCCACTGCCAGGGCGTCTTGTCCAACGTAGGCTTCAGGGTTGGTGGTGTCGATGGCCTGGAGCATGTTGCCCACAGTGGTGCCTTTAGCCACTGGCGTGAAGCCGTTTTCGTTAAACATTCCCATCAGGTTGGAGCCAGTGATGGCCAGGTCGATAAATCCGCGTGCGGCAATGGCGCTTGGCGTGCCGTTGGCGTGGGCTATCTTGGCTTTGCCCACAGGTTTGCCATTCTCGTCGGCAAGGAAATACACGCCTTTCTTCTCGCTGAGCAGATAGCGGTTGGCGCACACGTCAATGATGTCGAAATACTTGATAGGCACCAGCACTTTTCCTTGGGCATCCACCACGCCCGACTTGTCGCCCTTGGTCACCACATAGGTGCCCTTGCCGGTGGCCGAGTGCTGGTCGTAGCCGCCCTTCTTGATTGAGTCCGACACCTCAAATGGGTTGGCCACGTCCTTGCCCTCCGCATTGAGGCATAGCACCGTGTCGGTCTTGCTCATGTTCACCACCGGAATCACACCTTTGTTGAAGTTGGGGGTGAGCGGGTGATACATGGTGGAATTGGTCTTGAAAGTCTCCGCTCCGGTCTTGTCGATGAAGCAGATATCCACAATCGAGTCGTTGTCGCGCTGCTTCATAGCCACGGCATGGTCTTCATACATGAAAGGGTTGGCCTGGTCGTAAACCGGCGCAATCACCGTTTTTCCTTCCGTGTTGATATATCCATATTTAGAATTGATGAAGCGAGCCACCGCCAGTCCGCGGTTAAACATCGAGCATTCAGCCACACTGTCGTTCAGCTCCTTCACCACCTCGCACTTCTCATTGATGATGCAGATGGGCTTACCCTTAAGGCTGGCAAGGGCGAGCCCC
This sequence comes from Sodaliphilus sp., assembly GCA_050873765.1. Taxonomy (GTDB): domain Bacteria; phylum Bacteroidota; class Bacteroidia; order Bacteroidales; family Muribaculaceae; genus Sodaliphilus. Next base: position 71,260 of record JBNMJK010000001.1, read on the forward strand.
TCCACGCCAAACTCCGTGGCGCTTCCGAAGTGCTCCTTGTTTACAGGCTTCTTAGGGTCGGCCACATTATAATAGTCGTAGGTGCCCTCATCATTCATCACAAAGTACATGTCGTCCACCACAGCCGAAGGCATCGTCTTGTAGGTGTCCTTAGCCACCACTTCGCCCGACTCAAGGTCGAGGATACTCCACATTTTAGAGCCCTCCAGCTGCACGGGCAGATACTTCATAGGCAGAGGGTAGGCCTCATTCGTCTTCTCGCCGCCACTGCAGGCCGCCATGAGCAGGATCAGCGCCGCGGCAAAAGCCGATTTCAATAAATTCTTCATAATAGATATGTTCGATGTCAGTAATTAGTTTTCAAATGCGGCGTGCTGGCCGGCCCCGTGTGGTGCCAGCCCCGTCACACACCTTGCAGAATGCAAACTTACAAATAATTTTCCACATATCCCCACTTTCCCCGCCATATTTCCCCCACCACCCGCCAGGTGTGTGTTTTTTGGGGGGTGGGGTTTTTAGGTGGGGGAGGGGTGAGGGCGGTGTGGAAAATTTGTTGTAATTTTGCTCTATGTACACTTTTCAAGGGAAATCTATTTCGGAACATCTGCAAGCTCTTGCCGAGCGTGGCAACAAGAAGTTTGCCGCTATGCTCAACCCGGGTGTGGAGCGGGTGCTCGGCATTCGTATGCCGCACCTTCGCCGCCTGGCGCGGCAAATAGCCGCCGACGGGTCGTGGCGTGAGTATGTGGCCGATGCCGACGCTTACTTTATGGAGAGCCGAATGTTGCATGGCATGGTGATTGCCTATGTGAAGGGCATCGGCATATCGGAGCGGCTGGCGCTGGTGAAGGAGTGGGTGCCGTGTATCAATTCGTGGTCGGTGTGCGATAACGTGTGCTGCACGTTCAAGCCTAAGCCTGCGGAGCGTGACCAATGGTGGCGCTTCATTCAGCCCTATTTCAGGTCGCCCCGCACCTATGAGCTCCGCTTTGCCGTGGTGATGGCTTTAGACGTGTTTGTGGACGAGGAGCACATTGCGCAAATTCTCCGCATTGCCGGCACCATTCGCCACGATGGGTATTACGTGAAGATGGCGGTGGCATGGCTTCTGGCTGAATGTTTTGTGAAGTTTCCCGATGCCACGATGCCATTCCTTGCACACAACAGCCTCGACAATTTCACGCACAACAAGGCGCTGCAGAAAATATGCGAGTCGTTCCGCGCCACCGATGAGCAAAAGGCTGCCGTTCGCCTGCTTAGACGAAAGGAGCCCCGAAAATGACACATCCTTTTGCATTGGCCCTGCTGCGATGGTATGCCGCCAACGGGCGCGACCTACCTTGGCGCCACACCACCGACCCTTATCCCATCTGGCTCAGCGAGGTGATTCTGCAGCAAACGCGCATTGAGCAAGGGCGCGACTACTGGCTCAGGTTCATAGACCGCTATCCCACGGTGCAGAGCCTTGCCCAGGCGAGTGAGGACGATGTGCTGCGGCTCTGGCAGGGGCTTGGCTACTACAGCCGGGCAAGAAACCTGCACACTGCCGCCAAGCAGATTGTGGCACAAGGCGAGTTTCCCACTACGCTGGAAGGCATCAAGGCGCTCAAAGGTGTGGGCGACTACACGGCTGCCGCCATCGCCTCCTTTGCCTTTGGCGTGCCAGCGGCGGTGGTTGATGGCAACGTTTACCGTGTGCTCAGTCGGCATTTTGGCATCGCCACTCCCATCAATTCCACAGAAGGGAAAAAAGAGTTTACCGCCCTTGCGCAAGAATTGCTCCCCAGCCGTCAAGCCTCAGCCTACAATCAGGCCATCATGGACTTTGGCGCGCTGCAATGCACACCCAAGAGTCCGTCGTGCAGCACTTGCCCCATAGCCGACACTTGCCAGGCACTGCACAGCCACATGGTGGACACCTTGCCCGTGAAACTGAAAACGCTTACCGTGAAGACCCGCCATTTGCAATACATCTATATTCGGGTGAATGGATTGACCGCTATTCGCCGCAGGCCTTCGGGCGACATCTGGCAAGGCCTGTGGGAGCCACTGCTGATTGAAAATGAGAAGCTACCCCAGCTTGGTGGCACGCTCATACCACTGCGGAAAAAGGTGAAGCACGTGCTCACCCATAGGGTGCTTTACGCCGATTTCTATCTCCTTGATGCCCAAGAAAAACCCACATTGCCATCGGAATTCGTATGGGTGCGAGAGTCCGACCTGCACCGCTACGCCCTTCCGCGCCTCGTGGAGCTACTGATTCACACCCTCCCCAACTCACCCCTCTAATCCAGCTCAGGGTGCATAAAGTTGCCCTGTAGAGCTTGCCAGGACTATACCCCCTTAATGTCCGAATCCCTGCCCTGCGTCCCTACGGTTTCTAATTGGGAGCCGTAAAGTGTTGTGGGAGGGATATAAAAAAAGAAGAAATTCGATTTCGAACTTCTTCTTTTCGTAGAGACGAAGGGATTCGAACCCTTGACCTCTGCAATGTGACTGCAGCGCTCTAAACCAGCTGGGCTACGCCTCTATGTTGCGTTTAGCACTGCAAAAGTAATAAAAAATACTGACTTGGCAATACTATTCTGCTTTTATTTTTGAAAAAAGTTTTTTTGCTGCGTTTTTTTGCTGTGAATGATGCGGATAAATTGTGGTGGGTGATGCCCTTTTTTCACTGATTATGACTATCTTTGCATCATTAGAGCCTTCCGCAGATATTTTATGTGAATATTTACAGGGCTCGATTGATTAACCTAACAATGTAAAACTATGGCAAAAAGAAAATCAAACACAGGTGTGCCAGGACTGTCGTTTTCCTGGAAGCGGGCCTTGGGCATTACCCAAGCCAAACAGAAGATTGCACGGCAAACGGGCATACCCACCACGAAGGCTGGCATGGAACGCAAGATTGGAAAATGGCTGATTGACACCATTTTCGGCAAGTGACGTGTGCACTTTAGCTCTGGCCGACGGCGGCCTGCTACTGGCGGAACGGCGGTGGCGTGGGGTGTGACATCTCCTCGTCCACGCCCTCACAGAATGTGGCCAGGTCCTGTGCATCGTCGTCGAGCTGTGCGGCATAGTTGAGGCGCTTCTGGCAGAAGCGGTGCATCCATATACAGAAAATCACCAACGGTATGTAGCTGAGATAGGTGAGCAGTTCATGCTCTGCCCCCATCATGAGTATGGCGTCGTAGATGCCGTGCGCCAGCACGGGCGCTATCCACACAAGATAGCGGTATTTTCTGAAACGTAGCGGATAGAAGTGCGTCAGTGAGTAGAAGAAACCCATCAGCACGGCATCGATATAGTGGCCTGGCACGGCGAGAACACCCCTTACGAGGGCTATTTGTCTCCAACTTTCTTCTCCGCTGAAGAAGATGTAGAGCACGTTCTCAAAACCGGCAAATCCCATTCCTATGCACACGGCATACACTATGCCGTCGAGCGCCTCGTCGTAGTCGTCGCAGTTGCGAAGCATCAGCCAAAGCATGAGCAGCTTCATCGACTCCTCCGAAATGGCTGCACCCACAAAGGCCGATACTATACCTCTGACAAATGGCAGGAAGTACATGAGGCCATAATCGGAATTGAGCAACAGTCCTTCAAGCGCCATAGCAAGTGGTACGGAAAGCAGTGCCGAGAACAAGCCGTAAATCAAGGCCTGGACGATGCGTATGGATGGCTCGGGGCGCTTGCGGTCGCGATACAGAACGTAGCCCACCAGCAGCACTGCCGGCAGAAGGCTATAGAAAAGCATTTTCAGTGATTCCATAAATTCGTGTTGTTCTAAAAATATTGATTAAGCGTATCTATTTCAATCATGGTCAATGGCGCAATTCCCAGCCACATTGCCACATTTTTCAGGGCCGTCACCACCTGGGGCGAGGCATCAGCGAAGTGTCTGGTCATGCGAATGAGGAATTGAACGATTTTGAGCCGGTCTTCCGGCTGGGCGTATTGCGAAATGGCTGTGGCGCACTCTGCTATGATGCCCGACCACGCCACAGGAGTGTAGCGGCATTTCTCGTTCAAGATGTCCGTCAGCCACATTCTGCACATCTGCGCCTTTTCCGCTGGGTAGTGGGCTGAGATGAAATTATCCACATAGGTTTGCTTTTGCTCCATATTTTGTGGACTCTGCTGCACCACATAGCCCACCAAGCCCATTAGCGACAGCAAAAAACTTCTACGCTCACCCATAAACAAAGAGGACGGGTGCTCGATATCGTTGATTATATCATCAATCTGTTTCATCGTATATATATGTATATACTGGTTTTGAGCGCGCACCGTGATAAATCTCGTAAAGGAAAGGTCATCCCGCTTCTGGAATCATCGGTTTTTTGTGTCTTGCATTGTGGCGCGCGCGTCACTTTTTCTGCAAAGTTAATACAAATCTCTCTACAAATTGCGTAACTTTGTAGAAAATAGGTGCACTTCTGCATCAATAAACAATCGGAAATCATGAACAAACAGGCATACAAGCTCAAAAACGAACAATGGCTTGAGGCAAAGTCGAAAGAAGACGGCGTTTGCCCTCTCCCTAAAGGCATATTCTATAAAGTGCTGGCAAGTGGCAATCCCGACGGCAAAACGCCCGACATAGGCAGTGTGGTGGTGGCTCACTACAGCGGCCGCACCATTGATGGAAAGGAGTTCGACAGCAGCTACGGCGGCGCACCGCTTGCCATTCGCATGCGCGAGTTGATTGAGGGTTGGGTGATAGCCCTGCAGCGAATGTGTGTGGGCGACAAGTGGGAACTCTACATTCCTGCCGACATGGGGTATGGCAAGTTTGCCCAGCCGGGCATTCCGGCCTACTCCACCCTGATTTTCCAAATAGAATTGATAGGATTAGGATAACAGCGAGCGATGCCATGATTGAAAATGTGATATATAGCGCCCTTGGGCTGTGTGGCGCCACCTTGATAGGCTCCTTCGTGGGATTCGCCTTTAAGCAGCTGCCTCACAAGTGGAACGATGCAGTGCTGGGCTACTGTGCCGGTGTGATGATGGCTGCCTCCGTGCTGGGGCTGCTGCTGCCCGCTGCCGATATGGCTGGCGGCGGCTGGGGCATTGCCTGGGTGGTGGTAGGCGGAATGGTGGGCGCATTTTTCCTCAATGTGCTCGACTTTGTAACGCCTCACCTTCACCACATCACGGGGCTCGACCAGGAGCAGCACGCCCACAATGCCTCGCTCAACCATATCCTGCTTTTTGTGATGGCGATAGCCATACACAAGTTGCCCGAAGGCATGGCGGCTGGCGTGAGTTTCAATGGTGAGAGCGTGGGCAACGCCTGGACGGTGACGGTGGGCATTGCCCTACAGAATGTGCCGGAGGGCATGGTGGTGATTTCGCCGCTGCTCGTGGCGGGAGTGAGCCGAATGCGCACCTTCCTCATTTCCTTGGGCATAGGCATGCTGGAGATAGCCGGTGTGCTCATCGGCTTCTTTGCCGGAGGCATATCACAAGTGCTGCTTCCTGTGATGCTGGCATTCGCAGGCGGAGCGATGCTCTATGTGGTGAGCGACGAGATGATTCCCGAAACCCATATCCACGGCTATGAAAAGCAGGCCACCTATGCGCTCATACTGGGCTTCCTCACTATGTTGGTGCTGGAGCGCACGCTGTGAGAATTGGCGCTACGCCATTGCTACTTTTTTTTTAATTGAAAACTATACACCTCTTATAAAATAAGAATGATGACTAAAGAACTGAAATGCCCCAAATGTGGAAACGTGTTTAAGGTGGATGAGGCCGACTACGCCTCCATCGTGTCGCAGGTGAAGAACGCAGAGTTTGAGCAGGAACTTCAAAACAGACTCAACGAGATGCAGAAGCGCGCAATGGCCGAGCAGCAGCTTGAAAAGGCCAAGTATGAGCAGTCGCTACAGAGTAAACTGTCGAAAAAAGACTCTGAACTGGGCGCCAAAGATGCCGAGATTGAGCGACTGAAGACGGAAAAGGACAGCGAGATGATGCGCTTGAAAACCCAAATGGACGCTGAAATTGAACGCCTGAAAATGCAATTACACAATATCGAGGCCAAGAAAGACGCCGAGCTTACCATTGAGCTTAACAAGAAGGACCAGGCCATAGCCGAGCTAAACTCTACCATTGCCCAAAGTTCAAACAAGCTCCAGATAGCCCTGATGGAGGAGCGCAACAAGGCGCAAATGAGCGCACAGGAAAAAGACAATGAGATAGCCCAGCTGCGCGCCAACGCCGAACTGGAGAAGCGCGAGGCGAAAATTCATGAAGACTCGCTTCTGAAGCGGCACGAGGAAGAACTACGCATGAAGCAGGAGCAAATCGACTACTATAAGGACTTGAAAACCAAAATGTCCACTAAAATGGTGGGCGAAACGCTGGAGCAGCATTGCAGCATACAGTTTGAGCAATACATTCGACCGATGATGCCAAATGCCTACTTCGACAAGGACAACGACGCCAGCAGCGGCTCAAAAGGCGACTTCATTTTCCGCGACTCCGACGACGGCATAGAATACATCTCCATCATGTTTGAGATGAAAAACGAGATGGACACCACCGCCACTAAGCACAAAAACGACGACTTTCTGAAAAAGCTCGATGAGGACCGCAACAAGAAAGGCTGTGAGTTTGCCGTGCTGGTGAGCCTGCTGGAGGCCGACAACGACCTCTATAACTGTGGCATCGTGAACAAGAGCCACCTCTATCCCAAGATGTATGTGATTCGTCCACAATTCTTTGTGCCGTTCATCAATCTGATAGTGCAAGCCTCAAAAAAGAGCCTCGACTACAGAAAAGAGCTGAAAATAGCGCAAAGCAAAGAGGTGGACGTGACCAACTTCGAGGCCAAGATGGAAGAGTTCAAAGGTAAGTTTGGCCGACACTACGAGTTGGCGTCGAAAAAATTCAGCGATGCCATCAAGCAGATCGACGACACAATAGCCAAGCTCCAGAAGGTGAGAGAATCACTCACAGGCTCGGAAAAAAACCTCCGTCTTGCCCAGCAAGACACCGAAGGCCTCACCATTCGCCGCCTCACCTACAACAACCCCACCATGCGGGCAAAGTTCGACGAGGCCCGAAACGCCGCCACCCCCGACCACACACCCCAAGAATAACCGTCGGCTCTCCCGATAAAGCCCCCTGGGGGGAGACTGTAGAGGACGCGCGGTCAGTGCGGTCGAATCCAGTATGTCTGCTGTCGAGTGTAATGTGTTTTTTACAATGCGCAGGGTGGGGCTATTTGAGAAAGAGGCAGGCGTCGCCGTAGCTGAGGAAGCGGAAGTCGTGCGCGAGGGCGTAGTCGTAGATTTTGCGCCAATGGTCTTCTCCCACGAATGCCGACACGAGCAAGAGCAGTGTGCTCTGTGGCTGGTGGAAGTTGGTGATCATTCCGCTGATAATCCGGTACTGGAATCCTGGCGCTATCATCAGCTGGGTGCTGCCCATGTAGGCTTGCGCATGGTGCCGGTCGAGATAGTCCACGATGTTTTGCAGTGCTTTTTTGGTGCTGATTTCGCAAGGAGTGCTGTAGGGCATCCATTGCTTCACGGTGAGCGCCTCTTCATCGGCATCGGGATTCTGCTCCAGAATTTGCCCCACATAGTAGAGACTTTCAAGTGTGCGCACGCTTGTGGTGCCCACTGCCACCACAGGGCCTTCCACATTAATCAAATCCACAAGTAGGCTGCGCTGCACGGATATGAACTCGTGGTGCATCTCGTGTCCGCCTATATCCTCGCTTTTCACGGGCTGGAATGTGCCTGCGCCCACATGGAGGGTGAGCTCGCGGCGTGTGATGCCCCGCTTGTCACATTCGGCAAGCACCTCGTCGGTGAAGTGGAGCCCCGCTGTGGGTGCCGCCACGCTGCCATCGATGTGGCTATACACGGTTTGGTAGTCGGCAGAATCTGAAGCTTCAGTGCCGCGATTGAGGTAAGGGGGAATTGGAATCTCGCCTATCGCTTCCAGAATGGAGGCAAAGGTGACTTCGCCATTCCATGTGAACACGATTTCAAACGAATTGCCACGGCGCGCGCCACGGGTGGCCTCGAGGGTGATGGTTTTGCCGTCCACGCTCACCTGCTGCGTGAGCGCACCTTGCTTCCAGCGCTTGCTGTTGCCCACCAGGCAGAGCCATGTGCATGAGCGAGTGGTCTGGAAAATAAGCTGGTAGTCGCACGGAGCCACTGGCTCGAGGCAGAAAATCTCGATAGCGGAGCCTGTGGCCTTACGGAATCGCAGACGGGCGTTGATTACACGGGTGTTGTTATACACCAGCATCGTGTTGGGCGGCAGAAGGCTTGGTACATCATAGAAGTGGCCTTCCTGAATGTCGCCCCCCACATGGTAGAGCAGCAGTTTGCACTGCTCGCGTGCGGCGAGCGGGTGCTTTGCGATTCGTTGGTCAGGCAGGGTATAATTATAGTCGCTGATGCGTATGTGGCGCACCTTGTCAAAAGTGTTCATATTGTGAGTGAATGATTATCTAAAAAAAATTATTCAAAGCCCTTTCTTTGTCCTTCCTCAAGCATCTTCTTCACGTCGAAGTAAAAACCTTCAGTCTTGCTGCCTTCGCGCTTTTCCACTTTCACGTAGTCGATGCCCGCCTCCACCTCCTCATGGTCCACAGCCTTGAAGCCGAGGTAGTTCACAATGTCGTATTCATGCATTGGGCAAATCACCACCCATGGGTGCTCCTTGGTGCCGTCGCCGCTGGTCATGATGGCGCTGAGCAGCAGATGAATGTTTTTGGTGAACACCTCGTAGCGCGCATATTTCTTTTTAGCTTTCAGTGCGTAGGCAAAGTATTCAAGCTGTTCGAAGTCGAACATGTTGTCTTGAAGCGAGAGATTGGCGTAATGCTCCAGCGAGTCGCACTCGTCGCGCGACAGCTCTTTTTTGTAGATGTATTCCTCCACCTTGTCGGCGTAAACCGACTGGCGGTAAGGGTTGTAGTCTTCCTGAAACATGTAGCCGTAATAAAGGTTTCGCATATCCTCAAGCTCAAACTTATTGTAGTTGAACGAAATGTAGGTTTTGAGCAGCCTTGGATAGTAGAAGCGCGATTCGGGATTGGCGGTAACGCTCTTCACACGGTTGAAGTCAACGGGTATAATCTCCTTCTTCTGCGCCGAGGCCGGGAGCGCAAACGCCATCATAAAAATAGCGCAAACGCTTGATATGGTGATGATGGATTTAAATTTCATACTCCTGAGTAAAAAAAGCAAGTGCGAACATAAAATAAGATTGACTCCAGGCAGATGCCAATGATGGCCACAGCCACTATCGCTGGCAAACACCGGGCACAAAAGTACTGAATAAAGGTGGAACTGGCAAATTTAATCCACTTTCCGCGAGGGGTTCTGCTATAAGCCATCAAGCCTATCACGGCTCCAATGATGGTGCCGATAAGCACGAAATTAGGGCCTGTGGCTATGCCTAAAAGCGCACCCATAATCGATGCCAGGCCCACATAGAGGTTGCCCGTGTTGTGGCCGTCGGGTTCGCCGTCGGGCTGATACCGCCGCAGCATCACCACAATGGCGGTGGCCATCGTCCATATGGCAATTTTCCACACGGGCAAGGAGGCCGACTGAAAGAAGTCGGCCCAGTAGAGCAGCAACATTGCCACTAAGGCGGGCACAGCAGCCACCCACAGCGGCTTGATGGTGAGCACAAGCGCCACAATCAGCAGGCAGGAAGCTATGATGAGCGTAACAATCAAGAAAGTCATATATTGCTATTTTCTTATTTCAATGATAAAATTTAATGATGTCTTATGCGCCGGCACTTGGCGAAGATGCAGCGGCAGATGCCTGTGGCGCGTTTTCCGCATCAGCTTGCTCCTCTTCACTGCCCTTGTGCGGAGTCACCTCTTCCGGATACTCTATGCGCTGGTGATACATGGAGCGCAGACGGTTGATAAACGTCTGCTTCACGATGGCGATTTCACGCAGGTTGATTGGAGCCTCGTCGAGCAGCCCGTCGCTTAGCTGGCTGGCCACCACCCTGTTCACAATGCCTGAAATGGTGGCCTCGTCGGGGTTCTTCAGACTTCGTGTGGCTGCCTCGCAGGCATCAGCCATCATCACGATAGCCGTTTCCTTGCTTTGCGGATTCGGACCGGCGTAGGTGAAAGGTGCGGGGTCGATTTCCACATCAGGATTGGCCTTGCATGCCATGGCGTAGAAATATTTTGTGCGACCCTTGCCGTGGTGCTGCTCAATGAAGTCGCAAATGGCCTTTGGCAACTTATATTTAGCGGCACGCTTCATGCCGTCGCTCACATGGTTGATGACGATTTGCGCGCTCTGCACAGGGTCGAGGCTGTCGTGAGGGTTCACGCCATACTGGTTTTCGGTGAAGAAGGCAGGATTCTCTATTTTTCCCACATCGTGATACAGCGCGCCGGCACGCACCAGCTGCACATTGGCATTGATGACTGATGCCGCCTCACACGCCAGATTGGCCACCTGCAGCGAGTGCTGGAAAGTGCCGGAGCATTTGGTTGACATTTCGCGCAGCAGCGGACTGTTGGTGTCGGAGAGCTCCACCAGGGTCATGGTGGAGGTGAATCCAAATATCTTTTCAACCAAGAAAATCAGCACATAAGAGAACGCCAGCAGCACGGAGTTGAGGGCAAACTTCACAAAGTTGTGCCAGTTGTTGTAGGGAGGTGCGGCGTAGTAGTTGTAAAACTCAGAGAAGCTGGCGAAGTTCTTGTTGATGGCGGTCATCGACAGATACACCAGCGTGTAGCCCAAAAACACGAAGAAGGCGCAGCGAATGAGATGGGCGCGGCGCGAGAAGTCGTGCATCGATGTGATGGCAATGTTGCCGATAAGGAACTGCATGATGATGAACTCCGCGCGGTCTTTCGCCACAATGGAGCAGATCACCACCATCACCATGTGGCTGAAGAATGCGGTACGCGAGTCGGTGAACGCGGTGATGACAATCGGCACCAGCGCAAATGGCACCAGGTAGATTTGCCACCACAGCCTCACAGAAATGACTTCCACAAACACGATGAACAGGGTGATGAACACAATCAGGAACACCATTTTGCGGAACTCCGAGAAGGTGCGGCTTCTGAACAGATACATGAACGCGAAGAACGACGCCATCATCAGCGACACCAGGGTGCACTGTCCCATCCAGCTCCAGATGTGGCTTCCCTCCTTCTCATTGATTTCCACCGTGCGGTTGTAGCACTGGCCTAAGGTGTTGGCCACCTCAGGGGTGACGATGTCGCCTTTCCTGATAATGAGGCTTCCCTTGGTGACGATGCCGTCGGGCAGCCGTGCCGACTCAATGGCGGCGATGAATTGCTTCGAGCTCTTGGCGTCGTCCTTGGCAAGGTTGGGGGCAAGCAGTTCGCCTGCCTCTATTTCGCCCACGATGGTGGCACCTGAGCTGTTGGGCGGGCAGATGAGATCGAGCTTTTTCAGCACCTGCTCCGTGGTGAACAGACTGGCGGTGGGAATGTTCTCATCGTCTTCGCTGATATATTTCATTTTACGGGTGCTCTCGTCGATGATGCCCTTGTCGAGACACGTCTTCACTTTGCTCACGATGGCCATGCGCACAGCCAGCGGCACATCGGGGTGCGACTGCACAATCGAATCGAGCGCATGGAGCCGGTTGATGCGGCTTTCGTCATCGTAGCGCTCATAAATGGGCACAAACTCCTCCTTCACCCTTTTCACGGCCAGTGCCGTGTCGGGATAGTGATCCACATCGAAAGGCGCCTTGTAGTCTTCATACGCCCACTTGGTGTCCACCTTGTAGGAGCGCAGACACTCAGGAATCTGAAGCTCAGTTTCGGGCAGGAAGTAGGTGATGAGCAGCACCGACAGCACGGTAAGCCCGATGTTGGCAAGCAGTTTGTATTTTGTATTGTTTTTATAATCCATTCAAAAGCTGAATAATTGACCTCGCACCATACTGTATGGCTGCGAGGGAATGAATAATCGGGTTGTCTATCTAACGCGCACCGCCGAGGTAACGCCCTTCACCTTCTTCAGCCGCTTGCACAGCTTTGTCACGATGTCGGTGTCATCGACAAGGGCTTCCAGCTCGGCGTGGAACACGCCCTCGTCGGCGCTAATGTTGAGCCGACGCATGTTCAGCGACAGGTTGGTGGAGATCAGATAGATGATTTCTTGCAGTATGCCCTGGCGGTCGATACCCTCCAGGCTGAGGGTGACGTTGAATTTCTTGGCCTTGGTTTCCCAGTGCGTCTGCACAATGCGTCCGCCAAAACTGCTTTTCAGCCTGTTGGCCACTTCGCAGTCCATCTTGTGCACCACCACCTCGTTCTTGTCGTTGATGAATCCAATCACCGTGTCGCCAGGAATCGGGTTGCAGCAGTCGGCTATGCGGTAGTTGCTCTTGCCGTTCTCGGTGCGCAGCTCATACACCTTTTTCGTGTCGATTTTACCGTCGGCCGGCACCACTTCCGTTTCGTTGGGGTCGCTGCCCCTTCCGCTGAATGGGTTCATTAGTCGGCCAAGCAGACTTCTGGAGGTGCGTTTGAACACTTTGAGCATACTTGCCGACAGCGCAATCTCATTGTTGGCCACCATCTGATACAGCTCGTCTCTGCTTTTCACGCGCTCCGCTGTCACGATGCGGTTGATGTGGTCGATAGAGGCTTCCACATCGTTGTCGGTCAGGAATTTCTTCAGCATTTCCTCGCCCTTGGTGATGAGGGCGCGACGGTCGTGGCGGAGTGCCGCCCTCAGCCGAGTCTTACCCTTGGCCGTGACGAGGAACTTGTCCCATTCCGGGCTTGGCTGCTGCGACTGGCTTGTGAGCACCTCCACCTGGTCGCCACTGGCGAGCTTGTGTGAAATGGGCACCAGCTTATGGTTGATTTTGCCGGCTATGCAGTGTGTGCCCAGCTCGGTGTGGAGCGTGAACGCCAAGTCGAGCACCGAGGCATCTTTCGGGAGCGTGATTAGCTCGCCTTTTGGGGTGAACACCACAATCTCGCTGGCAAACAGGTTGAGCTTGATGGTGTCGAGGAAGTCGATAGCGTTAGGCTCTGGGTTCTTGAGAATGTCTTCAATGGTCTGGAGCCATGCCGCGAGTTCGCTTTCCTCCTCGCCTTCGCCTATTTTATATTTCCAGTGGGCAGCAAAGCCACGCTCGGCAATGTCGTCCATGCGCCGGCTTCTGATCTGCACTTCCACCCAGTTGCCGTCGGGCCCCATCACGGTCACGTGTAGCGCGCGGTAGCCGTTGGCCTTCGGATTGCTGATCCAGTCACGCAGGCGGTCGGGGTGCATCTGGTAGAGGTCGGTGATTTCGCTGTAGATGTTCCAGCAGATGCGTTTTTCGTCGGCCTCGTTGTCGCATTCAAACACGATGCGTGCCGCATAGTAGTCATACACCTGGTCGAACGGAATGTGCTTGGTTTCCATCTTTTTCCAGATGGAGTAGTGCGACTTGATGCGCGCCTTGAACTCATATTTCAGCCCCATCTTGTGGAGCCGCTCATTGATTGGCGCTGCAAAGCGAGCAAAAATCTCCTTGTTGTGCGGCGTGTTGGCCACAATTTGGTCCTCTATGGCCTTGTATTCTTCGGGGTGCTCATACTTGAAGCTCAGGTCTTCAAGTTCGGTTTTGATGGCAAACAGGCCCAGGCGGTGCGCCAGCGGAGCGTAGATGTAGAGGGTTTCGCCCGCAATTTTGTATTGTTTGGCAGGGGGCATCGACTGTAGGGTGCGCATATTGTGCAGGCGGTCGGCCATCTTGATGAGAATCACCCGAATGTCGTCGCTCATGGTGAGCAGGAGCTTGCGGAAGTTTTCGGCCTGAGCCGAGGCGTGAACACCGAAAATACCGCCTGATATCTTGGTGAGGCCATCCACAATCTGGGCAATTTTCTTGCCGAACATAGCCTCGATGTCCTCGGTGGTGTATTCAGTGTCTTCCACCACATCGTGGAGCAGGGCTGCGCAAATCGACGTGGAGCCCAAACCTATCTCCTGGCTCACAATCTGTGCCACGGCTATAGGGTGCATGATATAAGGCTCACCCGACCGGCGGCGCACGCCCTTGTGTGCCTCACGGGCAAACTTATATGCCTTTTCAATAATCTCCACCTTTTTGCGGTGATTGCTATGCAAATAGCCGTTGAGAAGGTTTTGATAGGCATTCTCTATCATCATATCTTCTTCTTGTGGTGTCATTTTTACTACATCTGCCATATTTTTCCCAAGTTACTGCTCTTTTTTTTACATACCAGTTAAAGCAACTACAAACTTACAAATTTCCCTTGAATTTCCCACATTATTCCCTCCACAATTTTTAGTGCCCTCATTAGCTTTGTCTGATATAAAAGAAAGAGCGCCAAGGTGATTTTTTCAACCCTGGCGCTCCTATTCTTAACCTAACGGTTTATTTCCCGAAAGTCATAATCTTAGTTTGTAGTTATTCTTCAACGTCCCACCAAACAGGTATTGTCCACACGTCATCATCGTTGAAATGTGGCTGGATAGCTTTGAGTTGGGCTTCGTTGTAGTTCAGCTCGTGAGAACATTGCTTAATACGACGCCACATTTTACCTTCAGGTATGGCTCTCAAGGCAGCGGCATTCTGGTGATACTCGTATGGTATTGCCCAGCCCATGTAGTCCTTATAGTCGTGGCGGCGCATGTCGTTCCAGTTAACAGTGGAGTAAAGCATGGCAATGAACTTCTGTGTCATGATTTTTTCCATTGTAATGTCGTCGGCCGTGCCGATAGCGCCATTGAGGAATGCTTCAATTTTAGCATCGTCCATCTGTCCGAAAGAAGGGCAGTTGTCGTAAGGCGAGCCAGTCCAGGTGGTCAACATCTTGTTCATTTCGTCAATGTTGGCCTTGATGCCATTTTTGTAGGCCTGGAAAGCACCAGCCTTGTCACCTTTCTTGAATAGTACTTCAGCCTTAATGAACTGTGCTTCACTATAAGTGGCCCAAAGATAAGGACTGTTAGGACGGATATACACATTGCCTGAAGATTGTGCCCAACCCACAGTGCCTCTGTCGTAAATAACAGAAGTTGTGTTATATACACCAGTTGAACCAGCAAATATACCTACATACACAGAGTCGGCTGCGCGTGAGGGAAGAGATGGACTCCAACCGGAATTGTCCTTAGTTCTCACAATAAAGTTAGACATACCGTTAGGAAGACGTACATCGGTGCTCATATCCACACCTTTACCTCTAATCCATGTTTTCTTTCCGTCGATATTGAACTGACGCCAACCGATAATTTTATCAGCGCGTGGGTCCTCAATGCCCTTGTTGTCGAAATTAACAAGTAGGTCAACCAACCATTTTGTTGGTAGCGTGGTGTGACGGTTTCCATTATAAGTCTGGTTCCAGTTCCAGTTGGTTTTCATCGGGTCGGTAGAGATGAAGTCCTTAGAGGTTTCCTTCGTATCTTCTGCGAGGATATAAGTGTCGTCGTCGATTGAAGATTGCGCTTTAGAAATGCAGTCGAGAATCATCTCAGGATCATAATACTTCGACTTCTTAGAGAGTTGGTTAAGAGTTCTTGCTTTCAGCAAATATGCCATTTTGAGCCATTTCTGCACATTGCCACCATTCCAGCTATCGCCTTCAGCAAGCGAAGGAGTGTTGGGTTTCTGTTCGGTGTTGAACAGCTCAATGGCTTCGTCGATGTTTTTCAAGCACTCTGTGTAGATGGTTTCCCCATTGTCGTATTTAGGATGAGCTGAGGTGGAAACAGCCTCGAAATAAGGCATTTCACCATACATGTCGGCCATAAGTAAGAATCCGTACGACTTCAGCACTTGCGCAGCTGCGGCATAGTGGTAAGCGCCAGTTTCTTTAGCTTTCTCATACATTTGCACTACGCTTGGTCCGGCGCCCACAAAGAATTGTTGGTAAGGCGTGGTGCTCAAGCTCGCTGTGGCTTCCCACTGGGCAGAGCACCCGTCACGAATCACGCGGGAGGTTGATGTAAAGGCTCCACAAATGAATTGTGAGCGGAAGCCATGAGCGCCAGTTGCGTACCCTAAGTGGTACTGAACCCAAGGCAGCAGTTTGCTCACAGAAACAGTTTCCAGGGCAGGAGTGTTGGGGTCGTCGTTAATGTTGAGGTAGTCGTTACACGACACCATTGACGCACTAATCGATAGCGCCAAGACCCCTATAAATATATTTTTAAATTTCATATTATCGTCTGTTTTTATGTATTTAACAATAAATCATGTTAGAATGTGAGGTTCACACCGAAAGTGAAACTTGCTGTGGAAGGCACAGAGCAGTAATCAATACCTGTGGCACCAGAGCCAGTGATACCAGATCCTGCAGATGAAGATTCTGGGTCACCACGGTAGTTGGTAAACAGAAGCAGATTGTTGGCAGTAGCATTGATAGACGCAGCCTTAATCACCTTAGTCTTGGCGAGCAAGTCCTTTGGCAGAGTGTAAGTAAGAGCAATAGTTCTCAATCGCAGAGAGTTAACTTTGGTGATAAAGTTTGTGGCCTCCAGATGATAGTAGTCGGTATAATAGCGCTGAATCATTTCTTTTCCCGACACCTTAGCACCAGAAAGTGTGTAAGTTTCGTTGGCGTTGAATGTGAAAGTTTTATCTACATACTTTCCTCCTTCTTCAACTACGCCTGAGATCACGAGTTGGTCACGGTTTGCTGTGAGGTCGCTCATACCGTTCTTTACCATGTAGTAGTCGGTAGCATTGTAGATGTCGCCACCCACACGGAATTCCCATGCCATATTGAGTGTGAAGTTCTTGTAAGAGATGGTGTTGTTCCATCCGCCTTGGAATTTTGGCTCACGATTGCCGCAATACACGCGGGTGCTGTTATTGTATGTTGGCATGCCATCACTATTGAGAATCACTTTACCATCTTCTGTACGTTTCCAATTGTAGCCTGAAATACCCATAAATACACCATTGTTGAATGAAGCAGCCTGTGCTCCACCAAATTGCACGTCGGTGATGTAGAGAGCTTCAGTGCCTTGTGGCAAGTTCTTTACAGTGCCTCGGTTACCATAAATATTCAAGCTCGTTTCCCAAGTGAAGTCCTTGGTTTGAACAGGTGTGCCACCAATGGTGAGCTCCATACCTTTGTTGTACACGTCACCAATATTCTGTGCGCAGAAAATATAGCCAGTGGATTGTGGACCGCGAGGCTTTACAATCTGGTCAAGGGAATTGTTGGTGTAATATGCGTAGTCAAATTTCAAGCGATTGTTCAAGAATCTCAATTCAAGACCAATTTCTGTTGACTCTGTCATTTCTGGCTTAAGAAGTGGATTACCACGAGTCCAGCTCGTTCCGTATCCAGTCAGGCCTCCAATCATTGATGCTGGTGAGTTCAGATAGGTGATTGTTGAATAAGGAGCGGCATCTTTACCTACTTTAGCCCAAGATGCTCGCACTTTACCAAAGCTCAGCCATTCAGGGCGAGCCTCACCCATCAGTTCTGTAAATGCCACAGCGCCACTAACAGAAGGATAGAAGTATGAGCGGTTGGCTTTTGGCAGCGTTGACGACCAGTCGTTTCGGCCTGTAACTGTCACGAACACAGCATTACGCCAGTCAGCACGAAGTTCGCCATATACGCCCACCAGACGATGGCGGCTTAAATAAGTCTTGAAGAACTTGTCATCGGTAGCGATATTTTCAAAGGAGTAGAATCCGGGTATGATAAAGTTCCAACCATAGCGGTAATTGTAGTTCGAGCGAGTGTAGTCGGTAGCTGTACCAAGCATCAGGTTGATATTGAAATCACCGAATTGCTTGTTGAAGTTTGTCATCAAGTTGGTGGAAAGGTAGCGATAGCGTAGAGAGTTTTCGCTCATCATACCATTTTGCCAAAGCATTTTCACTGCAGCGTTTTCAGCAATGCGGTTGCTGTTTTCTGTAGTGTAGGAGTCAACACCCATGCGATAGGAAACCCACCACCAGCTGGTGAGGTCGGCTTTCACGCTGAAACTGCCAGTAAAGCGTTCGGTATTATCTTTCAAGCAGTAGTTGTCGAGCATCCAGTATGGATTTTCCACGTCAGCCTCAAGACCCTGGTTGCCGGCAAACATACGGTATTTGGTGCCATCTTCATTCAGGTAATGCTTCATATTTTCGCTGCGCGACCAACCATAAAGAGCTTCCATGGAGCCACTTCCGCTGGAGTTGTATAGGCCACCAGAAGTAAGCGTCTTGTTGGTGCGTGATTGAGAATATGCAGCATTGGCATTGAAGGTGAAAATCTTATATTTTTGCTCGCCATTGAAACGGAAAGTGGTTTTGGAGAAACCGGTAGTGGGAACAATGCCGTCTTGATCGTAATACGAGCCAGAGAGGAAGAAATTACCATTTTTATTGCCGCCACTCACGCTTAAGTTGGTGTCCCAAATGCCGCCATTCTGGAAGAAGTCGCCAATATTGTCGTAGATCTGATCGCCAGCGGCATATTCAGCACCCCAAGAAGAAGTGATAGTGGTTTCATCGAGGTTAGCGTTACCGTTTGAATCAAGACCGTTATACCTGCCTCGCTTATAACGAGTTTGAGTCTTAGGAAGGTTCTTCACCCAAGATGTGACGTATTTTAGGTTGAGGTTTACCTCCACATTTCCTTCCTTACCTTTCTTTGTAGTGATCAGCACCACGCCTGAAGCTGCTCGTGAACCATAAAGAGCCGAGGCGGCAGGGCCTTTCAGCACCGACATATTCTCTATGTCTTCAGGGTTGATATCCATAATACGGTTCGAGCTTGTGGTGGCTGCTGAGGTCATGCCGTCGTAGGCCGAGTTACCGATGCTGGAAGTGGAGTTGTCATAAATCACACCATCAACCACAAACAGAGGCTGATTGTCGCGCTCGATCGATGTGCCACCACGAAGAATAATTTGGGCACCAGCTCCGGCTGCGCCAGAAGTTTGGGTGATTGTAACGCCCGCAATTTTACCAGCCAGAGAGTTTAGCGGGTTGGCGCTCTTGTTTTTCATCAGTTCATCCGACTTCAGCTCTTCTACTGCGTAGCCGAGCGACTTTTTGTCTTTCTTGATGCCGAGAGCGGTCACCACCACTTCATCAAGATTGGTGGTGCCGTCGGCCAGCTGGATGTTCACTGTGGAGCCAGTGACTTTCACTTCCGTGGGCTTGGAGCCGATGTAGGTGACCACTAAAGTGCTGCCTTGCGCAGCCTTGATGGAGAACTTGCCGTCCACGTCGGTGGCGGCGCCAGTTTTTGTGCCCTTTACCATTACTGTGGCGCCAATCAGAGGTTCGCCATTAAGGTCGGTAACGGTACCGGTAACTTTACCATTGCTTTGCGCCATAGCTGTGAAGCCGCTAAGGTTTTGACTGGTGGTCAAAGCCATAGGTGCGCCACAGGCAATCATAAGCGAAGCAAGCAATACGAATTGTTTCTTCATACGCTTTTGTTTTCAGTTAGTTAAATAGTTAATAGTATGGTTGATTAAGTCTCAAATGCTTTGAGTGGTAAAACCGTATGTCTTTATTTTGCAAATATTGGAATTTTTTTATATGTGTGCAAGAAAAAAATTGTTTTTTAGAAAAAAAACTTATTTTTGCGAAACTTTTTGAGCTAACTTTGCGTCTATTATTATAAAACGACACAATTTAGTGGTGCGCGCAGCCTTCTGCGCAGCTGATAGTTAGTTTAGATTTTTTGATATATACAATTAATTATAAGGAATGAAGAAACTTTTATTGATGACACTGCTCGTGGCCGCCGCCCTGCAATCCATGGCACAGTACCGCGTGCAATTTCAAGTGAACGACTCCACTGGCGAGGGTGAGGCCTTTGCCACCGTGAGGCTCTACAAGGCCTCCGACACCACCAAGGTGGTGGCAACGGGTGTGACCACCCTTGAGGGCGCTTTTGCGCACGATATAGCGCAGGCTGGCTCCTACCGCGTGCAGGTATCGGCTGTGGGCAAGCTCACGGCGGCTAAGCCATTCACCGTAGATGCCTCACACAAGACTGCCGACCTGGGCGTGATTGTGCTTGGCGCCTCGGGCAATGTGCTTCAGGGCGTGACTGTGATGGCCGCAGCCCCTGTGGTGAAGAACGAGATAGACCGTATTACATATAATGTGCAGAACGACGATGACTCTAAGACGCGCAACGTGCTCGACATGCTCCGCAAAGTGCCTCTGGTCACCGTCGATGGCAAAGAGAATATATTGGTGAAGGGCAGCAGCAGCTACAAGATATACAAGAACGGGCACCCCGACCCCAGTATGTCGCAAAACGCCAAGGAGGTGCTGAAGGCCATACCGGCCAGCATGATTAAGCGCATTGAGGTGATCACCGAACCTGGCGCAAAATACGATGCCGAGGGCGTGACCGCCATTCTCAACATCGTGACCGTGGACGGCGCCACCACCCGGGGCGTTACGGGCACGGTGTCGGCAGGCATCTCCGACCGTGGCAATCCTAACGCTTCGGCCTATATCACCACGCAGATTGGCAAAGTGGTGGCCAGCATCAACTACGGCTATCATCACCAAACCCGACACAAGGATTCACAGAGCAACGAGAACCTGCTGCACTACACCGACAGTGGCAATGAACTGCTTGCAAAAAGCAACCAACTGGCCGATGTGGACGTGCACTACGGCAATATCGACGCCAGTTACGAGCCCGACACGCTCAATCTGCTCTCGCTCTCGTTTGGCGGCTACTACTACACCTACGATGCCGATGCCTCTCTGCAAAGTGTGATGAGCAATGCCGCAGGGCAAACCATCTACAGCTACAACAGGCTTGACCACACCAATGGTAACAACTACTTCTCGTTCGACGGACGGTTCGACTTCCAGCATAAGACTCACCGCCCCGACGAGACGCTCACCCTGTCGTATCTGCTGTCAACATCGCACAACAAAGACAACACCATCAACACCTATTCCGACATCGAGGGCACTTCATTCCCCTACACAGGCACCACAAAGGACGCAACGGAGAACTTCCTGGAGCAGACTGCGCAGTTCGACTGGACACGTCCATTCGCCAAATACCACAAATTGGAAACTGGGTTGAAATACATCAACCGCAGCAATAAGAGCCACTCCATATTCGACTACACCGGATATCCTGAAGGCGACACCAACAGCCGCTTCAACCACCTCACGCAAGTGGCGGCGGCATATATGAGCTACACCTTCAACAAGGGCGACTGGTCGGCCCGCGCAGGGCTTCGCTACGAGTTCAGCCACTTGAGCGCCAAGTTCCCCGACGGAAGCCAGAAGAATTTCCACAGCAATCTGAGCGACTGGGTGCCATCGGCAAGCCTGCAATATCGGTTCAACACGCAGCACTCGCTCAAATACTCGTTCAGCACCAGCATCAGCCGTCCGGGCATCAGCTACCTCAACCCGGCCGTCACGGAGTCGCCTGAGTCGAAATCGTATGGCAACAGCGAATTGAAGAGTGCACATAATTACGTGAACTCGCTCAACTACACCTACATTGGCGGAAAGTTTATGGTCATCATTTCCCCAAGCCTGCAAATTTACACCAATGGCATCACCAATAAGCAATGGACAGAGGGCAACGTGCAATACTCCACCTACATCAACGGCTTGCTCATGCGATGGGCCAACGTTAATGGCTATGTGCAGTATAACAACGTGAATATCGGCACCACCTTGATGCTCAACACTGGCGTAGGCCACATGTATTATAAGGTGAAGAGCCTCGACATTCGCAACGATGGCTTATCCTTCAATATGTATGCAAGCCTCACTCAGCGTATTCCTGGCGACATTCGCTTCAGCGCCTACGGTGGCTGCTTCGGCGGCGGCCCTGAAGGACTCTACAGCGAAAGCGACCGCCAGTGGTTCTACGGCCTTGGACTTCAGCGGTCGTTTCTCAAAGAAGACCGCCTCACTGTGAGTCTCTATGCCAACAATCCTTTCACCAAAAATGCAAAATGGACTTCGCGCACCGTGAAGGGCAACTACACAGGCTACAGCATCAGCCGCTGGTATCAGCGTGAGTTCAGCCTTCGCGTGTCGTATCGCTTCGGATCGCTCAAGGCAAGCGTGAAGAAGGCCACCACCACCATCACCAACGACGACATGGTGGGTGGCGCATCGGCAGGCGGCAGCAATGGCCGCGGCAAATAGCGTGTGAGAGCGGCACATATCGCCTTCGCTCCTTTACTCCATAATTGTTTCCTCCATAGACTATTACCAACTGTGGAGGAAACAATTTTATTTTATATAGGAGTAGTTTGTTTTTGCTGATTCCTGTGCCTTTTCACCGCTTATAAAATAAAAATTAGCGAATTATTTCTTTAATTCAGAAAAAAGTGATAGCTTTGTAACCTACAAACGATTGCATAGGGTTTCTGTGCGCTTTCGGGTGCGCGGAATTAAAAGGGAACCGGGTGTGAATCCCGGACAGTACCCGCTGCTGTAAGTCTCCCTCTCACAAACCGAAGCGTCGGCTCACAAATGATGCCACTGGAAGCAAAATGTTTAGCTCCACATTGTTCTAATGCTAAACCATATAGTCCGGGAAGGCGTGAGCACCGACGGAGACGAGTCAGAAGACCTGCCCATTATGCAAGCCTACAGCTGTGGCTGCCTTTATTTCACACTCGCAAAGGGCGCAGAGTGCGACATGGAGACGGCGGCAAGGAAGCAAGGTTCACGAGGCATTTGAACCGTAGTGCGAACTTTCAGGCTTCTGGAATCCTGGAAGAATTTTGCTTGGCGTGCGCGACATTTCACCATCGCCCGCTTCTTTTCACACTTCAAATGCAAAAAACCCAACCTCGCTGTGCCTGCAGCTTTGAAGCAGCTATGGCGCGCCACTATGTGCGCTCATTTGTGCAATAAGATGCAGGCATAGTGAAGGGCTTCACCATACTCGTGCCTCATAAAACTAAAACGGATATGTTTTATATTTTCTTAAATATTTAATTAATTATTTATGAGACGTTTTCTTAATTTTCAACTGATTTGTGTTCTGGCTGTGATGCTGCTGTGTGGCGGCATGGCAGCTCCCACAGCTCAGGCCGAGGTCAAGAAGAGGCTGTGGAATCCCTTGAACAAGGAATTCTACCTGAAAACTACCAACGGGCTGGAGAGCTACGCTGTGGAAGGAACCATCACCTTCAAGGCCATGGCCACTGGCGGCAAGCTACCCACTTACCGCGACTGTGGCGTGGTGTTCACACCAAAGAACGAAGGTGACAAGATTCAAATCACAGTGAACAGTGTCGGGCTATCCGGCGCCAACTATCTGCTCCTCTACGATGGAGCAATTGAGAAGATTGGTTACAACGCTTCTGATGGCAAAGACCAATCGCGTTACCTGCCTGCAGGCTGGGTGAAGAAGTATGTGACAGGCTCCGATGGTGAGACCTACACCTCTACCGCCGACGACGGCAAGCTGTCGTTTGGCTACCACTCTGGCTCTGCCGGCTCCGACACCGGTTTTGAAATCACAGTCACTGCCCTTCCATCGAAAGACATGGAATACAAGGGCGTGAGCATCGCAAGCAATGAAAATGCGGTGAACCGTGGTACTAAAAACCAGATGCTCATGAACGTGGACGTGCTCACCGATGGTGGCAAAAACGCGTTTAATGTAGATAACCTGAAGATTTCTACCAGCGCACTGGCAGGCTCCACCCAAGTGAGCAATGTGCGCCTCTTCAAGGGCAAAGACTTCTCTGGCACTGCTTTGGCTACTGCCGAGAATCTTGGCGATGAACTTTCGGTGAGCGATGTGACACTGAAGAGCGGACACAACATCTTCTCTGTGGTGGCCGACATTCTGCCCGACGCGAAAGGCACTATTCCTGGCCTCACCGTTACGCAAGTGAAGGTGAACGGCACCGAGCAGACGCTCGAAGCCTCTACTTCTGCTCCTGTGACGGTTGGCAACAACATTCTGATGACCGCTGAGCCTACCACTTTCACCATCAGTGATGATGCCAATTTCTATGACAATGGTGGCAAAAATGGCTCGATTAGCTTGAACTTCGACGGCACAATCACATTTGTGCCTGCCACAGCAGGGCAGAAGATTAAGGTGGATTTCTCAAAACTCGCCATCTTCAACACCTCTTCTGTGGGCTACAACGATGTGTTTAAATTCTACAATGGCCGCACTGCCGACGACACCAACCTGATCACCACCCTGTTGAAAGAGCCTAAAGTGGTGAAATCTACTGCCGACGACGGTTCTATGACCATCACGCTGCACAGCGTCACTGGCGTTCCTGCCGAAGGCTGGGAAGCCGTGGTGTCGCAGTTTGTGCCTGGCGACATGGTGTTCAAGAGCGTCACTGCCACAGCTGCAAGTTCTGAAACACTTGCTGCCGGCGACAAGCTGGCACAGATGCTCGTGGTGGACGTGCTTACCGACAACCAGAGCAAGCCTTTCGACGTGACTGCCTTCAACCTCACTTCCGCTGATGTGAAGAACATCGACAAAGTGAGCGTTTACAGCCTTGGCGACAACACTGAATTCAAGACAAGCAAACTCTTTGGCGAAGCCACCGTGGAAAGCGGCAGCATCGCAGTGAATGGTGCCTACACTCTTGCCGAAGGTCACAACTACTTCGCTGTGGTGGCAAATGTGAAGGAAACTGCCAAGAATGGTGAAACCGTGACGCTGAGCCTGGCTAATGCCGTGGTGGCTGGCGAAAGCAAAGCCACTGCCGAGAACGAGGCTCAACGCACCGTAGAGAATGTGTGCCACGCCACTCTTGGCACTCACAGCCACACCATCTACGAGCCTTGGAAATTCACCGACACCAAATCGTCGATCTATCCTTCGAAATATGAGGCTGAGGACGGCAACTACATCGTCACCTTCACTCCTGGTGAAGCTGGCCTGCTGGCCCAACTCGACTTCAGCAAGTTCGATCTTTACTACAGCAGCACATCTTATGGTGTGAAGAGCATATTTGAAGTTTATAGTGGTAGCACCGTTGCCGCCGACAATCTGCTCTGGAAGCTCAGCAGCGCCGACGAGGCAAGCAAGGGCCCAGGCAAGACGCTCCGCTCCACTGCTTCTGATGGCTCTATCACCATCAAGTTTAGTCCTAACACCACCACCAGCAGCTACACCGGCACCGGTTGGGAAGCTACCGTGACTCCTTTCAAGAATCACGACATGACCATCGACCAGGTGAAGGTGAACCAGACAAGCACCGAAATCGTGCCTGTGGGTAGCGCAGGTGTGGGTATCATCGACTTTGAAGTGAACACTTCCGGCACACTCTCTAAGGCCACTTTGAATGAAGTGAACCTCGACCTCAAGGGCTGCGAACAGGCAGTGAGCAAGGTGAGCGTGCTCTACAACAATACCAACGACGAAGCCACTGCTGTGGCATTCGGCAATGTAGAGAATCCTACCGCCACCGTTTCGGTGAAGGGTGAGCGTGAACTCGCTGAAGGATCCAACTACTTCTGGGTGAAATACGATGTGAAGAATGAAGCCGCCTCTGGCACTCAGCTCGATGCAAAACTCGTGAGCATCAAGACTGCCGACGGCAAGACCACTGAAGTGGCTGATGGCGACCCTGAGGGCGTGCGTGTGGCTAAGAACATTGTGATTATGGCCACCGACACCACTCGCATCACCGTCACCAACCCAACTATGTTCTACGACGATGGCGGCAAGGAGAATCCTGTGAGTGTGGGTTTCAAGGGCGTGACTATCTTCAAGCCAGGCAAGCCTAACTGCGCTATCCAACTCGAAACTTCTAAGTTCTCTACCGGTTCGGGTAAGGTGTATATCTACGATGGTGAAGGCGTGGACGACGCTCACCTCGTGGGCACTTACAATTATGTGTCGGCTCCTCCAACATATATCTCTAAGGCTGCCGATGGCGCACTCACCGTTAAGTTTGATGGTCCTACATCATCTTCCACCAAATACGACGGCTTTGAAATGCAAGTGTCGCTCCACGAGCTCACTCCATTCGTAGTGAGCACTATGGAGGCTACCGCTCCTCGCACCGATGCCGTGACCCGTGGCGCAAGCAATGCTCCTATGCAGCGCATTGCCGTGACCGTGACTGGCGACCGTGGTACGCTGAAGCTGAACAACTTCACGTTTAAGGCCGATGGCACCACCAACACTGCCAACGTGACCGGCGCACGTCTCTTCTACACTGGCAAGAGCGAAACATTCAATGAGAACAACTGCGTGGCTTCGCTGAGCAGCATCTCTGCTACCGATGCCAACACCCTTACTGCTGAAAACGATGTTGAAATCAGCGATTTCGGCACCTTCTACTTCTGGCTCACCTACGACATCGACGCTGAAGCTCAAGCCTCCAACTTTGTGGCTGCTCAGATCACTGGTGTGAGCGTTGACGGCAACAATGTGGCTATCAGTGGCAATGCGGCTTCCCGCATCATCAAGTCGGGTATGAAGGGTGTTTACACCATTGGCGCTTCTGGCAATGCCAACTATGCAACCATCGCTTCGGCTACCGATGCCTTGAAGAAAAATGGTGTGGAAGGCCCTGTGGTGATGAAGATTGAAAATGGCACTTACGCTGAAAATGTCCGTATTAAGGAAGTGAATGGCGTGAGCGCTACCAACACCATCACATTCGAAAGCCAGAGCGGCAATCGCAGTGATGTGGTGATTACTGGTGGCACCTACACTGAGCCTGCTTATGGCAGCCATAAGGAAGGTGTGTTCTTGATCGACAGCACCTCTTACGTTACCGTTAAGAATCTGTCTGTGATTCCTAATACCCAAGAGTTCCCAAGTGCTATCCAAGTATACAACCAAAGCCGCCACGTGACTGTGGACAATGTGTATGTGAAGGCTGAGTGCGTAACCTCTGGTTATAGCGGCATGTACCTCGTGCTCACTGAGGCTAAAGATGAAGAAGGCAAGAACAACGACTACTTCACCGTGCAGAACAGTGAGTTTGAAGGCGGCTACATCGCTCTCCACCTTGGTGGCACTGGTTATATAAGATACACGCGCGAGAAAGGCCTGAAGGTGATTGGCAACGTGATCAACAATGGCGGCAGCAAGGGCGTGTATGTGACCGATGAAGACGATGTAATCGTTGATGGCAACACCATCAACCAGAGCCTCACCCAGCGCACCGGCTACTGGGGCGTGGACCTGTACCGCTCTCGCGGAAATGTGGTGATCAGCAACAACAAGATTACCAACACTCACGCTTACTATAGCGGTGGTATCTACTTGCGCTCTGAATGTTACGGCACCGACGACAAGCCAGTGCTTGTGTATAACAATACCGTTAACATCACCGCTTCGCCATCGGCAAGCACCGCAGGTATTCAGTTCACTGCCGACTGTAAGGACATTCATGTGTTCTACAACACAGTGAGAATTGCGGGTAAGGGTGGCTATTGCTACTACACCTCACGCATCTCTTCAAATGAGAAGTTCACAGGCATTGTGTTCAAGAACAACTTGCTCCAGAACTTGACTACTTCAAGTCCTACAATGTTTGTGTACGGCAATGAATACATTAAGCGCATGAAGTTCAGCCACAACGCTATGTTTGCTGCTGCTGACAGCGCTATCATGAACGGTACAAAAATCGATGCGTTCAACACCATTGTGGGCGACCAGACCAACTTTGTGGATTCTGCAAGTTTCGTGGGTGAGACCGATCTCCAGCTCCGCGCAGCAGGCAATCTCCAGGCTGGTGAGCCTATCGAAGGCATCACCACTGATATCAAGGGTGTGACCCGCAGCGCTGAGCATCCTACTATTGGCGCTTATGAATATCAGGACATCACCGTTGAGGATCCTGAAATAGCTGAAGGCTACCCAGTGGTGGCTAATGTGGATGAGACTTCTGCCACCGTCAAGACCAAGTGGAACGTGAGCGGTAAGCTCTATGCCAAGGTGGAGAAGGTGACTGAGGAAAGTACCAACGCTCCTGCACGCAAGGCCGCACGCCTGCCTAAGAAGGTGGTATCGGCCGACGACCTGCTCACCGCCACTCCTGTAAGCGTGAATGCTGGTGAGGAGACAAACACCGTGTTCAGCAATCTTGAATCAGGAAGCAAGTATCGCGCTTACTTCTTGCTCGAGAGCGCTTACGACGGCGCTAAGAGCGATGTGGCCACTACCGACGTGTTCACCACTCTCCGTCACTTTGATCCTCTCACCATCACTATGAGCAACCCTGTGGCTCGCATCGAGGAAGGCGGCAGCGCTACACTCGCAGCCACTGTGGAAGGCGGTGAAGAGCCTTACACTTATGAATGGCGCGACCAGATGAACCAAGTGGTTTCTAACGAGGCCACTGTGGCAGTATATCCAGCTTACACTTATGGCTACAAGCTCACCGTGAAGAGCAACGACGGACAGTCTGCTACTGCAAAAACTTCCGTTTATGTGACTGGTGCTGCTGTGGCTGCAACATTCGACGACAATTATCTGGCTGAAAACAGCCACTTCGCTGGCGACAACGATGGAGACAAGTTCTTCAGCGGATCGTATGCCTTCAACGTGGCCGACATGGGCGGCTGGTGGTATGGCTATGCTTTGAGCAACAGCACTTCCACTTCATTCAGCAGCCTCGACGACCAGTTCAACTCTTCTGTTGGCTCTGGCGTGGACGGCTCAAGCAACTACTGTGCGGCTTACCCAAGCGGCGCAAGCATTGAGGTGACCAACAATGAAGAAGGCGACAGCATTGCAGGCGCATTCATCACCAACGATGCCTACGCTATCAGCAGCATGACCAATGGCGACAGCTTCGCTCACAAGTTTGCTAAGGGCGACTGGTTCAAGCTCACAGCCGAAGGCACCACTGCTGAAGGCACCAAGAGCGTTGACTTCTACCTTGCCGACTTCAGAAGCGAGAATGAGGCCGACCACTACATGCTCAACAGCTGGCAGTGGCTCGACTTGCGCTCACTGGGCAAGGTGACCAGTCTCACATTCAAATTCACAAGCAGCGACACCGGCCAGTATGGAATGAATACTCCTGCTTACTTGTGTATCGACAACCTGAACGGCAAACGTCCAGAAACTGAGGCAGAACGCACCGTTCGCGTGGGCGACTCCAACATTGCCTTGAGCGAGCTCTTCAACCTCGAAAGCGATGGCTCTACCGTTGCTTACGCATTAGAGGAAGTTTCTGCTAAGGGTAATATCACTGCAGCTATCGATGGCGACGCACTCAGCGTGAACGCTGCGGCTAACGCCGAGAAGGTGGTGGTGGTGAGCGCTACCCAGAAGGGTAAAACTCAATACGTTCGCCTTACCATCAGTGTAGATGGCACCACTTATGCCACCGACATTGAAAACAATGGCGTGAAGGTGACTGTGAACGGCAACGTTATCAAGGTGAATGGCGCTAAGAGCGTGCGTGTGTTCAGCACTACTGGCGCTCTGGTGGGCACTGGCAATGAAATTGACGTAGTGCCTGGCGTTTACCTGATTGTAGCCGACGGCACCACCCACAAGGTGATTGTGAAATAAAACCTCTGATTGGCTAATCTAGCCCTCTGAGGAGTCTTTTGAAATTCCTATATGCAAGAGCGCCGCGAAGATGGCTTCGCGGCGCTCTCATTTTTTACGTGGCGCAAATGTTGGTAATATTGCGTGTAATCATTAAATTTGCAGAAATAAAAAAACAGCAAAAAGATATGAAAAAATTATTAGGCTTAGCACTACTGATGGTAGTAGGCATGATGATAGCTTCGTGCACCGACGACGCCGACCGCCGCCGTGTGTATGTGGTGAACAATACGCAAGACACATTGGTGCTTTATCTGCAAGACGGCAAAAAGTATTCTGAAGTGCACGCCGACTTCAACACCATATTTCCACCATCAAAAACTGTGGAGATGCCATTTTTCGTGCCATTCAACGGACTGCCTTCCTATCCATTCGATGAAGACCATGAAAAGGTGATGTTTAAAACGCTTCATGGCGCAAAGCCGGTGAAAAAAGACTACCACAACGGCAGCAGCTTCGTGTATGGCAAGCGCGACGACGTGGAGGGCTACTTCTTCGTAGTAGAAACTTCCGACATTCTAAACTAACCTTTTTTCCTCTCCCCTCAAAAAAAACAATCATTGCGTCACTCATAACAGAATGGCGCAATGATTGTTTTTTTTGACAATTAATTGCCGAAGCCATGGAATCAGCCCCACTTATTCCAGTGATAAGCATGACATACC
>JBNMJK010000002.1:0-92062 GCA_050873765.1 Sodaliphilus sp.
ACCGACGGAGAAAACAAACACCACGAGGAAGTGAGTGATGATGCGCAAAGCAGCATGAGGTTGCAGCAGGAAATGGAGCTTCAGCTTCATAATCAATATGCCGTCAACAACAATGCCTACGTGACCAGTACCTTGACCTTTTTGGGCAGTGTGCTGGCGGTGCTATATGCGTATGGCTACGTGTTCCTGCACACCAGTGCGGAGACTCTCACTTCCGGCATTATGGCGAAAGATGATACCTACACTATCGATGCTTTCCTGCTCACTGCCGATGCGGCAATCATTGTGCTTGCCATTTTGTATCTTTTTTGCCTTGACAGAGGAGCCTACCAGCGTAAGGAGCAGTTCATTATCTATGCCATCAGGTGCAAGTATTTCAGTGGACAGAAAGGCCGTTCGACGTCGGACCATAAAATTATGGGGATTTTCCCAAAAGGTTACACACCGTTCGAGAAAGACAAAAGCGATTTTGTGCAAGGCGTGTTTAACTTTATGATGGGTGTGGTCATATTCTTAGCGATTTTAATAGTTGTGGCAACAATAATTAAAATCGTTTATTTTGCAACTCAACCCATGATATTAAACCTCGCTGTATCGTTGGTGACTGTGGCATTTACTTTTCGTATTTGCTTTTGTACTAAGAAGCGTGAATATGCTAAATATCAGGATTTTGAAAATATTTATTCAGAATATAAACCTAAAAATTAATAAGTAAAACGTATTGATTATGAAACGAGTGATTCAAAAGATTACTGTGCTGATGGCGGTGCTGCTACTGTCGTGCTCCAACCTATGGGCAGAGTCGCTAACTTATGAAGTGACCAGTGGCGTATTAACTATTTCAGGAACAGGTGATATGGGTGGGAGTGGCCCAAATTCTTTTTATGATAATAATATTATAAAAGCACGTAATTATTCGAAGGTTGTCATCAAAGAGGGTGTAACGTCAATCGGCGGGGAAGCTTTTATTGATTGCGGTAACATTAAGAGTGTGATCATACCTGCCAGTGTGAGAGACATCTGGCAGGGTGCGTTTGAAGGTTGTACAGGCTTGGAGAGTGTTTCTATACCAGATAAAGGCTTAGGTTTTCTCGGTAAAAAAGCCTTTGCAGACTGCTTTAGCTTGAAGAGCATGGTCATTCCAACCAGCGTGACTTATATTGCGGATGGTGCGTTTTCTGGCTGTAAAAGCTTGGCGAGTGTTACTATTCCGAAAGGCGTGACCATCATCGAGGACCATGTATTTAACGGTTGCACAAACTTAACGAGTGTGACCTTTCCAGATCATTTGACCAGCATCGGAGATCATGCATTTAACGGCTGCAAAAGTCTGAAGAGTGTGACCTTGCCAATTTTCTTGACCAACATTGGTGAGAGTGCATTTGAAGGCTGTACAGCTCTGACGAGTTTGACCATTCCTGCCTATGTGACAAACATCGGAGAGCGTGCGTTTGAGAGGTGTGGAAATTTAACTACGCTGAAGGTGAATAAAGGTAATAAATTGTTCGATTCTCGCGAGGATTGTAACGCTATAATAGAAACCTCGACAAATACTTTATTGTTTGGTTGTAAAAAAACAAAAATTCCAAGCAGCGTCACCAGCATAGGAAAAAGAGCGTTTTATAATTGCACCGGTCGTAATGACATGACCATTCCTGCCTCTGTGACCAGCATCGGGGAGAGTGCGTTTGAGGACTGTACCGGCTTGAAGCGCGTGTCCTTCACAGATGTCGTGACTAACCTCGGGGATCGTGCGTTTAAAGGTTGCACAGGTCTCACAAGCATGACTGTAACTGGTCGCATCGGGGGATATGCGTTTTCTGGCTGCACTGGCTTGGAGGGCGTGACTTTATCTGAAGGCGTGACCAGCATCGGGGAGTACGCGTTTGAGGGTTGCATAGGTTTGACAAGTGTTTCTATCCCTGGAAGCATCGGGGGATATGCATTTACTGGCTGTACAGGTTTAAAGAGTGTAGATATCTCAGGTACCAATACAAACATTGGGGCAAGTTCATTTGAAGGTTGCATAGGGTTGACGAGTGTTACCTTATCAAATGGCGTTTTCCGCATCGAGAAGAATGCATTTAAGGGTTGCGAAAACATTGAGAGCATGACCATCCCAGGCAGCGTAACCAGCATCGGGGAGAGTGCATTTGAGAGTTGCAAACACTTGGAGAATTTGACCATTTCAAGTGGTGTGACAAGCATTGGAGATAAAGCGTTTTCAAGTTGCGAAAATATTGAGAGCGTGACCATTCCAGGCAGCGTAACCAGCATCGGGGAGAGTGCATTTGAGAGTTGTAAACACTTGGAGAATTTGACCATTTCAAGTGGCGTGACCAGCATCGGGGGGAGTGCGTTTTCTGGCTGCACCGGTTTGACGAACGTGACCATCTCAGACTGCGTGACCAGCATAGGGCCGAAAACGTTTTTTGGTTGCAGAGGTTTGACGAGCGTGACCATTCCAGGCAGCGTGACCAGCATCGGGCAGAATGCGTTTAGTGGCTGCAGCGGCTTGACGAGCGTGACCATTCCAAGCAGCGTGACCAGCATCGGGAAGTGGGCGTTTGAGGGCTGTGGCTTGACGAGTGTGACCATCCCAAGCAGCGTGACCAGCATAGGGAGGTGGGCGTTTTCTGGCTGCACTGGTCTGAAGAGTTTAATGATCTCTGGTAACAAGTTGAAAATTGATTATCTTGTTTTTTATGGCTGTACCGGTTTGACGAGCGTGACCATTTCAGGCAATGGTGTCAGCATCGGGGGAAGAGTGTTTGGTGGCCTCACCGGTTTGACGAACGTGACCATTTCAGGAAGTGGTACCAGCATTGAGGATGGAGTGTTTGGTGGCTGCACCGGTTTGACGAACGTGACCATTTCAGGCAGTGGTACCAGCATTGGGTTGAAAGCGTTTGAGGCCTGCACTGGTTTGACGAGCGTGACCTTTTCAGGCAATGGTATCAACATCGGGGAGAGAGCGTTTCGTGGCTGCATTGGTTTGACGAGTGTGACCATTCCTGCCTCTGTGACCAGTATCGGGGAGAGAGCGTTTGATGGCTGCGAACGTTTGACGAGCGTGACCATTCAAGAAGGCGTGACCAGCATCGGGTCATATGCATTTAATAACTGTGAAAGTTTGACGAACTTGACTATTCCTGGCAGCGTGAGCAGCATAGGGGGTGGTGCGTTTTATGGTTGCACAAGCTTGACGAGTTTGACTTTTCCAGGCAGTGTGACCAGCATCGAAGGAGGCATGTTTTATGGCTGCATAGGCTTGGAGAGTGTGACTATTCCGAGTAGTGTGAACAGTATCAAGGATCAGGCGTTTTATGGCTGCATAGGCTTGAAATTAGTCAAAGTGAATGCTATAATACCACCTCAATGTGGAAATGAAGTTTTTTCTGATGAATGTTACAAAAACTGCGAATTGGCGGTTCCGAATGAATCGCTTGATCGCTATAAGATTACTGATCCATGGTGGTACTTCCTTAATATTGTTTCTTCAGGAATTACTGACGCTAAGGCTGATGTGGTGAAGGTGGCTGCTGCAGGTGATGCCATCACCGTTAGTGGTGCTGCCGATGATGCCGTGGTGGAAGTATATGGCGTGAATGGCGTGCTCGTTTACCGTGGAACAGACAAATCCGTGACCGTGCCATCGGCAGGCTTCTATGTGGTGCGTGTGGCAGGCAAAACCTATAAAGTGGCAGTGAATTAAACCCGAACGGCTCACAGCATGAGCTGCTTCAAAATAGATTTAGTGGTTCTCAAAAGTTCATTTTTTGGCTCTTTCCGGCATGATTTTTCTGTGAATTTTTCAGCAGATAGTTTGCTATCTTTTTTTCTGCAATGCAGTGATTTCTGCTCGGCTGATTTCTTTGATATTTATTTGAGGAATACTTGTGCAACTCTTATGTGCTAATTAATGTTCTTAAACATAAACTTAAAATTTTAAGACATGGCTATTCAATTTAAGAATATGATTCTGTCGTTTTTCTGCAATCGGGTTAGAGTCGGTGATGCTGACACCGACGGAGAAATCAAACACCACGAGGAAGTGAGTAATGATGCGCAAAGCAGCATGAGGATGCAGCAGGAAATGGAGCTTCAGCTTCATGAACAATATGCCGTCAACAACAATGCTTATGTGGGCAGTACCTTGACCTTTATTGGCAGTGTGCTGGCTGTGCTGTATGCGTATGGCTACGTGTTCCTGCACACCAGTGCGGAGACTCTCACTTCCGGCATTATGGCGAAAGATGACACCTACACTATCGGCGCTTTCCTGCTGACTGCCGATGCGGCAATCATTGTGCTTGCCATTTTGTATATATTTTGCCTTGACAGAGGAGCCTACCAGCGTAAGGAGCAGTTTATCATCTATGCCATCAGGTGCAAGTATTTCAGTGAACAGAAAGGCTGTTCGACGTCGGACCATAAAATTATGGGGATTTTCCCTGAGAGCTACACACCGTTCAAGAAGTGCGAAAACGATTTTGTGCAAGGCGTGTTTGGCTTTATGATGGATGTGGCCACATTCTTAGGCTTTATGATAGCTGTGGCAACATTTTGTAAACTCAAGTGTTTTGATATCCTATTCCCCTTATCCTTATCATTAGGCCAATCTCTATTTTTTGCTTGCGCTATATTTACCTTCGGTTTTTGTTGGCATAAAAAGGTGATAAAGTATGCTGAATATAAGGATCTGGAAAAAGATTATTCAGAATTTGAACCTAATAAATAATAAATAAAACGTATTGATTATGAAACGAATGATTAAAAAGATTACTGTGCTGATGGCGGTACTGCTGCTGTCATGCGCCGACCTCTGGGCAGGCTCAACATCTTGGAAAATAAAGGATTGCGTATTATATATATCAGGAGAAGGAGATATGCCCAACTATTCCTACTATTCTGAGGCACCTTGGAAAGGGTATCAAGATGAATTTTCAAAGGTTCTCATCAATTACGGTGTGACGTCAATAGGCGCTTATGCGTTTTCAGGTTGCGAAAACATTGAGAACGTGACCATTCCAGGCACCGTGACCCGCATCGGGAAGGATGCGTTTTCTGGTTGTGTCTGCTTGACGAGCGTGGCCATCCCAGGCAGCGTGACCAGCATTGGGTGGTATGCGTTTAAGAACTGTGAAAGTTTGACGAGCGTGACCATTCAGGATGGCGTGACCAGCATCGGGAGAAATATGTTTGAAGGCTGCATCGACTTGACGAGCGTGACCATCCCAGGCAGCGTGACCGGCATCGGGGAGGAAGCGTTTAAGAACTGTGAAAGTTTGACGAGCGTGACCATTCCATGCACCGTGACTCGCTTCGGGGCGAGTGCGTTTTCAGGCTGCACCGGCTTGACGAGCGTGACCATTCAGGATGGCGTGACCAGCATCGAGAAGAGTATGTTTTTGGGCTGCACCGGCTTGACGAGTGTTACCATCCCAAGCAGCGTGACCAGCATCGAGGATGATGCGTTTTCTGGCTGCACGGGCTTGACGAGCGTGACCATTCAGGAAGGCATGACCAGCATCGGGGGGAGGGCGTTTGAAGGCTGCACCGGTTTGACGAACGTGACCATTCCACGTGGCGTGATTTATATCTGGAGAGGTGCATTTCTGGGTTGCACAGGCTTGAAATTAATCAAAATGAATGCTGTATATCCACCATTTTGTAGATATGGTTTTGATTATAATTGTTCTGAAGTTTTTGATAATTCATGTTATGAAACTTGTGAATTGGCGGTGCCGACTGAATCGCTGAATCGCTATAAGACTACTGTTCCCTGGAGTTACTTCCTTAATATTGTTTCTTCAGGGATTACTGATGCTAAGGCTGACGCGGTGAAGGTGGCGGCCGCAGATGGTGCCATCACTGTTAGTGGTGCTGCCGATGATGCCGTGGTGGAAGTATTTGACGTGAATGGCGTGCTTATTTATCGTGGAGCAGGCAAATCTGTGACTGTGCCATCGGCAGGCTTCTATGTGGTGCGTGTGGCAGGCCAAACCTATAAAGTGGCTGTAAATTAAACCCGAACGGCTCACAGCATGAGCTGCTTCAAAATAAACGCATTGGGCGGTGCACAATTTCATGTGCATCGCCCATCGTTTTCTATCCCACACTGATCTCACAGAATATTTTTTTGCCTCTCACAGATCTTTCTGAGCACACGGGAGCGATTTTTAGGTTTTTTTTTATATCGCACTCGGTGTGCTGTGGCCCTTTGGGTGATTGCGTGTGTGTGGCTTCTTATTTGTGTGTGGTGGATTGGGCCACGATGATGATGGCGAGGGTGGCGAGTTCGGCAAATGGGATAGCCGTCCATAGCCCGGTGGCGCCAAAAAGTTGTGGCAGGATTAAGAACGACGCTATCGGCAGCAGCATGCCTCTGAGCAGTGTATATACCATGGCTCGTGTGGCTTTTGTGATGCTTTGGAAATAACCAATGTAGGCCACATTGAGCGCAAAAAACACGGCGCAGGTGGCAAACCATGGAAGTCCATCGACCGCTATATGAAAAGCTTTTTCTTCGGGGCGTAAAAATGCGCCTACAATTATCTGGTCGCCTAATATGAGCGAAACTATCACACACAAGCCGCAGGTGATGGCCGCCAGCAGCGATAAACGAAGCGTTTGACCTACGCGCTGATTTTGCTTTGCGCCATAGTTGTAGCTGATAATGGGTTGCGACGCTTGTGCCACCGCATTATTGATGGAGAAGATGACGGGGAACAGATAGCATGCCACCGCAAATGCCGCCACGCCATCTTCGTGAAGCAGCGCCATGAACTGGTAGTTGCCGATTAAGATGGTGATGCTCATCGCTATCTCGGTGAGAAATGTGGCAAAACCGATTTGGCCCATAGCCCACAAGTTGCGTAGGGTGAGCGCTAAGGAAGTGACGCTCATTTTCAGCCGATAGAACTTTATCGAAGAGGAAAACCATATAAAATAGATCAGCGCCATCACGCCGCCTACGCCACAGGCAATGGCAGTGGCAATGGCCGCGCCCTTCACGCCCATTCCCAAAGGGAAAATGAATATCCAGTCGAGCACGATATTGGTGACCGCACCTGCCACTTGAATCCACATGGCGTAGCGCGGAGACCCATCGAGGCGAATCAGCATCATGCCTTCGCATTGCCAAATGAGGAACACCATACCGGGCAATAGTCCTATTAGATAGTCGTAAGCATTGCTTTCCAGCGCCGGGCTGCACCCTAAGAGCCTCATGACAGAAAAGGGATAACACAGGCAGAGCAGGCAAAGCAACGCCGTGATGATGCCCCCTATGCCAAAAGCCTGGGTCATGATGATGCGTGCTGTTTTCACGTTGCGCTGGGCGAGGTGCACACCGCCTATCACAGAAGCACCGATGCCAAACATCAGCCCAATGCCAGTGACCACCATCCATAACGGCGCTATGATATTCACTGCCGCTATGCCATTTGCGCCCACGCCGCGGCCCACAAAAATACCGTCGATCACAGTTTGCAGCGACATGAACACCATGCCGACAAGCGTCGGGAAAAACAGTTTGCGGAACAAATGACCGATTTTATCGGAGCCGAAATCTATTTTGTCGCGATTGAGGTCGATTTTTTTCATTTCTTTATTATTCTGCCATTAATGATTTTGTAATCGGGTGCAAAGGTATGGATTATGTGGAATATTTTAGGAATACAAATATAGATAAGTATGGTACTTTTCAATACTGTTTCGCAATTTATGAAATAAAAACTATATATTTGCACCATTAAAACAGAAGAACATGGGTCAGGACATTGAATTAAGGAACATTACCGGCGAAGCGTTAGCATCGCGCACCATACACCCTTATGGCTGCGTGATATTAAGGTGTGTAGATGGGTATGCGCGTCTGTCGGTGAACCACCAGCAATATGCTCTTCGCAAAGGCGAATTGTGCATCATCACTTCCGATGTGTTTCTTTCGTTTGTGTCGGTATCAAGGCACTTTTCCGCCAAATCCATCAGTTTTCCTGAAGCGCTGTTCAATACCGTATATTATAGAGTGACCAATATGGCAATTTGGGACTTTCTCTTTCAGAATCCCGTTTTACGGCTGTCGGGGCAGCAGGCCGCGGCTTTTGATGAGTGGCTTAGCTTGATAAACTGGACCATCGGCAACACGGCTGAAAGCGTGTATTGGGAAATTATCACCTCAATGGCATGCGCGCTCTTTAGTGTGATTGACGACCAGCTCACAGACATATATGGCAAAGCAGAAAGGGTGTCAAAAGATGCACGCTGGGCAATCATAGTGCGATTCTATACCCTTCTATATAAGCATTATAAAGAATTCAGAAATGTGAAATTCTATGCCGATGAACTGAACATATCCACCGACTACCTCAACAAGGTGATTCGACGGATATACGGAGTGTCGCCAAAGCGGCTCATCAATGAGCAGCTGACCGAGGACATCAAGTTTCGGTTAGCGCACACGGATCAATCCATCAAGGAGATATCCCAGCATCTGCATTTTGAGGACTCTTCTTACTTCTGCCGCTACTTTCGGAAGCAAACGGGAGTTTCGCCAATGGCGTATCGGAAACAGCATTGAGGCCTAAAAAACCGTTTTCACTACCTTTTTCACATTGTCGGCCTTGCCCATGGTGTAGAAGTGAATGGCAGGTACACCGTGCTTCAGCAGATCGCGGCACTGCTCCACGCACCACTCAATGCCAGCCTCATAAGCCGCTTCACGTGATGTGGCTTTACTTATTTCAGCCACGAGCGGCTGTGGAATGTCGAGGTGGAAGGCACGGGGCAGCATCTCGAGTTGGCGTGCCACCGACAGCGGCTTAATGCCAGGAATGATGGGGACGGTTATGCCATCTTTGCGGCACGCTCTTTCAAAGGCGTAGAACTTCTGGTTGTCGAAAAACATCTGTGTGATAATATAGTGCGCCCCGGCATCAACCTTCGCTTTCAGATGTGCAATGTCGGTATCGATGTTCGCTGCCTCAAAATGTTTTTCTGGATACCCAGCCACCCCTATGCAGAAATCTGTGGCAATACCATTCTTTACAGTGGGGTCGAGATATTTGCCATGGTTGAGATTGGAAATCATGCCCACCAACTCACTGCTGTGGGCAAACCCGTCAGACTCAGGAATGAAATATCGCTGCCCCACGATGGCATCACCGCGCAGAGCCACCACATTCTCAATGCCCATGAAATTGAGGTCGAGCAGCTCGCTCTCTATTTTAGCCTTAGAAGCGCCGCCACAGATCACATGAGGCACGATTTCCACGTTGAACCGCTTCATGATGGCTGCTGTGATGGCCAGCGTGCTTGGGCGTTTTGCCAAAGTGAGCTTAGTGTATGATCCATCACCATTGTCGTGATACTCAATTTCGTCACGGTGGCAAGTGATGTTGATGAAAGGCGGCGCCAGTTCCATAAGAGGCTCGATGCTTGAATAAAGAATGTTCACATCGCTTCCTTTCAGTGGCGGCACAAGTTCGAACGACGCAAAAGGCGTGTGGCTATGGTTGAGAATATCGATTATTTTGCTCATTTTGTTCGTTATAAATTTTGGTTAAGGTGCTTTTCACCTTCCTCTTTTGAGAATCCACGCCGGCGGCAATAGTCGGCAAATTGGTCGTCGCCGATTTTTCCCACAGAGAAATAATGGGCCTGCGGATGTGCAATCATCATACCGCAAATGGCGGTTGACGGCGTCATAGAGAAATTGGCTGTGAATTTCACACCCACACACTTTTCACCACCAAGAGCCTCAACCACATCTTTCTTTAGACTGTGGTCGGGACAGGCACAGTAGCCAAACGCAGGGCGAATCACATTCACACCCTCAGGGAAGATGGCGTGCTGCACATATTCAGCCGTAGCTTCAGTGACTCTTGCGCAAAGGGCATGGCGCATCAAGTCGTTGTCGTCGGCCAGCTTCTTATCCACGCTTGTGGTGATGCAGAATAGCACCAACGGCGCACTGTGGCCTTTTGGCGGGAAAAAGTCGGCCAGCGACTCATACTTGCCACTTTGCTGGCGGAGCATAGGCAGCACAGTGCCATCAAGGCACACAATATCATTGCGCTCGGCATAGGCATCAGTGTATTTCAGGCTCACTTTAAGCGTGATTTCACCATTTTGCACCATAGCGTGGAGCATTTGTTGGGCCTCAGAGAGCGTTTTCTTGGCCTCATAGGAGTCTTGCGCACTTGAAGTGAAGCCCCAGAACAGAAGCAACATTCTCCAATCGATAAAAGGCAGCACATCGGTAACCGATGGCGAGGCCAAGGTCTTGACCATAGGCAAAGCCTTGTGCTCATATTGTGGCGCATGTGCATTGGCCACATCGAAAGCGTCAAGTTTGATGTTCCTGTTGAGATACTGTTCTCTGATTTTGGCTTGCGCCACCTTATTGTCGTGAAGTAGCTTCAGCGGATTAGCCATGTATTTTTTAGCAAGTACAGAAGTGCTTGAGGCATCGTTGCCGTGCATCACGCCTCCAGAATATGCCGTGGCAAGTTTCACCGCCGTATGGATAGGTGAAGTGGTGGCCCCGCCCACGAAAATAGGCACGCTGAGCCCTTCTCGCTCGAAAAGAGTGCAAAGATTTTCCATTTCCTTTAGTGATGGTGTGATGAGGCCACTCACGCACACTATATCGGGCTTTTCGCGGACTGTGGTCTCAAGAATCACCTCGTTGGGCACCATCACGCCCAAATCCACGATGCGGAAGTTGTTGCACGCCAGCACAATCGAAACGATGTTTTTCCCAATGTCGTGAACATCGCCATTCACGGTGGCTAACAGCACTTTTGGGCGTGCAGCTTCAGCATCCGCCTTGGCGTGCTTCTCAATTTCGGGCTGGAGAATGGTTACAGCCTGCTTCATCACCTTGGCCGACTTCACCACTTGTGGCAAAAACATTTTACCCTCGGCATAGAGTGCCCCCACATGCTCCATCGCCTTCATAAGAGGCCCCTCAATGATGTGGACTGCACTCTGGTAAACAGTGAGCGCCTCATTGATGTCGGTGGCCAGAAAGTCGGTGATGCCCTTGCTCAGCGCATAGGCCAACCGGTGGTCAATG
Organism: Sodaliphilus sp.; assembly: GCA_050873765.1. GTDB lineage: Bacteria > Bacteroidota > Bacteroidia > Bacteroidales > Muribaculaceae > Sodaliphilus. The sequence continues at coordinate 11,084 of JBNMJK010000002.1, forward strand.
CCCGTTTTTCGCCATTCAGCCTCTTGTGGCGACGGCGCTTTACCCACAGCCGTTCCTTTGATGGAGTCGGCCAACGCAGTAAGGCGCTCTGTGGCACCACTGTCGCGGTTCAGAATCACATCTTCCACCACTTTCAGCAATTTGGGGTCGATAGCGTCGTACACTTGGAGCATACCCGGATTGACGATAGCCATATCAAGCCCGGCCTTGATGGCGTGGTAGAGAAACACCGAATGCATCGCTTCTCGCACAGGATTATTGCCACGGAAAGAGAACGACAGGTTCGACACGCCGCCACTCGTCTTTGCCCCAGGAAGGTGTCGCTTAATCCACTTCACCGCCTCGATGAAGTGCACAGCGTAATTGGCGTGCTGCTCAATGCCAGTGCCCACAGTTAGAATATTGGCATCGATAATGATGTCCTGTGGCTTGAAGTGGGCCTTTTGAGTAAGCAGCAAGTAAGCCCTTTCGGCTATCTGTATTTTTCTTTCGTAGGTGGTGGCCTGTCCTTGCTCGTCAAAAGCCATCACCACCACAGCGGCTCCGAATCGATGTATTTCGTTAGCCTTTCTGAGGAACTCGCTTTCGCCCTCTTTCAGACTGATAGAATTGACGATACATTTTCCTTGCGCATTTTTGAGCCCCTCAAGAATGGTGGGCCAGTCGGAAGAGTCGATCATGAAGGCAGCGCGCGCCACAGAAGGCTCATTGCTGATATAGCTCACAAATTGGCGCATTTCCTTGGCACTGTCGAGCATGGCATCGTCCATATTGATGTCGATAACCCGTGCGCCATTCTCTATTTGCTGGCGTGCCACTTGCGAGGCCTCCTCCTGCTTTCCTTCAGAAATGAGCCGGGCAAACTTTCGCGAACCAGCCACATTCGTTCGTTCACCAATGTTTGTGAAATTTTCAGTCTCGTGGTCAATGATTACATTTTCCAGCCCCGACACCACAAGGCGGTGGTCGGCAGGCACAGGAATGTGAGGTGCCAAACCTGCCACAGCCTCTGAAATTTTGCGAATATACTCAGGTGTGGTGCCGCAGCAACCGCCCACAATGTTAAGCAACCCATCTTGGCACATTGCTTTAATGTGATGAGCCGTGAAGTCGGGCTGTTCCTCATATTCACCCATAGCATTGGGAAGGCCAGCGTTGGGATATAGACTTATATACTTTGGCACTTTGGCGGCAATATTCTCTATCATGGGGCGCAGTTGTGCCACGCCGAATGAACAATTGATGCCAAACGACATGATAGGGTAGTGCTGAATGCTCGTGTAGAAAGCCTCCAGCGTTTGTCCGGTGAGTGTGCGCCCGCCCCTGTCGCCAACAGTGGCCGACACCATCACAGGAACCATGCTGCCAGCCTCCTCTTTAAGGCGATTGATGGCATAGAGCGCAGCCTTGCAGTTGAGGGCATCGTAGCACGTTTCGAGCAAAAGCAGGTCCACACCGCCATCGACCAAAGCCTTCACCTGCTCGTAGTAGGCATCGGCAAAGTCGTAAAAATCAGTACTTCCGCTGGTGTCCATCGTAAGGCTTTTGCTTGTGGGGCCTACGCTGCCAGCCACCCAGATTTTGCGCTTAGAGCACTTGTCGGCCTCTTTTCGGGCAATTCGTGCGCCTTCATAAGCCATTTTGGCTACAAACGGCTCACATTGGTAGTCGGACTGGCAAATGCGGTTGCTGTTGAGCGTGTTGGTGGTGATAATGTCTGCTCCAGCCTCGATATATTGGCGGTGTATGTTGGTCATCACATCAGGGCGTGTAATGTTCAAGATATCATTGTTGCCTTTTAGCGGCACATGCCAATTCTCAAAAATGCCCGATGAAAAATCTTGCTCACTTAATCCGCACTGCTGAATGAGCGTGCCAATAGCGCCGTCAAGAACGAGAATTCGTTCTTTTAGAGCGTCGTGTATGTTGTCTGATTTATTCCTCATTGCTTTATGTGGCGCAAAGGTAGCATAAAACAATGAAAGAAACAAAAATATGTTGTGTTTTTCTAATAGTATAGAATTACATTCCGTAATAATTAGTGTTGTGTATTTAAATATTCTGTTAGGTGTGGGATGATATTATAAATATTGGGTAATGAATTCTGTGCCCCAGATCACTGCTGCATACCTGAGCCATTTACCGGCACTCATAGCTGCCACTGTGCCCCATACATTGGCTCGCAGCAACCCTAAAGCCACCGTGATGGCACTGCCTAAAATGGGTATAAAAGCAAAAAACGCCATCCATGCGCCTCGCTTCTTCACCCAAGCCGAAGCCTTGTCGAGCTTTTCTTTTTTCACATGGCAGTACTTTTCAATCCATTCCATCTTGCCAAGGTGGCCCATCCAGTAGCACGTCATACCGCCAGCCACATTGCCGGCAAGAGCCGACCAAAGGCAAATCCATGGGTCGAGGTGCAATGGCCCCACGCACATCACCAAGATGGCTTCAGAGCTGAGCGGAATGACACTTCCTGCAATAAAAGAGCCAATAAACAGCCCCCAATAGCCCCATTGCACAAAAAAATCGACAAAAGCGTCCATATTAGTATATGATATTGATATATTAAGAAAGTGGAATATGCTTGAAAACTTCGGCTATTTTGCAAGTTTGGTTGTGGTGCCTAAAGTCACCATTTTCTGCTTGTAGAGCAAGCCCAATGCTTTCTTGAAATCTTTTTTAGAGCAATTAAAAGTGTTCATGATGTCTTTCGGGTCGCTCTTGTCGTTGAGGCTCATTTCACCGCCATGAGCTTTGAGGTAGGCGATAATTGATGCGCCGAGGTTGTCAACGCGCACCTTTTCAATCTGCTCAAGCGTGACGTCGATTTTCCCGTCGTTGCGCACTTGCTTGATGTAGGCGGTGTGGTGCTCTCCAATATTGATGTCGGAGTAAATCTCGTTGCTGTAAAGGAGTCCCCAAAACAAGTTATCTACAATCACCTTGTAGCCCAACTCAGTGCGCTGCACCACCAGGGTGTCCACTTTCTGCCGGTGGTAGAAACGAGGTATTTTGCAGTCGAGAAATTTGTTGAGCTTTGCAGAAGCCACGATTCTGCCGGAATTATCGTCGATATACACATATACAATGTAGCTGCGCCCGGGCTGCATTCTCACGCGCTGCTCACGGAAAGGAACAAGCAGTTCCTTGTTGGCCAAGCCCCAATCAAGAAAAGCGCCCACCTGATTCACCTGGTTCACTCGCATGAGGGCAAATTCGCCCACCACGGCGTGTGGCACTTCGGTGGTGGCCACAGGGCGGTTTTCAGAGTCGTGATATACGAACACGTGTAAAATGTCGCCTTCTTTTTCTTCTCCTGTAAGATAACGCTTGGGAAGCAGCACTTCATTGTCGGCATCATCGGCAAGGTATAAGCCAAAGTCAACAAAGCGGTTCACCTTTAAATCATTGTATTTGCCTATTTTAATCATCTGCAATGCTCTTTGATGTATTCTAAACCACAAAGGTAGCCATTTCCGCCCAATCACACAACCCGCAAATACCTTTCCCTTAATCCTCGGTAAAGGCATCATTGAATGGAAAGAGGGGAGGAAAAAGCATTTTTTACGCAATGAAATGGATTTAAATACGCCAATCACTTTTTTAATCAAAAAAAATGCTTAAATTTGTGTGTTACATCGCATGATGATAACAATATTATCAACGTCAAAACTTAAACAAATTAGAGTTATGAAGAAGCACAATTTTTATGCTGGACCTTCAATTATGAGTCAATACACTATTGACCACACCATTGAAGCTATTCGCGATTTCGCAGGTACTGGACTTTCTATTCTTGAGATTTCTCACCGCAGTAAAGAATTTGTAGCTGTGATGGACGAGGCACAAGCACTCTTCAAGGAACTGCTCGACATTCCAGAGGGCTATGAAGTGCTTTTTTTGGGTGGCGGTGCAAGCACACAGTTCTGCATGGTGCCCTACAACTTGCTGAAGACTAAAGCGGCATACGTTGATTCTGGCACATGGGCACATAAAGCCATCAAGGAGGCTAAATTGTTTGGTGATGTTGAAGTGGTGGCATCGAGTGAAGAGGCCAACTACACCTACTATCCAAAGATTGAGAACGTGCCTACAGATGTGGACTACCTGCATATCACCACCAACAATACAATTTATGGCACCGAGCTTCGGGAGGATCCTGATGTGCCAGTGCGCATGGTGGCTGATATGTCGAGTGATATATTCACACGGCCTATCGATGTTTCGAAATATGACGTGATTTATGGCGGTGCGCAAAAGAATGTGTCGCCAGCCGGCGTCACTTTTGTGATTGTGAGAACCGACGCACTTGGCAAGATGACACGCCCAATCCCCACCATGCTCAACTACGAGACCCATGTGAAAAAAGGCTCAATGTTCAACACTCCTCCAGTGCTTCCTATCTATAGCGCACTGCAAACACTGAAATGGTATAAGTCGCTCGGTGGCGTGAAAGTGCTTCAAAAGATGGACGAGGAAAAAGCCGCCGTTCTTTACGATGCTATCGACTCAAGCAAGATGTTTGTGGGCACCGTAAGCCCAGAGAGCCGTTCAATCATGAACGTTTGCTTTGTGATGAAGCCCGAATACAAAGAGCTTGAGAAAGACTTTATCGACTTTGCCTCTACCAAGGGAATTGTAGGCATCAAAGGACACCGATCAGTGGGTGGTTTCCGTGCATCGCTCTACAATGCTCTTCCACTTGAAAGCGTGAAGGTGCTTGTGGAGGCAATGAAGGAATTTGAGAACAAGTAACAACAAAAAGCGCATTTGATTATGAAAATTTTGGTTGCAACAAGTAAACCATTCGCTCCAGTGGCAGTGAATGGCATCAAGGAAGTTCTTGAGGCAGAAGGTCATGAAATGGTGCTTGTGGAAAAGGGCACTAAGGACGACATGATTAAGGCCATAGCCGGTTGCGCGGGTCTTATTGTGAGAAGCGACATCGTGGACAAGGAAGTGATGGATGCCGCCACCGATCTGAAAGTGATTGTAAGAGCCGGTGCTGGCTACGACAATATCGACCTGGCTGAAGCCACTGCTCATGGCATCTGTGTGATGAACACCCCCGGACAGAACAGCAATGCTGTGGCAGAGCTGGTGTTTGGTATGCTCGTGACCCTGATTCGCAATCGCTATAACGGCACAAGTGGCACAGAACTGAAAGGGAAAACGCTCGGTATTCATGCCTATGGCCAAGTGGGACGTAATGTGGCGCGCATAGCCAAGGGCTTTGATATGAAGGTGAGCGCTCTCGACCCATGGGTGAAAGATGAGGATATGCTTGCCGATGGCGTTACCCCTGTTCATAGCGTGAGAGATCTGTATGAGAATAACCAGTATGTGAGTCTTCACATTCCAGCTACTGCTGATACCAAGAAATCGGTGGGAAAGGCACTCATTGAGCTGCTGCCAAAGAATGGTGTGCTGATTAACACGGCCCGCAAGGAAGTTATCGACGAGGAAAGCCTTGCCGAGGCTCTCGCTGCCCGTGAAGATGTACGCTATGTGGCTGACGTGAAGCCCGACATTGCTGCCGAACTTGAAGCAAAATATCCCGACCGCGTGTTCTTTACTCCCAAGAAAATGGGCGCACAAACGGCAGAGGCCAACATCAATGCAGGTCTGGCTGCTGCCACACAGGTGGCAAAATACCTGAAAGATGGCTGGAACCGCTTTCAAGTGAATAAGTAGGCTATGGAGTGAACTCTACCACCATCGCAGAGTAGGTAGAGTTTGTATGACCACAATATAAGCAGAGGTTTTCTGAGACAGTGGAAACCTCTGTTTTTTTATTTGTGCGGCTAAAAACGATATGCCACTGTGATATTGGGGCTCAGTTTCCGAAATTTGGGTATAAAATCAGGTGTTTTATATAAATTAAATGTGTGATTTGTAGGTGAATTTGCATCATCAAGTGAAAGATAAATCTTTTTCTTGAATGGCAATGAAAGAGCATTGTGAATAAATTAATCCGACGTAACTCAAATCAATAATATTTTTATAAAAATAAACGCGTATGAAAAAGTTGTTATTAACCCTTGCGGCTATTGCGATGGCCACGGTGGCATTGCAAGCCAAAACCCTTGTGGCTTTTTACAGTTTTACAAATAACTGCCGCACAATTGCGGGTGAAGTGAAAAAGCAGTTGCCCGATGCCGATGTGGTGGAGGTGCAACCAGCGGAGGAGGGGCTCGACTATGCCGCCAATAATTATGCACTCGGCAGTTCGCTTATTTCCGCTATCCGCAATGCACCGAATGATGCTTCGTCGTATCCAGCCATTAAAGATGTGGCGGTGAATTTTTCGCAGTATAGCGATGTGATTATTGTCTCCCCTCTTTGGTGGAGCAATATGGCTGCACCCATGCAGACGTTCCTTTTTCAAAATGGCAGTAAACTGGCAGGAATGAAGGTTGGGCTGATTGTGTCGAGCGCAAGTTCGGGCATCACGAGTGTGGTAGCCGATGGCAAACGCTTGATTCCACAAGGCAATTTCACAGAGAGCCTCTGGATTCTTTCTTATCAAACTTCAGCCTGCCAATCATTAGTGTCGGCATGGTTGGAGAAAACGGGAATAGGTGCCACCACAGGTATTGCCGACATTAACGGTAACGGCGCACATACGAGCGTGACAGTGATGGATGACAATTTGGTGGTGAATGGCGATTTTAAGAGCGTGGATATTTTTGATACCACGGGCCGTAAACTATTGTCAACCACAAGCAGAGTGACAAGCGTGAATAAATTAAACGCTGCTGACGTGTATGTGGCAGTGGTGCGTGGCGAAAAAGCTGCGTATTCCTATAAGTTCTCCACTAAATAAGCTCTCTAAAGTTGAGATATAATTGTTTTGTGGCACGAATATAACAAAAAAACAATGGATAGACGTGTTTTTTTGAAAAAGTCGGCATTGGCTGGAGCTGGGATAATGGCGTCTCAAACAATGCTTGGAAATATGATACATCAAGAGGAAGAAATTTCAAAAAATGGGCAATTAAAATCTGAAGCCGTGGGGCGGAAGCAGTTCGAGAACCGGAAATTAGGCCAGCGATCCGTCACATCAATCGGCTTGGGTACGGTGGATATTTGCCCTGTAGGGTATTATGGGTGCAGCACCACCAAGGAGGATATGCTGCGTCTTGTGCGCAGGGCTTACGACCATGGCATCACATTATTCGACACAGCCGAGATTTACGGTATGAATGTGAGTGAGGAATGGGTTGGTGAGGCCCTTCAGCCGGTCCGTGATCATGTGACCATTGAAACGAAGTTTGGCTTCGCTGTGGCAGAAAACCAGCCCGGCGTTCTCAATAGTAAGCCGGAGCATATTCGTAAAGCCGTAGAAGGCTCTTTGAAACGACTTCGCACCGACCATATAGACATGCTGTATCAGCATCGAGTGGATCCTGAAGTGCCAATTGAAGAAGTGGCGGAAACCGTGGGGCAGCTTATCAAGGAAGGTAAAGTGCTGCAATGGGGGCTGTGTGAGGCAAGCGCAAAGACCATTCGGCGCGCACATGCCGTGCAACCTTTGTCGGCAGTGGAAAGTGAATACGCCATTTGGTGGCGCGAGCCTGAAACCAAAATCTTCCCTACACTCGAAGAATTAGGTATCGATTTTGTGGCCTATGCCCCGATTGGACGAGGGTATCTCACTGGTATTCATAATGAAAACAGCCGCTATGTGTTGCCAGACCGTAGAGCTGTGCTGCCTCGCTTTGAGCCAGAGGCCATGAAGCATAATATGCCATTGATCAGACTGGTGCAAAAATGGGCAGAGCGAAAGGGAATTACACCAGCCCAGTTTGCAATCGCCTGGGTGCTGAGTATGCGGCCATATTCCATAGCCATACCAGGAACTACCAAGTATTGGCACCTTGACGAACTTGTGGGCGCGCCAATGGCACGTTTAACGGCTGAAGAGCTGACCACGTTTAATGCGGAACTCGATGGCATCGACATTATGGGGCATCGTGCCAATGCCGCCATTGAAAGTCAAATCGACAAATAAACCTGTATTGGTGGTATGCTTACTTTGGTTATGCCAAAAGGGGCATAGTTCCCGTAAGGAAATGTGGGGAGAATGAAGATAGGGTTAGTCGTGGAAGGCGTCGTCTTGATTGATTTCGCTGTTGAGAAGGAAAATGTCGTCGGCATCTTCAAGCACATCGTTGCTGTCGAACTGCCCGTCTTCATACATGATTCTGCTCACGCATGATGATGTGGTGAACAACAAGAATAAGGCGCATATAAATAAAAGAATGTGACTCCGACGCATATATATGTAAACATTTAATTACTACACAAATGTAGTAACAATTCTCCACATTTCAAATTAATTTCTTAAAAACCGACAAGAAAGACTTTATGTGATTTGGAATTTTGAGAATTTAGAAGTGAATAGCGCGTTCGCTGTTAGGCGGACTGCGCTATTTCTTATTTTCACGCCTTTTGCGTTGGTTTCCTCTTTGAATTTGTTTTGATTCACGCTGCAAGTTTAGTTCTTTTCTGAGTTTTTTAGCCTTTTTCTCAAATTCCTTTGCTTTATCGGTTAATTCCATTCTTTTCAAAACTGAAACCAAGGCCTCATAGGGTTGTGGGGCTTTACCGTTGGCTTGGGCAGCCTTCAAAAAGTGTTTTATAGCATCTATCGACCTGTTGGTTTCATCGCAAAGATGGCCGAGCGCCATGTGCACTTCATAAGAATCGGGAACGGCCTTTAGCGCAGTTTGATATATTTTTTCGGCTTCTTCCACTTCACCAACTTTGTAGAGCAGGTGGGCTTTCCCTATGTAAGCCGGGGTGTAGGAAGGGCAGATGCGAATGGCTTTGTTGAAATTGGCGATTGCCGACTTGTAGGCAATCTCATCAAGCGTGTTGTTTCTTGTCCCGTAAGCCACCTCGTCTTCTTCAGCCAAATCACCATATCCGAGTGCCTGCTTGCCCATCTCCGTGAATTCTTCGGCCAGGCTGCGAAGCTGCTGATTTTGCGCGTCGATAACCTCTTCAAGTGTTTTAACTTCTTTTTTCAGTGCGCTGAACCGATATAGCTTTTGTGCCACAAGACGTTGCACAGCAGGTGAGTTTGTCACATTGTTGATGGTCATTGCTTCCGTGAAACTCTTTACACATTCGGAAAATTCGTAGTGATCAAAAGCGTGTGCCGCTTTGCGATAGAGTGTGGCAGATCTTGCTGCTCGAAGCGCACTGTCAATTATGGCAGAGTTATTGAAATTTTTGCTAAACTCCACAACGGCTCGATTGATAATGATGTCGCGTTCTCTTATGGGGGTGAGTAGGGTGATGCCCCTGAGCGAGGTGCATCTTGACAGAGCCACATAGGTTTGGCCAGAGGAGAATGCCCCTCCGCCAAAGTCGATGACCACATTGTTGAATGTGAGTCCTTGACTCTTGTGCACGGTGATGGCCCATGCGGGTTTAATAGGGAACTGAGAGAAAGACCCCAACACTTGCTCGATGATTTTATTTTCCTTTTCATCGTAGGAATATTGGATATTTTCCCACATTTCCATTTCGAGTTGATATGTATTGCCGTTTTCCAGCTCCACTTTCAGTAAATCTTCGCTCACTTCACACACTTTAGCCAAAGTTCCGTTCACCCACCGGCCTTCCTTGTCGTTGCGAACGAACATCACCTGTGCGTCTTGTTTCAAAACAAGCACCTTGTTGGTGGGCAGTTCATTCACGGGGTACTCATTTTCAATAATTCCTATGAATGTGTATTCTGGCGTGGTGAGCGCATGCATGTGCTCGTCATTGATGGCGTCCACTGTGTCGCGGCGCATTGCCAGTGTGATGGAAAAACTATCGCCAGTGTCTTTGTAGTTGGGATTGTAGCGCAGGTTGAGTGTGTTGATGTCGAATAGGGTGGCATGGCCGCCGCGCACGCGGTCAAGAAGGGCGAGGAAATCGGCGTCTTCTTTTTGGCGATACACTTTTCGAAGTTCAATGGGCACCAGCCCCAGTTGGCTGAACACATGTGCATTGAAGAAATTAAACTGCTTGTAGCTCCTGGATAGAATTTCACGCGCGTCTCTTGTCACTACAGGCTCCAACTGATACACATCGCCTACGAAAAGCAGCTGTTTTCCTCCGAAAGGCTCACGCATATTTTTTGAGAAGACGCGCAGCACTTTATCGATGAAATCGATGATATCGGCTCTCACCATTGAAATTTCATCGATGATGATTAGCTCAAGATTCTGGATTAACTTCATTTTGTCGGCGCTGTAACGGAGCGTTCTTAAGAGCCTTTTGGGTGTTAATTCAGGGTCGTCGGGCAAGAGTGGCTTGAAGGGAATTTTGAAAAAAGAGTGCAGCGTCTGTCCTCCCACATTCACGGAGGCTATGCCGGTGGGGGCAAGGACGATACTTTTTTTCCTGATATTTTCCCTGATATATTTTAGGAAGGTACTTTTTCCCGTACCGGCTTTACCGGTGAGAAAAACAGACCTGTTTGTGTCTTTCAATAGACTCCATGCATATTGAAACTCAGTGTTGTTGAGGTCGATATTTACAAGAGAAGATTTGTCCATAGGAGTGTGTGCTGTTTTTTCTTTCAAAGTTACAAAAAGATTGGCAATGGGCAAAGGCGGCCACCATGTGATAATGTGCAGCAACAACAAAAAAGCTGTTTAAAATTTATCCAAAAGTAAATTTTAAACAGCTTCTGTATGAAGAAAAAAGATGAACTATTTCTTTAGAGATAAGTGGTGGCGTTAGAAGCGGAATCCGAGTGTGATGGTGGCTCTGTTGCAGTTGTCGGTCACTTTAGAATATACGTTAGGCTCAATCATGCCGTTTCCATAAGGAATAGGGGAGAAGGCGTTGAATTGGCTTTTACGCTGCTTGTGCACATAAGCGAAATCGCAATAGAGGCTCTTGTAGTGGTAACCGATACCAGCTGTAATGTATTGAACATCGTTGTCAAATTCATAGGTAGGGTTGCTGTTTACGGTTACAACTTGCACCTGATTGTTTTTTACAGATTCAGCCACTGGCGACTTCTGTAGAGAGTAGCCTGCACGCAAACTCCAGCTTGGGGTAATGCGATATTCTGCACCCACTCGGAAAATGTGAGAGGCTTTGGTGTAGCTCTTGATATTGTTGGTGGTGCTGATGAATTCATCACCGTTGTTGTCGCACACGCGAATCGACTGTGCGTCCACATATTCATAGTCGAAACTGAGGATTGCCGATTTTGCCAGCACGGCAGCCACACTGCCAATAAAGCGCCAAGGGGTCTTCAGCGAGTAGCGCATCACACTGTAATATCCTTTTTCGCCATTTTCATTGTTGCCGTGATATGCATTATCGCTACTTGAACCTGTCATTTCAAAAGAAGCGTTGTTTTTGTAGCTGTCTTTCAAGTCGTAATAGGTGGGCGTGTGGAAAGCGAAACCAAAGCGGAGTTCATTCACCGGCTTTACAATCACACCCAGCTTAAAGTTGTAGCCAGTGCCAGAGGTGTGGAGAAAATTCTCGAAGCCAAAATTGGCAACACCCTTTTCAATGTTCTTATTGTTGAGGTTGGCGATATAGGCGTCGTTCAATGATTCGCCATAATACTGGTAGCTGTCGTAGGAGAAGTCCATAATGCCTACGCCTATACCCCAATACACTTTATTGAGCACATTGCCACCAAGGTTCACGCTGTATTCATCTTTGTGTCCTTTTTGCAGCACCTCAAATTCACCATATCCAGCGGTGCCGTCGCCATACAGGCCTTGCCACTGCTTATTGTTGTAGTTGATGAGGTAGCTGTTATAGGCCAAGATGCTCGACCATGGAGCATTTGAGTCGAAGTAGGGATTCTTGCTGTCGGATTGCGAGAGGTCGTTAGGTGTCCATTGGCCAGTGTTGGCAGCGATATAATTGGTGATAGATGTGGGCAATTCAAAGAACTTTCCACTATAATGGCGATTAAAATTCATTCTTCTGCTGTAGCTGAATCCTACATTGAAGTTTGGCATAATATCGTTGTTGAGCTTGATGGCTCCCACGTAACCAATTGTTTGAACGTTGAAATTCGTCTTTTTCTCGTTGCTTGTTGGCGTTTCGCTGGTGTTGGCATCAATCCCAAATGTAACATTCGCATCACTGCTCCTGTACACACCCACGCCAGCGGGGTTTTGATTAAGAGTGGAAATATCGCCACCAAGAGCACCGAAAGCACCAGCCATCGACTGGAAGCGTGATGTGCCGCGAAGTTCGGTTTGCGACATTTGCAGAGCGTCGAATGTTTCTTGTGCGTTCACCGTCACTAAAGGCAATGCGCAAGCCATCAGGCCAAGATATAGTTTTTTCATTATTTTATAGTATGTTAGTATATTCGTTGTGTTATTATTTACAATAAGTGATATTTCAAAAGAAGCCGGTTAGCGTCTGTGACCGCCGCCACCTGAGAAACCGCCACCAGAGAAACCGCCACCTCCAGAGAAGCCGCCGCTGCTGCGTCCACCTCCCCAGCTCGATGATGGAGCGGCTGATGAGCGCTCAAAGCTGCGTGATGAAGAGCGGTCGAAGGAAGAGCGTGAAGGCTGCTGTGTGGCATAGCCTGGGCGGCTCTGTCCGAAGGAGCTTGCACCGCTGTTTACTGTAGATGATGGCCTACGGCTGTAACCCGTGGCTGAACCATTCCCGACGTTGCCAACTGCATAGCCAGGACGCCCACCCGACACATTTGTGGAGCCACCATAACGTCCGTTTCCGCTATAACCTACAGATGACGGCCTGCGAGAGCCCACGTTTGAGCCACCACCATTTGAGGTGTAGTAGTTAGGCCTACGGCCACCGCTCACATTGGTGCCGCTGTAGGAAGAACTTGACGCTGGGCGGCGGCCATTGCCAGCATAGTAGCCGTGACCCCAACCCGGTTCACCCCAAGGGTGTGATGGACGGAACCATGAATCGTGCCATGGGTGATGCCATGCCCAACCTGGACCATACCATGGATCGTACCAAGAGTAATGCCAAGCCCAGCTTGATCCAAACCAAGGATCGTACCAGGAACTGTACCAAGGGCTGCTCCAGCCCCAACTCCAGCTCCAGCTCCAGCTTGGGCCATACCAAGTGCTGTACCAAGGATCGGCCATTATGCCCCAGCCCCAATCGTAGGTGGGGAATGTGCTGCCTACCACGATGTTTACGGTAGGGGTAGTGTCGTAATATAGAGTGATGAGCTCATCATCGCCCGAACCGCTTACTACATTGGGGTCGTAGAATCGCTCAATGCGTTCGGTGTTGGCGAATTTGCCGTCGGTGATAAAAGTTGAGTCGTAAGCGGCTGTATCTGCCAGTGCGCTTCGGCTGTAAGCGCCTCTGCGATTGTATTCATCATCGCTTCTTGATGCCGAGGATCCTGCGCTTACAGGAATACGGTAACGGCGTGGCGTAACGTTAGCGCCACTTGTGCGAGAAGTTCTTACAGGTGTGGTAATGACTTTCTCTGTGGTTTTTGGAGATTCACTACCATCATAATAGATGTCGTCGAAATCCTGTGCCTGAGCAAGTGTGCCAAGGCTGAGCAGTCCGACTCCTAATAAAGCAGTTAATCTGTTACACATAATATATAAAGTTTTAAATGTTGTTCTAATTTTCAATTTTCGGGTTTTAGACTTGCCCAATTGCCCGAAGTTTAAAAATTAATGCTAATTTACAGATAAAAATCTGATTCAGTAGAAACCATCACGTTTATTTTGTGGATTTTAAGCATTTTTTAGAACAGAATAGGGAATCATGGGTGTGGCTAAAGCTGTCGGCTGGCTTCGTTGGTGGCTTTTGTGGCGAACGAATAGACGTTTCACCCGTCACTTATTTGGTGGTCACAACATCAGCGTGAAAAATGGAAAATGTCAAATTGCTATTGCTGAACGCTAATTTTTCTATTTTTCTAAAAAATATTTGCCTAAAAGTATTGCCATATTGAAAATTTGGTATATATTTGCCATGTCATTAGTTCAAAAGACCAATGGCAAATACACTGAGAATAATAAACAACAACTATTAACAATAACTTAAAAAATATCTATCATGAATGTTGATAAGATTTTAGCTAATCTCGAGGCAAAACATCCTGGTGAAAAGGAATATTTGCAGGCTGTACGTGAAGTGCTCTTAACCGTGCAAGACGAGTATAACAAGCACCCAGAGTTTGAAAAGGCAAAAATCATTGAGCGTATGGTTGAACCTGACCGCATACTCACATTCCGTGTGACATGGGTTGACGACAAGGGTGAAGTACAAAACAACATCGGCTATCGCGTTCAATTCAACAATGCCATTGGCCCGTATAAGGGTGGCATTCGCTTCCATGCTTCTGTAAACCTCTCTATCTTGAAGTTCCTTGGCTTTGAGCAAACATTTAAAAATGCACTTACCACACTTCCTATGGGTGGCGCAAAGGGCGGTTCCGACTTTAGCCCACGCGGAAAGAGCGATGCAGAGATTATGCGTTTCTGCCAGGCGTTTATGATAGAATTGTGGCGTAACATCGGTCCTGATATGGACGTGCCTGCTGGCGATATTGGTGTAGGTGGCCGTGAAGTTGGTTATCTCTTTGGCATGTATAAGAAGCTCACTCGTGAGCACACCGGCACACTCACTGGCAAGGGCTTTGAGTTTGGCGGTAGCCGTATTCGTCCAGAGGCCACTGGCTATGGAGCTTGCTACTATGTGCAGAGCATGCTGAAAGACCTCGGCACCGACTTCAAGGGTAAGACAGTGGCAGTTTCAGGTTTTGGTAATGTAGCTTGGGGCGCTGTGTCGAAAGCTACAGAGCTTGGAGCTAAGGTGGTTACCATTTCTGGCCCTGACGGATACATTTACGATCCAGATGGCATCAACACTCCAGACAAGATTGCTACTATGCTCGAACTTCGCGCATCGGGCAACGACGTGTGCGCTCCATACGCAGAAAAATATCCTAACGCTAAGTTCTTTGCAGGAAAGAAGCCTTGGGAACAGAAAGTGGATATAGCAATGCCATGCGCCACCCAGAATGAGGTGAGCAAGGCCGACGCTGAAATGCTCCGCGACAACAAGGTGCTTCTCGTGGCAGAAGTGTCGAACATGGGCTGCACTGCTGAGGCTATCGATGTGTTCTTGGCCAACAAGATGGTTTACGCTCCTGGCAAGGCTGTGAATGCTGGTGGTGTGGCAACTTCTGGTCTGGAAATGACTCAGAACGCTCAACACATCTACTGGAGCGCTGAAGAGGTGGACAAGAACCTTCACAGAATTATGAAGGACATCTATGATCAGTGCGTGAAGTATGGTAAGGAAGAAGATGGCTATATGAATTATATGAAGGGTGCCAACATAGCTGGCTTTATGAAAGTGGCTCACGCTATGATGGGTCAAGGCATCATCTAATTCCATATCCTCAGAATTTAATTTTGTCATTAATAATTTTGGCGGCACTTTCGTGAAAGCGAAATGTGCCGCCTTTTTATTTTTGTGCCTGAACAAGGACTCTGTAGAAATTTAGTGGGGATGAACTTGGCTCACACAATAACGCCTGGGGATTAGAGAGACTGTAGGGGTAGCACGGGGGAATCGGGAGAACGCATGCAATGGGGGGAGGTATTGGTGGAAGTGGCAGAAAGAGAAAACCACGGCGTGAAGATACGGCGCCGTGGTTTTGTGCTTATTTTTTGATGTTCACCCTCAGTAAGGGTGGATTCGTTAGAAGTCGAGTCCGTCTTTTTCCTTAGCCAAGTTGCGGAAATAGATTTTGCCATCCTTGAATTCCTGAGTAGCAATCAGGGTTGGCTTTGGAAGTTTTTCATAATAGCGAGAAATCTCGATTTGTTCGCGGTTTTCAGAAATTTCTTCCAAGTTGTCGCTCATTGAAGCAAATTCCTGGAGTTTCTTTTCCAAGTCGCTCTTCATTTCTGCAGCTATTTGATTTGCACGTTTGCTGATAATAGTAACACTCTCATAGATGTTGCCAGTAGGTTTGGCGAGTTCAATGAGGTCGTTTACAGTAGTTGTCTGCGGTGCGTTTGTCTTTTTGTAATCCATTGTAAATTGAATCTTATGTTGAATTGTTTCTTATTTGTCGTTCACATGTTTGCTTGCAATCTTGAAAATGTTGTCGGCTTCCTTACGGTTTTGGCTGTCGGGATAGTCGTTGATGAATGAGTAATACTCGTCAATCACCGTGTTGAAGCGTTCTTCCTTCTTCTCTTCCACACTTTCGTTGGCTTCATTGAAGCGAGCCTTGAGGATAAGGAATTCAAGCTGCTCTTTATATTTGCTGTATGGATAATCTTTAATAGCGTTTTTAGCGGTAATCACGCAACTCTCGTAGTTGTTGCCCATGTAATTGCCGAGGTTGAAATAGAGCGTGGCATTCTGTAGCTGCTTGAGCACAAGTTTGTCTTGCAGTTCAAAAATTGCATTTTGGGCAATCGACACCTTGTCGCTTTTAGGGAAATAGTCGAGGAATGCCTGAAGCTCCTCAATGGCCTTCATCGTTTCGCTTTGGTCGAGCTGAGGGTCGGGTGAATCGAGGTAATATCCATAGCCTGCATAGAAGCGTGCCAGCTCGGTGTATTGCCCTTTTGGGTATTGCGTGTAGTACTGCTTGAAGTAGGAACCCGAGTTCAGATAGTCTTTGTTCTCATAGTAGCTCAAAGCCAGCAGGTAGAGTGCCTCTTCAGCTTTAGGCGTGCCACGAAACACAGTGTGCACATCTTCCAGAAGGGTATAGGCTTGAGTGTACTTCTTTTGCTCAAACGCTTTTTTCGCAAACTCGAATTTGTAATTATAGTCGGTGCTTTTAAGCGCTTTGTTGTATTCGCCACAACTTGTGAGCAGTGCTGCCGCACATAATATTGTGATAATTTTACCAGTCATCAACCTTTATAAAAATGCGTTTTTGTTCTAAACTGCAAAATTACTCATTATTCGCAAGAAAACAAGCAAGGAAACTTAAAAAACTGCTAAAAAAGCCGATTGAACACGCAAACTATGCTTAAATTATCAAAATTTCGGCCTTTTTTATTACATTTGTGCAGAAAATGAACAACAAGCGAAGAGAAATAGAGCTTCTTGCTCCAGCCCGTGATGCTTCTATAGCCATAGAGGCTATTCTTCATGGGGCTGATGCTGTGTATATGGGACCAGAGAGCCATGGCGCCCGTGCTTCGGCGGGCAACTCTACTGCAGACATTGCACGGGTGGCAGATTTTTCCCATCAGTATGGCGCTCGAGTTTACGCCACGGTCAACACACTTGTTTATGATGATGAGATACCGGAGGTGGAACACCTGATCGCCGACCTGTATAAGGCTGGAGTTGATGCTTTAATTGTGCAGGATTTAGGCATTTTGCGTATGAATATCCCGCCTATTGCCCTTCATGCGAGCACTCAATGCGATTTGCGCACTCCCGACAAGGCTCAGTTTCTGGAACGTATGGGTTTTTCGCAATTGGTGATGGCAAGAGAACTCTCTTTGAATGAGATTTCCGCCATTCACGCGGCCGTGCCCAATACTCCACTTGAAGCCTTTGTGCATGGAGCACTATGCGTGAGTTATAGCGGACGGTGCCAGGTGAGCCAATGCCTTAAAGGACGGAGCGCCAATAGGGGCGCGTGCGCTCAAATTTGCCGTTTGCCTTTCGATTTGCTTGATGCCGACGGTAATGTGCTGATGCGTAACAAACACTTGCTCTCGCTCCGTGACTACAATGCGAGCGGCCATTTGGAGGAATTGCTGTCGGCAGGCGTGTCGTCGTTTAAAATTGAAGGTAGGCTAAAAGATTGCTCCTATGTAAAAAATGTGGTGGCTTACTACCGCAGGGCGCTTGATGAGGTGATTTCTCGAAATAGCGACAAATATACGAGGGCGTCGTTTGGCACATCGGAAGTTTCCTTCACTCCGCAGCTTTCTAAGAGCTTTAACCGCTCTTTCACTTCTTATTTCTTGACAGAGCGCCGCCCAGAAAACGGCCATTCAATGGCATCGCTCAATACCCCTAAATCGCTCGGTGAACCGATAGGTAAAGTGCTTTATGCAAAAGGAAAAGTGGTGAGACTTTCAACCAATGCTGCAATATCGAATGGCGATGGAATCAGCTATTTTGACCAGCGTGGAGAATATAGGGGATTTCGTGTGAACAAGGTTGAGGGGGGCGACTTGATTTTGAAGGAGCCAGCGTCGATACAGTCGGGCACAATGGTGTATAGAACCTTCGACAAGGCTTTTGATGATGCACTAAAAGGACAAACTGCAGTGCGCAAAGTGGCTGTGAATGCCCGATTGTGGTGGGCGCATGGTGCACTGTGTCTTCAGCTGTGTGATGAGCGAGGCAATCGTGTGACCCATTCGCTTGACTGTCCTGAACCAGATATGGCGAAAACCGACCAAGGGCAGCGCCAGATGCAGGTGGTGTCGAAGCTGGGCGATACGATTTACCGTATGGAGAAGGCTGAGGTGATGCCCGACAGGTTTATCCCCTCGTCGATACTCGCAAAACTGAGGAGGGAAACGGTTATGGCTCTTGACCGTGCACAACGCATCACATTCAAGCGCCCTTTGCGCCGGCAAGAACAAGCCGATGCGCCCACCTTTTCCCGGCATTTGACATATTGCGATAATGTGGCAAACCATCTGGCACGGCAGCTCTATGAGAGCCATGGTGCCGAAACCATACAGCCCGCACTCGAATGTGAAATGCCAAGCGCCAATCCCGCAGTAATGCACACTCGCTATTGTATCCGCCGCGAACTCGGCGCATGCAGGCTGCAAAAGGGAGGCAGGCAATTGCCAGAAAAACTATTTTTGCGTGCAGGCGCAAATGTGCTCGAAGTGCAATGTGACTGCGCAAATTGCGAAATGCATATCACTGTGGTGAACAAAGCTAATAACGAATAAACACTTGAGCAAGGAAAACTGTTTTTTTGATTCAATTTGTAAAATTATTCTGTTTAATATAATTTTTATTGTTACTTTTGCGAAATAAACTAATAAAAATCACTTAAAAATTAACTGTTATGATGACTTTTACGAAGAAAATCTTCGCCATGATGCTGATGCTGGCGTTAAGCGCCACGGCATTTGCAGAGGTGAAGACTTGGTCCCATGTGTGGAACACATCAAGAGCTAATGGCGGTGAGGGATTCTATCACTTGTCGAACAACACTGACACTATTCAGACCACCGTGCTCAAACAGCTTGAATGGACTTACAGTGGCAACACTTCGGTTACTGCGTTTGCAGGAGCATCTGGTCAATACTTTGGTTCAGCGAAAAGCCCCGTGACCCATGCCACCCTTAAAACCTCTAAACTGCTGGGTAAGATTCTTTCTGTGAAGATTGAAGCCAAGGTGAAAACTGCTGACCAAGACGTGAAAATAGGCGTTATGGTCAATGGCACAAGCTATGGCAGTGCCATTAAACCCACAACCACCAAGACTGTTTACACCTTCACACCTCAAGCAGAAGCACAAGAGGGAGAAATTTGCATAACAATGGATCAGTCGTCGTCGGCTCCAGGCATCATCTACTTCTTCAGTATGGCTATTGAGTATGACGGCCTGGGCATTGTGAAGCCTGAGCCCAAAGACCCCGGACTGTCATATGCCACTCAGGAGGTGACTGTGGAGTCGGGTGATAATGCTGCTGCAAATGTGCTGACTAATCCTTACAATGTGTCGCCCATCACTTATTCCTGCTCCGACACCACCCTTGCTGTGGTCAATAGCCAGACTGGCAAAATTTTCACCACAGGCAAAAAGACGGGCAGTGCCACCGTGACCGCTATATTTGCAGGCAACGACGACTATAAGGCCGACACCGCCTCATACACGCTGACAGTGGTACCAAAACCAGTGATTGCGGCTCCAGATGTGAGCGTAAAGGGTGGCACGTTTACTGAGCCTGTAAAGGTGACTATTACCAGTAATGATCCCCTGTGCAAAGCCATCTGGTATAGCACAGAAATCACCAATGTGGACGATTTGGGCTATGATGAGAAGACCATCATTGTGCCAGGCAACACCGCAGAGGTAACCATCGACTCCACTTGCACGCTGCTTTGTGTGGCAGTTGGCGACAACAATGTGGGTTTGCCTGCATCGTATAAGTTTGTTATGAACATTCCTCTAAAAGCCGACTTTAGTGCCGAGGAAAGTTCTGTGGCATACTACACGCAAGGCTGGGACAGTGTGGAAGAGGCTTCCACTTGGAAGTACTATGGCATCAACACCAACTCTACATGGACACTTTCGGAGGCTGCACCATTCACGTCTGTTCCAAAGTTCTCCACCATTGACCCCACCAGCAAGTATTCGCTTACGATATTCTACGACAACAGCAAGCAGAGAGAGCGTGCCGTGTCGCCTGAAATTGATGTGCAGGCCAATAGTAAGGTGGAATTCTATCTGTGCTTCAGTGGTGTGTGGCTGTATGCCGCCAATTTGAAGTTGATGGTGAATGATCTTACCGACAATACACAAACCACACTGTTTGACGCCTTTAAATGGGCTCAGGACAATTCGTTTGATGGCCCAAGTTGGGAAAAGTTTGACTTTGATATCGCAAAATACGCTGGTCACAAATGCACCTTTGAATTTATTTATGAGGGCACAGCTGGCGACAATATGGCCATCGACAATTTCAAGATTAAGCGTGAAGCCACCTCTGATGAAGCAAAAATCACAATTTTTGAAGGTGAAGAAGTTCACTTCAAAGACCTTTCACAAGGACATCCTACAAAATGGGAATGGACAATTGATGGCCTGACACCCTCTACCTTCAATGTGAAAAATCCTGTTGTGAAATTCGACAAGGCTGGCAAATACACCGTGAAACTTGCCGTGTCGAAAGGCGAGGAACGTGCCGAAACCACCAAACAGGAATATGTGATAGTGAATGTGGCTGCTCCTAAGGCTCACATCGGAATTCCTGAAGGAGCCTACTATTCTCCTTACGCCTACGCATTCGTGCCTACCAACGTGCCACTGCAGTTTAACGACCTCTCCACTGGCAACCCAACCAGCTGGAAATGGAAATTTGATGGCACAGATGTTGCGGAAAGCACTGAGCAAAATCCTACAGTAACTTATACCCAAGAAGGTAAATATGGACTTGAACTTGTTGTGACCAACGCTGCCGGATCGGCTCGTGATTTCCTTGTGAATGCCATTCAGGCTGGTGGAACTCAGGAGGTTTGGAATATTTCATCTGACGAGGTTGAGAATATTGGCGGTATAGCACTCGGCTGGTATGGCAACTATGCCGGCACCAACTTCTTGGGCATGAAATCGTTTGCTGAGCGTTACCACAAGCCAATGACAGCTGCGCAAGTGGAAGGCGTGAGCATCTATTTCGACAACGTGACTGCTGCCGACCAGAACACTGAACTCACCGTGACCCTGTGCTTGCCAAATGAGAAGGGCATGCCTGGCGAGGTGCTTGCAACCGCTAAAAAGAAAGTGTCGGAATTGGCTTATAGCTCAGAAGAAGTGCTGCCTACAAAATTTGCATTTGAGGCACCTGTGACTGTGGAGACAGACTTCTTTGTGGTGGTTGACGGTTTCCCAACAGGGGAAAACGACAAGGTGAACATTCTTTGTGTGGCCCGTGGCGAAGGTGAACGTAATTCAGCATATCACCTCCTTGAGGATGAGGACGACAACTATAAACCACTGGGTACCTACACATGGTTTGAGAGCGTGGATCAGCCACTTTCTATGTGCATTGCTCCACAGCTGACTTATGTGACCAAAGAGCCGTCAAGCATTAGCGATTTGAATAATCAAAAAGAAAACAATACAGGTATCTTTGATTTAATGGGCCGCAAACTTTCCGCTCCACAAAAGGGCTTTAATATCATCAACGGCAAGAAGATGATAATCAGATAATAAGATTGTGAATAGCCAAATGCGCAATGCGCATGGCCTATATAATTAAAGAGGCTGTGTCAATTTTGGCACAGCCTCTTTCTTCGCCATTACCTTTAATATTAGAAAACTGTCTCAAAGATAGCAAAACAGGCCCAAAAACGGAGGAAATACGCCCTATTTTGGCCTGTTTTTGCATATATACGGATTTTTATCGCCTGAAAATCATTTTTTTGAAAAAGCATCAAAAATCTGTCGCCTGAAAAATATTGAAACCTCATGGCGCAAAAAAAGCTGTGCCGTAAAACATTAATTACGACACAGCCCCAAAGTACCTGTTACCGTATGCCAAGTAGCAATAATACCTTTTGGAACAACACTTTATCCCGAACTGGGGTAGAATTAAAAAGAATTCCGCTGTATTTTAGCATATCGCCAGTTACACGTAAACGCACGTGCTACCTGCCGGTGGCCTGCAAGTACTCACGCTTTTTCACTTCGTAATTGGTAATCGACTCCACATACTTGTCTCGGCTCTGCTGATAGAGCGTCTGCGCATCGAGGAGGTCGCTGATGGTGGCTGTGCCAGCCTGGTAGTAGTCGTTGTTGAGACGGAGGTTCTCCTCACTCTGCGTGATGCTCTCACGGGCAATGCCCACTTGCTTGTAGGCATCGTTCATGTCGTTCCATGCCTTGCGCATCTTCACCATCAGGAGTTCACTCTTGTCCTGTTTTTCGTTGATGGAATTGGCAAGCTGCAACTTTTGCCGCTTCATGTCGTGCGAGCCACCCCACCAACCGCTGATAGGTACGGAGATGGAGAGCAGACCCACAAGATTGTTTTGCGCCTTGCCCAACGCATTATTAAAAAGGTAAGCTCCACCTACGGCAACCGTCGGGAGATTCTTGCCCACCGACATCTTGTATTGTAGCATGTCTGACTCTATCTGCTTGTCGAGAAGCTGATACTCATTGGTTTGGGCGAGGGATGACTCGGGCGACTGGAAGAATTGCTGTGGACTCTCTGGCATCTGAATATCTGACTTTACATCAATCTCCTCACCCGTATGCCCCATTATTTGCGCCAGCAAGTCCATCATGGTAGCCTCAGCGTTCTCCACTTGTATTCTTGAAGTCTTGACCTCGTTCTGCCGGAGTTGCACTTGCAGCAGGTCGTTGCGATTGCGTATGCCGGCATCCACAGCGGCTTGGGCATCTTTGTGGACACTCTCCAACTGGCGGTCAAGCTGGTCGAGAGTGACGAGTTTTTCCTTGAGCTTCACTATATTCCAGTAGTATTGCTCGGTGTTGAGCCGGATGTCGTTCTCACTCATGTTTCGCTGCAATCGAGTGACATCCTCGCCCACCTTGGCGAGCTTGTTGCCATTTATAATCTGACCGCCGGCAAAGACAGGTTGCATAGCCGTGACACCAGCCATAATTCCGTTCTTGGCAAGCGACAAGCCCATGTCGCCCATATCCATCTGAAGCAAGCCCCTATTAGCAATAAAGCCATTGACCGAAGCCGACACGATAGGGAAATACTTGGTGTAAGCCTCCTTGCGCTGTTCGCCGGACATTGCTATCTGGTTGTCGGCATTGCGGAGGATGAGGTTGTTATTCACAGCCTCGTTGAGACATTCGTCGAGCGAATAGGTCTTAGCCTCATTTTGGGCAAGGGTCGGTAAGCTTACCGATCCCGCCAAAATGAGCGAGATTATATAGAGATACTGTTTTGTTTTCATCATTATCTTGTATTTAATCACTTAAACATTATAGTTATTCCTTTTCCATTTCCACTGCAAGCTGGCGCTTCTTCTCCGAACCTTCAAACACGAGAAGATAGGCGATAGGCACCACGGTGAGGATGAACATCATGGAGATGAGCGTGCCATAGCAGATTACCGTACCCATTGGCATCCACAAGCCGCTGCCACCGAGAATCATCGGGATAACGCCCATTGAGGCCGCTGCCGATGTCAAGAAGATAGGACGCATACGGCGACTTGCCGAATGCCAGATGGCGCTGCGCACATCCATGTGCTCCTTCTCAAGAAGTTCCTCTGCATAATCAAACATGATGATGCCGTTTCGCACGATGATACCCATCAGTGCCACCAATCCCATAACACAAGTCACGCCGAACGGCAAGCCTTGGATGTTGAGTCCCACACAGGCTCCAAACACACTGAGGAACATGCTCAGGAAGATAATGGCTGCAAGGTTGACCTTTCCGAAATGTGCCACCAAGATGAAGAAGATGATGACAGCAGCTATGATGAGTGCCACCATACATTGGCCCATGGTTTCACTGCTATTCTCGATGTCGCCGCCATACACCATCTTGGTGTCAGGCGACAATTTAAGGGTTTCCATCTTATCCTGCACATGGGAAGTAACGCTCATGGCATTCAGTCCACGCTTTGTCTCTGCCATCACGGTAATGGTAGGCACGCCGTTGCGTCGAACCATCTGACCATACTGTGTGGTAGGCACGAGGTCGGCTATCTGGCGCAATGGAACGGTCTTTTGGCCGCCCATCACTGGTATCTGCTCGTCGGCGAGCTCGTTGGTTGTCGCATGGTTGGAGCGAGTGCTCATTAGTATGACCGGCACCTGCTTGTCGCCCTCCCAAATGTTGGCGATACCCATGCCACTGCCGTAACGCAAGGCGAGGGTTGACTCAAGCTGCTGGTTGGTTACGCCAAGTCGGGCAGCCTCGTCTTCCTTCAGTTGCACGGTGGTGGTGGCTTGAGGCTCGTTGAAGTTGGTGCGAACCAGTTCCAACTCTGGCATCTGCTTCAGTGTCTTCACCACCTTATCTGCATCTGCCATCATCTGCTGCTGGTTGCTGTTGCTCAGACGTATTTCTATCGGACAAGTAGACTCGTTGTAGCTCAACTGCTTAAACTTGATTTGTGCCTCAGGGAAATATGTGGCATACTTGTCGGTGTATTCGTCGAGTATCGCAACCGCCGCCTTGTCGTCGGTCGTGTTGACCACAAACTGGGCATAATTGGTGCCGGCTATCTGTGGGGCGTATGCGGTATGGAAGCGCGGAGAGGCGCATCCCTTGAACGATGTTACTGACACCACTCGCTTGTCTCTGCGCAAGATATGTTCCAAGCTGTCTGCCACCACCGAGGTCTTGTCGAGCGAGGTTCCCGTAGGCATGTATATCTCTACGGCAAATTGGTTGCGCTCGGCATTTGGCATAGTCTGCTGCGGCAGCCTGCTCATCATCAAGAAGCCGAGAAGTATGGAAACGATACCCACGCCGAGGGTGGTCTTATGATAAGAGAAGCAGAGGTTGAGCAACTTGTCATAGTACTTCTGCAACATGTCCAGGAAGGAGAACGCCTTCTTGCCTGTCTTGGGGTTTAGCTTCACCTTCAATGGCTTGCGGATGAAGAAGAACTGCAGAAACGGCACCAGGAGCGACGCCACGATGAGCGATATGCCCAGCACGATGCTGATTGCCCAAGGGAACGACAAGAGGAAGTCGTGGGTCTGTCCCACACATGTGAGGAGGAACGGGAAGAACGTGATACTGATGGCAAGCGTGGCCGAGAAGATGCTCTTGAAGAAGTGGGTGGTGGAGTCGATGGAAGCATGCCAGCGGCTCTTGCCCTCGCCAATCTGTTCAAGGTAGTTGTCGATTATCACGATACTGTTGTCTACAATCATTCCCAACGTTACGATGAGTGCCGCAAGGGTCACGGTGTTAAGTTCGATTCCAAAGGCATTATACAAGCCCAAGGAGATGAAGATACTTATAGGGATGGTGGACGCGGCAACCAAAGCCACACGCATAGGCAACAGTAGCATTACCACTATGACCACTGCCACGATGGCAATGACAAGCTCATGGAGGAAGTTGACCACGCTGTCGTTCACCACCTTGCTTTGGTCGGTGATGCGATAGATGTTCACATCCTTCGGCAAGGTCTTTTGGAACTCAGCCATCTGCTCGTCGATTGCCTCACCCATCTTCACGATGTTCTGTCCTTTCTTCATTTCCACACTCAGCAGAATGCACTTCTTGCCGTTGTTGGTAATCTTGCTGTCTGCGTCGGGATACTCACGCTTCACGGTGGCAATGTCCTTCAGGCGCACATTGACGCCTGAGGGAGAAGAATAAACAATCTGCTGCTCTATGTCGTAGATAGAATTGAGCGACTTTGCTACGTGTATGGGCATCATGTAGGTTGGCGATTTCAAGCGACCGCCTGTTGTTGTAAAACCTTTTTGGTAGAGAGTGGCAGCCACCATTTGGTCGCTAAGCCCGTATTTCGCCAAGAGGTTGTTGTCGAGCACTACCGAGATTTGTTCCTGCTGCATGCCACTCACGGTCAGTCGGCCTACACTCTTGATAGCACGCAGACGGTCTTGCAGGTCGTCCATATATTCATTCAGCTCACGGTAGGTTTTTTCCGTACTCTCCATCGTAATGAGGAGAGAGGAGGTGTCGCCGAAGTCGTCTTGCACGACGATGGCGGCCACGTTCTGAGGCAACTCGCTCTTGAAGCTCTGCACGCCGTGCTTGAATTTCGACCAGAACTCATCCTTGTTGTTGAGCTCGTCGTTGAGCTGCACCTGTATATATACGATGCCATCACGGCTCATCGAGTAAGTCTTCTCTTTCTTCACCTCCTTATAAGTGAAGATGTAGTTCTCCAAAGGCTTCGTCACCTGCTCCTCCATCTCCTGTGCGGTGTTGCCTGGAGCAACGGCTATAACGATGCCTTGGCGCACGGTAAAGTCTGGGAACTCATTCTTGCGCATGTTCGGCAAGCTGTATATGCCGAAGGCGACGAGGCAACACACCACCATGCTGACGATTTGGCGGTAGTGCATCGCCCATTCCACAATATTTCTTTTCTTTTTCATTGCTGTTAAGATTGTTTTCAAGAAAAGTTTTTCACCTTTTTACTTTTCTACTTTTTTACTTTTAACATACTGCCAGTGCAAACTTTCTGCTGTCCTTCCACAATCAATCTGTCGCCATGCTGCAATCCGCTTGTTATGACCACGCCGTTGCTTTGGTATTCTCCGATGGTGATGGAGCGGCGAACAGCCTTGCCACCCTCGTCAACCCACACGAAACGGCTGTTGTCATCAGCAATTTGTACAATGGAGGCAGGAATAACAATAGCCATTCCGCTGCCGCTTGACACTGAAGCGTCTATCTTGGCGAGACTCACTTGCGACACCATGCCCGGAAGCAACGCGTTGTCTACACCTTCCACACGAATCTTCACGCTGTAGGAACGTGAGGCTGGGTCGGCTATCACACCTTTCTCTACCACATAACCACTGTACTGCTTGCCGCCGAGAGCCTGCACCTGGATTCTCGCACGCTGGCGAACGTGGATGCTTGCCACCTCACTCTCAGGCACTGAAATCACCACATTCAACACACTGGTGGTAACGAGCTTTACCACAGGCATTCCCGGAGCGGCGTTCTGACCTACCTCGGCGTATTTCTCTGAAATTACTCCACTGAAAGGTGCATAGATATTACAGTCACCAAGGTTCTTGCGTGCGATGTTCTCGGCGGATGTTGCTTGCTGGAGCTGGCTCTGTACTTCCACCCACTTGATGTCGGGCAGACTTCCCTTGTCGTGCAGTTGCTTCATGCGCTTATAGGCATCTTCTGCCTGCATCTTGCCGGCACGAGCCATCTCGTAGTTGTTGCGGATGGAAGTAGGGTCAACTGAGGCTATCAGTTGTCCCTTGCGCACACGGTCGCCAACATTCACTTTCAACTGCATGATAGTTCCGCCAGTCGTGAAACTCAAAGCGGAGCCATTCTCCTCTTCTACGGTTCCTGAATAGCCGAAATTGCCGGAGGCGGTGCCGTTGATAGAAGCCAATCCACCTTCTCCTACGATCATCTCCTTCACATTGACTGGCTCTACCGTAGCCTGCGACTCTTCCTTCTTGCCACAGCTCACGAGAAGCGAGGAGGCAAGCAGCATCATGGCGGCACCACAAGCAGTAGTAACTCCAAAAATACCTTTCTTTTTCATCTTTCTCTTTTATTATGTTTTTATCCTGTTCTATTATGTTCCTTTTCTGATTCGGGTGCAAAAGTACTTGCTTTACGTTGACAAATCGAACAAATTACATCTTCAAAAGTGTCTGATAAATCCTCATTACGGCACTGATATGAAGTATAAGACACTAACGGGGAAGTGGATAACACTCAATAGTTCTGGAAATAGTAGTAATTTTGCCAAGGAAAAGACAAATGTATCACTACAATGACAAAACAAGCAATGGAAATACTCGACAATGGCATCAAGGAAAAATACCAGTTGCGACTGGAACAGCTCACCGACAAGGACATCGCCGTATTCGACGAATTAGGCGACTTGCCTAAAGAAGATGTGCACGCAGAAGCATACGTGGCTATATTGTGTCTGGAAGGAAAAGCGGCATGCACAATAGAGGGCGTGGAGTATCACTTAGAAAAGAACGACTTGATTTTTGCACATCCTAACCAGTTTATCCAGAATGCGATGATTAGCTGCAACTTCAAATGTCATGGAATGTTGATGTCGCCAGCGTATTTTGAGAATATCTTCTTGCTGGGCGGCAACATTTGGGAGGCAAGCCTGGCTATCCGCGAGCGGCCATTGCTTCATCTCAGCGAGCAAGATGTGGACAACTTCATGCTCAACTTTAAGGTGCTTAAAGACAAGTTGGCTGCCACCGAACTGCCCCACCATGAGCAAATCGTAAAACTGATGCTGCAGTCGCTCGTATTTGAATTCTATGACAGGATATCGCCAATGCTCAAACAGCAAGCACCAAACTACAACTATTCTTCAGCAGAAGTCATATTCAAACATTTCGTTAGCCTTACGTCCAAGGAGGCGCCGCGACGCCGCGAAGTTGCCTATTATGCAGAAAAGCTCTGCCTTACTCCAAAATATCTGTCTTCCGTATGCAAGAAACAGACCGGCAAGACGGCTTCTGAGATTATCAACGGCATCACGGTGAACTATATCAAGAACATGCTCACTTCCTCCGACAAAACAATCAAGGAGATTGCCGGCGAGACGGGGTTCGACAATCTATCGTTCTTCGGCAAGTATGTGAAAAGGGAACTGGGAATGTCGCCGAGGGATTATCGGCAGAATGGAGTGTGAGTTGTATATATTGTGAGTTGTATGTATGAGGAGGGAAATACGTGACCCTTCTCTATCTTTAGTTGTGTCAAAATTGGCACAGCCTCATTCTTCGCCATTGCCTTTAATATTAGAAAACTGTGCTCAAAGATAGCAAAACAGGCCCAAAACGGAGGAAATACGCCCTATTTTGGCCTGTTTTTGCATATATACGGATTTTTATCGCCTGAAAATCATTTTTTTGGAAAAAGCATTAAAAGTCTGTCGCCTGAAAAATATTGAAACCTTATGGCGCAAAAAAAAAGGATGTGCCGTAAAAACATTAATTACGACACAGCCCCTTTTTTTCAACTATATTCTCAATGCGGGTTTTATTGCGGGTTATGCTTGCAGAGGGTGTTATACCAGCAGTCGATAACTGTGGCCATACAGCTCATGAATAGATTGCATGTGAGCGTTTCGCACACAGTTTCGTAAATATTCAGCACAAACGACAGCGCTATCATTGCAGCAAAGAGTACCAATGCACTTCCCACCATCGACAAGATAGTTCTTTTATAGGAGCTTCGCTCTGTGAGCGTGAAAAGCTGGCCTGTGCAGAATAGGAGCACGGCAATGAATAAGCCAGCCATCATATATTCAAGAGCTTTCCAATCGGTCAAGATAGATGTTATGGTGGTTAGCAGAATAAGCGCAATAAAAGTCCAGAAAATAGACAGTGATGCTTTTTTAGATAAGTGAAGCATAGTGTTCGCGAGCAAGAATTATAGTTCGTCGGGCGCATAAAGGAAATTGAAGTGGGGAAGATCGTAGTTGAAAATTTCATCTTCCTTGAAAAAGCGCTTAAGCTCCACTTCGGCATTTTCAAGCGAGTCGCTTGTGTGCACAATATTCTCTTGGAACGACATACTGAGGTCGCCACGAATGGTGCCGGGCAAGGCTTTTCTGCCACTTGTGGCTCCAGCCATCTGGCGAACTACTTCCACCGCTCCCACGCCCTCATAGCAGCAGACAATCACAGGGGTAACCATCATGGCGTCTTTCAACTGCTGGAAGAATGGTTTTCCGGCGTGTTGTGCGTAATGTTCGTTCATTTGCTCTTCTGTGAGTTGGCACATCTTCATGCCGGCGAGGCGCAGTCCTTTTTGCTCGAATCGCTTAGTCACTTCGCCCACCAGTCCTCTCAGGAGGCACGACGGCTTTAAAATCACTAATGTTTTTTCCATTTTAAGTTATGTGTGGTTAAAATTGATGAGTATAAAAGTTGGTTTTTAGAGTGCAAAGGTAACATTTTATTTTCATTGACTTGTTTTTTCTTGTGACTGATCCGTGTGTGAAGGCTTGAAATTGTGAAATAAAACCACCGTGCGTGATTTCAAGGTGTGATAAGGTGAGAAAAATCAGATTTTTTTTGTAATTTAGCAGAAAAGTTGGGAGCCTCAAGGCCCCGTTAATAAATTAATATTTCAGAATATTATGGCAAACAAAAGAGATTTAAAGAAAGCTATTCGCTTTGCATGTGGTGACATGGCTGGTAAATGTGTTGTAGCAGAAAGTGCTATCAAGGACACTGACGTGGAAGCATGGGACAAGATTATTCTCGACATTGCTCTTCTTCAGGAGGAGGCTGTGAACCGCGTGTCGGTAAGCTACGACAAGGTGCAGCGCGACTTTGACGACAAGAAAGCCTACAACAAGGCTCGCCGTGCATATTTCAAGGCTGTGGAAAAGGCTCTTGGCGACTATATGCGTGGCGAAACCGAGAAGATTGTGGAGAAGATGAATGCATTACTGCCCAAAAGCAAGTAAATGAGAATTTAGTGTGATGGCGCTATCAGTTTTGCATAGTGCCATTGCCTTTTTCCTTTTCATGACGCCCACTGCTTTGGGTGGCTTTTGAGTAATAATAATAGACATAATTTCAACACCAGCTTATGAAAGCGTATGGCATAAGAGGCTGATATGTTTTCGTGAGAGGTGTTTGTGTGTTTATATATAAGATACATTCTTTGAATTTACGAATAATAGAAATTAGAAGGTGAATTTCGCTCATTATTTACTGCATAAGTTTGGGTGGAGTTTCAAGGTGAACATACCACCCACAAAAAAAAGCGTGATTTGTGTGGCTCCCCACACAAGCAACTGGGATTTTCTGGTGGGGGAGTTGGCGATACACTCTGCTGGACTTACCGCAGGCTTCTTAATGAAGAGTGCCTGGTTCTTTTTTCCGTTGGGCTATTTGCTAAAGGCAATTGGCGGAGTGCCCGTGTATCGTGGCAAGAAAGGCGATGGTAAAGGATCTCTGACCGATTCGCTGGTGAAAGCCTATGCCAATGCCGAATCGCTTGCCATAGCAGTAACGCCCGAAGGCACACGCAGCCTGAACATGAATTGGCACAAAGGCGCTCTTGTGGTGGCCACAGAGGCAAATGTGCCACTTATCCTCGCTTACATTGATTATAAGAACAAGGTGGCGTGCCTTGACAAAGTGTTCACTCCCTCAGGCGACTTTGATGCCGATTTAGACACCATTCTCCGTTATTATAAGGATAAAGGCTATATGGCCCGCTATCCAGAAAAATTTTCCACAGGTTTGTAACTAAACTACACAACTAAAAAACAGAAGGTATGTTTTCCCGTAATTTAAGAGTGTCGCTGATTGAAGATGCCATCATCAGCGATGATAAGCAGGCCAACATTGCGCAGCTGAAGCGCAATATGCAGAATGTGCCGGAAGGCACCGACTTGGTGGTGCTTCCTGAGCTGTTTACTACCGGTTTCGTTAATGATCGGGACAAGGCCATGGAATTGGCTGAGCGCAATATTGATGAAACACTGAGCGCCATTCACCGCCTCGCCTCTGACTATCAGTGCGCCATTGCAGGGTCGTTTTTAGCTCACACGGCAGGCCAGCTCTATAACCGGGCATTCTTTGTGGAGCCAAGTGGTGAGGAGACTTTCTACGACAAACGCCATCTGTTCACTTTCGGAGGAGAGGACAAGGTGTTTAAGCAGGGGCACTCCCTTTCACCAATTATCCGGTTCAGAGGCTTCAATATTAAGATGGTGGTGTGCTACGATTTGCGTTTCCCTGTGTTTTGCCGTAATGTGAAAAACGATTACGACGTTCTGCTTGTGGTGGCCAACTGGCCTAAGGCACGTGAAAACGCATGGCGCCAACTTCTTTATGCCCGCGCTATCGAGAATGAGGCGTATGTGCTTGGATTAAATCGCTGTGGCACCGACAATGAGGGGCTCGAGTACAGCGAAGGCTCGTCGCTTGTGATCGACTTCAAGGGAAAACTGATTACGGAGCGTGGCGCAAGCCCTGTGATTGCCGCCGACCTGTCGCTGCCAGCCTTGAACCGTTTTAGAGAAAAATTCCCTGTATGGCAAGATGCCGACGATTTTAAAATGCTTTAGAGCGTAAGTTTTGCCTCACACAGGACTGCTGTTTTGGGCAGTGGCAGTTTGCTTAAATACTTAAACAATAGATACAGAAGATATAAGAAGAATAAGTGTAAGAAAAGATTATTGACACACTTTAAGACTGCATATTAGCATATCTTCAGGAAAAGTGCTACTTTTGCATCAAAGATTTATCAAAACATAATTATGAAACTGAAATTATTCATACTCTCAATTGCATGTGTGGCCGCATTTGCAGCTCCTGTTCAGGCCACAAGCAAAACGCAAACAAAGACGCAGACCACAAAGTCGGTGGAGGCTACAAAAGTTACCACCCAGCAGTTCAATCAGCTGAAGTCAACGCTCACCAGCGCTATAACAAAGATGAAAAGCGCATCGAGTGCAGAGGCTGTGGCAAACTCTATGTATAGCTACACAAAATCGTTCCTTGGAATGAATAATGTGTATAAGAGCCTGTCGGATTACCAGAAGAAGCAAATCGACACGCTGGTGAAGCAGTTTGGTGTGCAGTCGAAGGCTAAGATTGCTAAATATGCCTGCAAGAAGCAGGCTGATGCTGCAATCCAGAAGGCCACGATGGAAGCGCTGAGCAGCTTGTCGAAGAAATAAAAGTGGCTTATCTCATTAAGCGTGCAAAAGCACCTATTAGCTCCTGCTTGATATCTCTCTATAGAGGAAGTGCCGGATCTGATAGGTGCTTTTCTTGTGGGTGCTCAGCATCATGGGGGCGATGCCTTCAGGCTCACTTCAAGTCCACCACTGTGATGCCGGCGCCACCAAGCTGCACATGTTCGTCGCGATAGCTTTTCACCTCTTTAACCGAGTTGAGGTATTGGCGAATCAGCTGCTTGAGTATGCCCGTGCCAGTGCCGTGAAGGATTCTTACACGAGGCTGGCTGAACTGTATGGCATCGTCGATGAAATAGGTTACGGCTTGCACGGCCTCGTCGCCCCGCATACCCCTTACGTCGATGTCGGGCTTGAAATGGAGTTGGCGTGTGCGCATCTCGCTTGTGGTTGAAGCGCTTATCGATGAGGTCTCTACAGTCTTTGTCACCTGCTTGAGCGTTCGCTCTAAGCGTTTTAGCTCCACGCGCGTTTTCAGGTTGCCAAAAGCCACCACGGCATATTTCCCTTCCATGCTGAGAATACTGCCCACAGTGGAAGCCCCCTTCATCACCACATTGTCGCCCACTTCAAGGGGGTGTGCCTGGGAGGCGGCACTCTTGGTCGAGGGCTTTTGCGCTTTTTGCTTCAAAGGCTTTTTCGGCATCAGCTGCTTGATTTTGGAGGGCATGTCGTCGTCGCTGTCGTCTTCCTGAAGCCGGCGTTTGAAGTCGTCGAGCTGCTGGCGCACTTGGCGCGTTTTCTCCTTCTCAGCCTGCATTTCCTTGATTTCCTTGATGGTGCGCTCAATTTGTGCATTGCTTTTTTTCAGGATTTCCTGCGCCTCATTTTTAGCGTCCTTAATGATGAGCTTATGCTCAGTGGCTATTTTATCCAGCTTCTCATCGTATTCAGCCATGGTGCTGTTGAGCCGCTTTTCCTTTTGGTGTATTTCGTAGCGTTTGTTTTCCCAGTATTTTCTGTCGCGCACAATGTCGAGCAAATACTTGTCCATGTTGATGTAGTCGCTGCCCACCAGGTTGCTTGCTTTTTCAATCACATCGTTAGGGAGGCCGATTTTTCTGGCAATCTCAATAGCGAATGAGCTGCCGGGGTAGCCAATCGACAGTTGGAAAAGGGGCTGCATTCGCTGGCGGTCGTAGAGCATGGCGCCATTGACGAGCCCAGGCGTGTCGTCGGCAAAGTGCTTCAAATTCTGGTAGTGCGTGGTGATTACGCCCATCATCTGCTTACGGTTAAGCTGCTCAAGAATGGCCTGTGCAATGGCAGCGCCAATTTGTGGCTCCGTGCCGCTGCCGAATTCATCGATAAGAATCAGTGTGTGCTTGTCGCCACGGCTTAAAAACGTCTTCATATTTTGAAGGTGTGAGCTGTAGGTGCTCAAGTCGTCTTCAATCGACTGCTGGTCGCCAATGTCGATAAACACGCTTTTAAAGATGCCCATGTGGGAGTTGTCGTAAACCGTGGGGAGAATGCCGCACTGCATCATGTACTGCACCACGCCCACCGTTTTCAGGCACACCGACTTGCCGCCCGCGTTCGGGCCCGAAATGATGAGTATGCGCTTTTGGCGGGTCAGCTGTATGTTGAGAGGCACTACCTCTTTGCCGTGCTCTTTTAGCGAGAGGAACAAAGCCGGGTGCTGCGCATGATACCATTCAATGTTGGGCTTTGGCTCGATGTGTGGCATGTGGGCATCTACATCTAAGGCAAAGCATGCTTTGGCCCGAATGAAGTCGAGCATGCCCATGGTGCTGTAAGTGGATAGGAGTTCGGGAATGTGGGGGCGGATAAGGTCGGACACCTCAGTCAGGATTCTGATGATTTCACGCTTGATTTCACCTTCCGTCTCCCGAATACGGTTGTTGGCCTCCACAATCTCCTCTGGCTCGATAAACACCGTTTTGCCGGAGGCCGACTCATCGTGCACGATGCCTTTCACCTTCCGCTTGTGCATTGGCGCCACGGGCAGCACCAGCCGGCCGTCGCGCACCGATGGTGTGGTGTCGGCATCAAAGAAGCCCGACTGCTTTCCCTGGGCTATCACACGGCGCATAATGCCGTTGATGCTGGCGGTGGTGGAAGCGATGGTGGCGCGCAGCTCGCGAAGCAGGGGAGAGGCGCCATCTTTCACATTGCCAAACTTGTCGAGAATGCGTGCGGCCTCGCGCTCAATTTCTGGAAAGGGCAGCATACCATCGGCCAGCTGCTTCAAGCGGGGGTAAGGCGTGTTGCCATCGTCGTCGGTGCGGAAAAAGCTGATAATGGCGCTTACGGTGCTGAGTGAGCGCTGCAGATTAAAGAGATTCTCGGCCGATATGTAGGATCCCGGAGCGCTAATCGTCTTCAGCGGCGAGCGCAGATCAAAAAAATAGTTGAGCGGAAAATCTTGTTTCGATTGCAGTATGGCGAGAAACTCATTCGTTTGGCATAGCCAAGTGTTCACCTCCTCAAATCGGGAAGAGAAGCGCATCTTCTGGCAGTAGGCCACGCCAAGGGGGCTGATACAGTGCTTTTCCACCTCATGGCGCACCACATCAAATCCTATTCTTGTTTCAAAATTAGCAGGGTATATCATTTCAGCGCAAAGTTACAATAAAATCACGTCACTGCCCAAAATATATCACCAAAGCCGTCGGGTTCTTAAAATATGTTAAACGCTGGTGAGCAGAAAATATTTGCCATAAAAACGAAGTGAATATTGAAGAAAAAATGCTAATTTTGGCGTGTCTGATTAACCTATACCGAAAGCCCCTTGGGCAGAGGGAGGGCAGCGGACATACATGAGAATGACATAAGGCGTTTTTGTACGCTTTGGTTTTGACGATCGATGAACTTCGCAACTTCAATCTTCTTGTCAAAAACAAAGCAATGCAGAACGCCTCACTTAAGGTGTAATAGTATATATCACAGCTGCGATTGCTTTAGCGCACACTTACAGTTACAAAATGTGTGTGTGAAGTGAATGATGGCGATTATATAAACTTACACGGCGTGGGGTTTTCGGCGTTGCTCGTTTCGACAAGAAGGGCAATGCGAAGGCCTATCGATCGTGGGACGAGTGACAAAACTGGCTCCACGCTTTATTTTTTATTGATTTGAAAATCCTAAGGGGGCAAGGATTCATTTTGACAACTATGGAATGTAAAAACTGTGGAAAATCTATCCCTGAAGACTCAACATTTTGTCCCAATTGTGGAAAAGCTGTAATAGGAAAGAAAAAAATGACAAAAGATGAACAAGCCGCTGTATGTGATAGGCTCAGAACCTTTTCACGAATGGGAACGTAGAAACAACTATCCATCGTGCATAGTCTTGACAGGAAATGTATCTGCAGGTATATTTACGGAGTTCGCACAGGATTTCGATTTTGAAAAATACGAACAAATATCCCTCAATAATTTGGTCGTAGAGGAGTTGCGCTATGGAGATGGCTCATCTTGTACATATGAAGATTATCTTTCTCAATTTGTTTGTGGTGACGCAATCAAGCTTTACGTTCTCACAAAACTTTACCTTAATCTTCAAATTGCAAAGACTTTTGTTGTGCATAGAAATTGTGTATATTCTGCCGATTATAAAACACTTGTGCATGCTCCAGAAACGACAGAACTTGTTGTTCCTTCGTTTGTAGAGCATATAGGAAATGGCGCTTGCTGTGGTTATGAGAAGATGTCGGTTGTAAAACTGAATAATGGCTTGAAAAGTATAGGAAAATGGTCTTTTGTCGCTACAAACATAAGCAAACTGGAGATGCCAAACTCAATCGTTTCGATCGGAAAAGATGCATTCCTGATGGCAGAGCTTGAACAAGTCAAACTTTCGAAGTCGTTAAATGGAATACCTGATGGTTGCTTTAATTTGTGCTCCTTGGAGAAAATTGAAATTCCTTCGAGTGTCAGATACATAGGGAATAGGTCTCTTAGGGGATTGGTATGGACTGACGAGATAGAAATACCAGAAGGTGTAGAGCGAATCGGATATGATGCTATGGAAGCAATGTATCATATATCTTTGCCTTCTACATTGCTGGAGATAGCTCCAGATTTTTATTATGAAGAATGTATTGATGAT
The DNA here is from genome assembly GCA_050873765.1 of Sodaliphilus sp. Lineage (GTDB taxonomy): Bacteria > Bacteroidota > Bacteroidia > Bacteroidales > Muribaculaceae > Sodaliphilus. The sequence goes on from JBNMJK010000002.1 coordinate 48,227, forward strand.
CCAAATTATCCTCCATACATAGAAGTGAATCCTGAAAACAAAGTGTTTTTTTCTAAAGATGGAAGTTTGTTTTTTAAGGAGACTGGAGCCATTGCTATTGACAGCAAATATAATGGTCCTGATAAACACTGTGTGAGGTATCAATATGATGGTGACCAATATCAAAAAGAAAAATAGCAATAAAGATAGTTGCTAATTGCAATATGTATTCAAGTTGAGATTGATATTAGAAGTCTCTTGAGCAGTGAAATTTGGTAAAGGCGGGGGGAAAATGTGCTGGTTTTGCCTTACGAAATGCAATTAAATGCCGTGCCTCATTGGCGAGATTTTCAGAGAACTGCTTGATAATCTCAGATATTTTGACGAATTTTGTATAAAACTAAAACGCATGTACATGCTGTGTTTTGATCTTATATTAAATCAGTGAAAACAGCATGTGTCCCTTGTTACTTATGTTTGTCGGCTTTAATTCATTCCGCCAACGAGTTATGCTATGAAAAAATTTATGAAGGGCTTTTTACTTTTTGCCTTTTTGGTAATGGCTTCGCTTATGCACGCACAAGAGGTGAAGGTGTATTATGCAGCCGATACCCCTGCGCAGTTTCCTGGTGGGGTAGTGAAACTGATGGAGTATATGTCATCGCACTTGCATTATCCTGACTCTGCCATGGTGAAGAATGTGCAGGGCAAGTGTGTGGTGCAGTTTGCGGTGAGAAGTAATGGTGAAGTGGGCGAGGTGAAGGTGCTGCACTCGCTCAGCCCCGAATGCGACGCCGAGGCTGTGCGCGTGGTTCGCTCCCTGCCTAAATTCATGCCAGGGAAGATAAATGGTGAGCCTGTAGCGGTATGGTACACCCTCCCTGTGCAATTTAAGCTTCAAAAGCCAATACCCCTAATGCAAGAACCTTCCGAGGAGAGACTTACTTTCAAGAATAAACTCCCTGTGGAGAAGAAGTTTCCTGTATTTCCAGGTGGAGACAAGGCTTTGATGGAATATATAAGTAGGAATTTGGAATACCCAAAAATGGCTTCAACACATAATATCCATGGAAAATGCGTTGTTCAATTCGTGGTCACGGAAACTGGTGGAATTGATTCTATACGGGTAGTGAAACCCATTAATCCTTTGCTCGACGCCGCTGTGATTCGTGTAATTATGTCGCTTCCCAAATTCACACCAGGCACATGCAATGGCGTCCCGGTTAGGGTACGCTACACATTACCCGTTACATTTGCCATAAAGGCAGATGCGCGCGAACCGGAATTCGACCCAACAGACCCACGCAACATTGACCCAGGATTCAGCATGTAATCCTGTGGTGTCTCACGCGCGCTCTATTTGACTTGCTGCCGAGGTTTTCTTTTTTTGATGGCGCTCCTAACTCTATCTCTTGGGGGTGAAATTTGGTAATGGCGTGGGGATGTGCTAACTTTGCCTTACGAAATACAATTAAGGAGATTTTTTGTGACAAGGATTGTTTTATCGATTTTGACTGGCGCGCTGGCATTGGCTGCTGTGGGCTGCGGCACGGGCATAGAGACCACTACCACGGTGACCGACAAGGACGTGAAGCGGGTGGAGGAGCATTATGCTTCGGCTTCTGTGCAGTCGTCGCTGAAGATTGCCTCCAGTGCTGTGGCGGAGTGGAAGGCTGGCAAACGGTTTTATGTGGCGAACGACCGTATCGGCTTGATTTTTGACCATTCCGACAGTTATTCGCCCGATCAGCTTCATCTGGGCGGTTCCTACCTCACTTATCAGGGCTATGACACCGTGACAGCCCTCGACAACAGGGCGGTGGTGACGCTTAAATTCACCGATGGCGTGAATGTGTATCGGTTCTGCACTAAGAAGGAGCTGTCGGAGCTGTCGTCGAACTATCAGGTGCCGTTTCTTATCGATGAGGATATGGTGAAAAGTGTGGCTCGGCAGATCGAGGGCAAAACGCTTTATATCCGCACTCGGCTATGGTATGATGTGCGCTCACAGCAAATGATTGACCGCCGCCAGTATATTGCCGTGAGGGTTGACAGCGTGCTTCCCGGCGATGATGCGCTGCCGCTCAAAGTGGTGTTCACCACACTCGACACGCATGAGCAAGCCATGCTTCGGATTTCTTCGGGAAAGACGATGCAGTCGATGGACTTCGATGCTATGTTCTCGCTCAAGAATCCGCGAAATGAATACCCCGACACCACTCCTGAAAACTGGACACTCATCACTAACGGAAAAGTGGCAGAGGGCATGACCAAGGTGGAGTGCCGCCTGGCCAAAGGTGCGCCAAAGCAGATTGTGCGCACCCCGTCGCACGATGGAATGGGGGAATACTGGTATTATGATGGAGGAGGTTTTCTCCATTTTGAAGATGGCATATTAAAGCAATTCAGATGAAAGCAGACGGTATAGAAATAGAGTTTCTGGGCACGGGCACCTCTACGGGTGTGCCATCGATAGGCTGCCAATGTAGTGTGTGCCGCTCTTGTGACCCCAAAGACAACAGGTTGCGCACTTCAGCTATAGTAAGATACGAAGGGGTGAACATACTGATAGACTGTGGCCCTGATTTCCGGCAACAGATATTGCGCGCATCATCATTGGAGCTCGACGCGCTGCTCCTGACCCATATTCATTACGACCATGTGGCTGGAATTGACGACTTGCGGGCGTATAGCATAGATCGCGCTTTCCCGGTGTATGCACGCGCAGAAGTGAACCGCCAGTTGCGTGTGAGCATGCCATATTGCTTTACCGACCATCTTTACCCCGGTGTGCCACAACTTCATTTGGAGGACATCGGTTCGGAGCCCTTTGAGGTGAAAGGGGTGAAGGTTACTCCCATACCGGTGATGCACGACAAGATGCTCATCAACGGTTACCGTATTGGCCCACTTGCCTATATCACCGACTGCTCCTATATCGCTCCAGACGAAATTGACAAATTGAAAGGAATACCGCTGCTTGTGATCAACGCGCTCCGCAAAGAGCCCCACCATAGCCACATGTGCCTTTCGGAAGCGCTGGAGGTGGTGCGAAAGGTGGGGCCACAGACCGCCTATTTCATTCACATGAGCCATGGAATAGGCCTGCACGCCGAGGCAGGAGCCTCGCTGCCGCCCCATGTGCATTTTGCTTACGACACACTTATCGTGCATGCCAATCCGGCTAATGACAACGACAGCGCGCATAACTTTTGACGCTGACTCAATGGCGTAAAAATGAATAAGAAAACAGGATTTGCGTTAAAATCTTGTTTTTTTATGCTTAAAATGCCGTGTGAAAGCACTATCTTTGTAGATTGAACAAAACGGATTTTTTTGTGGAAGGAATAAGAAATTTAGCCATTTTAGGCAGCACAGGCTCGATAGGACGGCAAACGCTCGACATCGTGAGCGAGTACCCCGATCTGTTTCGGGCATGGACGCTGGTGGCCAACAATAGCGCCGACATGCTGATAGAGCAGGCTCGGAAATACCACCCGCATACCGTGGTGATTGCCAATGAGGCACACTATGGAAAAGTGAAGGAAGCTCTGGCTCAGACCGAGGTGGAGGTGCTGACCGGCTCAGAAGCAGTGGCAGAATGTGTGACTGCGCCCGAAATCGACACGGTGGTAACAGCCATGGTGGGTTACAGCGGCCTCGCTCCCACGATCAACGCCATAGGCGCAGGCAAAAAAATAGCGTTGGCCAATAAAGAGACGCTTGTGGTGGCAGGCGACCTGATTACACGTCTGCTGGCATCGTCGGCCTCCGTGCTTTATCCAGTGGATTCGGAGCATGGTGCATTCTACCAGTGCCTTGTGGGTGAACGGCATCAAGATATCAATAAGCTCATACTTACTGCATCGGGCGGGCCATTTCGCACTTTCTCGAAGGAGAAACTGGAAGACGTGACAGCTGCCGACGCATTAAAGCACCCCAATTGGAGCATGGGCGCTAAAATCACCATCGATTCCGCCACCATGATGAATAAGGGCTTTGAGATGATAGAGGCAAAATGGCTCTACGACGTGTCGCAGCACGACATAGAAATCGTGGTGCATCCGCAGTCGATTGTACACTCTATGGTGGAATTTAAAGATGGCTCCGTGAAAGCGCAGTTGGGGCTTCCCGACATGCGTCTTCCCATACGGTATGCATTGGGACTGCCAGGCCGCTTGGCATCGGACTGCAAGAAAATGACGGTGGACGACTATTGCCACCTCACTTTCGAGCGTCCCGACTTCGATAAGTTTCCTTTGCTGCGCACAGCCTACGCCGCCGCCGACCGCGGAGGCAACGCCGCCTGTGTGATGAATGCCGCTAATGAAATAGCCGTGGCTGCATTTTTGAAAAATCAGATTAAATTTACCGACATCTATAAAATCATTGAGCATACGCTCGCTTGGGCACCGTTTGTGGAAACCCCATCATACGACGACTATGTGAATAGCAATGCCGAAGCGCGCGCCTATGCGTCATCATTAATCAAGTAAACGATAAGAAATGAGTACATTTTGGTTAAAAGCATTTGAATTGATACTTTCACTGAGCCTGCTGGTGTTTATCCACGAGTTGGGCCACTATATGTGGGCAAGGATATTTGGAGTGAAAGTAGAGAAATTCTACCTTTTTTTCAACCCATGGATCACGCTTTTTGCATGGTGCCCCAAGACGAAAAAAGTGAGCGTGCTGCGCACCAGCAAGGGCTCTGTATATGAGTCGAAGCCAGCCGAGGCCGATTCCGAGCCGACAGAAGCCAATAAAAACGAAAAGGCCACATGGCGCGACACGGAATATGGGCTTGGGTGGCTTCCGTTAGGAGGCTACTGCGCCATAGCCGGCATGATCGACGAAACCCAGGGCGCCGATAAACTTGCCACTGAACCACAACCTTGGGAGTTCAGAACACAAGCCACATGGAAGCGACTGCTGATTATGATAGGCGGTGTGCTTAACAACTTCCTGCTTGCCATTGTCATCTATGCCGGCATGGTATGGTACTGGGGAGAGCAGTATCTACCCTTTGAAAGTGCCACAGAAGGCATCACCTATAGCGAAACTGCCCATAAGGCAGGCTTTCACGACAACGATATTCCACTCAGCGCCGACGGCGAGACTGTGCGCTATTTCGATGCCGACCAGCTAAAGATAGCCATGGCAAAAAATGTGAAAGTGCTGCGTGGCAAAACCGACACCGTGAGCATATCCATTCCCTCACAGTTTGTGCTGAAAGTGAACGACGACCTTGAAAATGGCGAGCCGTTCATGCTGTGCAATGTGCCCACAGTGGTGAAGACCACAATGCCGGGCACTGGAGCTGAGAAGGCCGGGCTGCAAAGTGGCGACAAACTTGTGGCGGTGAATGATGTGGCAACTCCTTCATTCTCCATGTTCACAGAGCAGCTCAAGAAAAACAGCGGAAAGAAAGTGACATTGAAGCTCGAGCGCGACGGCAAAACGATGACTACCCAGGCCGATGTTGACGCCGACGGAAAATTGGGCTTTGAGGCCATAGCCGATGTGTCGAAGCTGTTCAAGACCGAGCAACACAGCTATTCGCTGCTTCAATCCATTCCACGAGGCATAGAAATGGGCTGTACGCAGCTTGTGAGCTACGTGAAGGCATTCAAGACCGTTTTCTCCAAGGAAGGAGCAAAGAACTTGGGCGGATTCGGATCGATAGGGCATATATTTCCCGAAACATGGGATTGGTATAGTTTTTGGAGCATAACAGCATTTCTTTCTGTGATATTGGCCTTCATGAACATACTGCCGATACCCGCACTTGATGGCGGACATGTGCTGTTTTTGCTTTATGAAATGATCACTCGCCGCAAGCCCAGCGAGAAGTTTATGGAATGGGCGCAAACCGCAGGCATGGTGTTCCTGATAGCCCTGCTGCTGTTTGCCAACGCAAATGATATTTACCGATTCTTTATAAAATAACAGATGGTTTACAAACGTGTGATATTAAAGCGAGGCAAAGAGGAATCGCTCAAGCGGTTTCACCCGTGGGTTTTCTCCGGGGCTATTGCCCGCATGGACAACATAGAAGAAGGCGACCTCGTTACGGTTTACGACCATGAGGGCAACCTAATAGGCAACGGTCATTACCAGATAGGAAGTATAGCCGTGCGCATACTCACCTTCGACGACACCGAGATAGATTCCGCCTTTTTTGTGAAGCGGCTTACCGAAGCTTATAAAGTGCGTGAGGCCTTAGGGCTGATGCGTGCCGACAACAACGCCTTTCGCTTGGTGCACGGTGAAGGCGACTTCCTGCCTGGCCTCGTGGTGGATGTGTATGGCTCCACCGCTGTGATGCAGGCCCACTCACCGGGCATGCACTTCGCGCGCAACTTGATAGCTGATGCGCTCACTCGCCTGCCTGGCGGCTTGGTGAAAAATGTGTATTATAAGAGTGAGACCACATTACCTTATAAAGCTCAACTTGACCCACAGAATGAATACATCGTAGGGGAGTACGACACCGATGTGGCTATGGAAAATGGATTGAAATTCCATGTTGACTGGCTACGAGGACAAAAAACGGGCTTCTTTGTGGACCAAAGAGAAAACCGCTCACTTCTGGAGCATTATGCCAAGGGACGGAAGGTGCTGAACATGTTTTGCTACACAGGCGGCTTCTCGTTTTATGCGCTTCGTGGCGGAGCCGAGCTTGTTCACTCCGTTGACAGCTCTGCCAAGGCAATCTCGCTCACAGATGCCAATGTGGCATTGAACTTTCCCGACTGCCACCGCCATCAGTCGTTTGCCGTAGATGCGTTTAAGTATCTTGATGAAATGGGCAGTGACTACGACCTCATCGTGCTCGATCCACCAGCCTTCGCAAAGCGCAAGAGCGCATTACGCAATGCACTGATAGGCTACCGCAAACTCAACGCCAAGGCTTTTGAGAAGATAAAGTCGGGCGGAATTATGTTCACATTCTCATGTTCGCAGGCAGTGAACAAGGAGCAATTCCGACTGGCGGTGTTCAGCGCGGCAGCCATATCCAAACGCAAGGTGCGCATTCTGCACCAGCTCACCCAGCCAGCCGATCACCCCATCAATATCTATCACCCAGAAGGAGAGTATTTGAAGGGCTTGGTATTGTATGTAGAATAACAAATTAACCCAATAGCAATAGATTATGAAGAAAACCCTTATCGCCGCCGCTCTGGTGGCCCTGGCTTCAACAGCAACTATGGCACAAGGAAACAAATTCGACTATAATGTTGACCGATTTGCCGACATTCAGGTGCTTCGCTATCAAGTGCCTGGTTTTGAGAATCTCACACTGAATCAAAAAAAACTGGTTTACTACCTCACAGAGGCAGCACTGCCAGGCCGTGATATTCTCACCGATCAAAACTGTAAGTATAATCTGCAGGTTCGTCAGACCCTTGAGGCTATCTACACCAGCTACAAAGGCAACAAGAACACGGCAGAATTTAAAGCACTGGAAAAATATTTGAAGCAAGTGTGGTTTGCCAACGGCATTCACCATCATTATTCAAAAGACAAATTCACTCCAGAATTCTCACAGAAATTTTTCAATGCTCAGGTGAACGCTTTGCCCAAATCAAAACTGCCTCTGGCAAAAGGACAGACAAAAGCATCATTTATCAAAGTGATGGACAGGGTGATTTTCGACAAAACCTTTATGGCTAAGAGCGTGAACCTTGCAGCAGGTCAAGACCTGATCACCACATCGGCCAACAACCTCTACGAAGGTGTGACCCAGAAAGAGGTGGAAGACTACTACAAGGCCATTAAGGACCCTAACGACAAAACTCCAATCTCTTACGGCCTCAATGCCAAAGTGGTGAAAGAAAATGGCAAAGTGGTGGAGAAGGTGTATAAAGTGGGTGGTCTTTACTCCGCTGCTATTGAGCGTATTGTGGCCAACCTGAAGGAGGCTATGAAATATGCAGAAAATGACGCACAAAAAGCCTATATCCAGAAATTGATTGATTTTTATGTGACTGGCTCACTGCGCACTTTCGATGAATACTCCATTCTGTGGGCACAGGAAACAAAAAGTGACGTGGACTTTATCAACGGCTTTATTGAAAATTATGGCGATCCATTGTCGATGACCGGCGCTTGGGAGGGCATGGTGAACTTCCGCAACAAGGAGGCTTCTCACCGCACATCGCTCATCAGCAGCAATGCGCAATACTTCGAAGATGCGTCGCCCATCGACGACCGCTTTAAGAAGAAAAATGTGAAAGGCGTGAGCGCAAAGGTGATTACTGCCGCTATCTTGGCTGGCGACAGCTACCCATCGACACCAATCGGCATTAATCTACCAAACAGCAACTGGATTCGCTCGCAGTATGGCTCAAAATCGGTGACTATCGAAAACATTACTGATGCTTACGATGAAGTGGCCAATGGCACTGGATTCAATGATGAGTTTGCTTACAGCAAGGTGGAAGTGGACTTGATGCGGAAGTATTTGACCCTCGCCGACAAACTTCACACCGACCTTCATGAATGTCTGGGCCACGCTTCTGGTCAAATGTTGCCAGGCGTGGATGTGGGCCAGCTTAAAAACTATCGTTCCACTTTGGAAGAAGGCCGTGCCGACTTGTTTGCCTTGTATCACATGGCCGATCCCAAACTTCTGGAGTTGGGTATATTCAAGGATCCCGACACCTACAAGGCTGAATACTATAAGTATATTATGAACGGTCTGCTCACACAGCTCACTCGCATTGAACCAGGCAAGAACATTGAGGAAGCGCATATGCGTAACCGTAAGTTTGTAAGTGAATGGTGCTATCAGCATGGAAAGGCCGACAATGTGATTGAATACGTGAAGCGTGATGGAAAGACTTATATTCGCATCAACGATTATGAGAAGCTACACCAACTCTTTGGTAAACTCCTTGCTGAAGTGCAGCGTATCAAGGGCGAAGGCGACTTTGAAGCCGGCCGCGAACTTGTTGAAACTTATGGAGTGAAGGTGGATCCTGAAATTCATAAAGAGATTCTGGAACGTTACGCCAAACTCAACATTGCGCCATATAAGGGCTTCGTGAACCCACGCTACACACTGGTGAAAGACAATAATGGCAATATCACAGATGTGAAAATCACTTACGGGGAAGGATATGCAGAGCAAATGCTCCGTTATAGCCGCGACTATTCTCCACTCACCAAGTGATAAGCCGTAATAAATAATGAGCATCTTATCTGTTCATTACATTCGTAATAGATACAAAGATTTTTTAATTTTTACAGGGCCAGCCTCTTTTCGCGAGGTTGGCTCTGCTGGTTTTCGCTGGCTGGCATTTACCAACATGATCTGTCGCGCCTTTTCATTAGGTGATAGCTTTCGTGAAGTATTTTTTCTTGGTGAAATGTTAATGCGGTACAAGAAAATTACGATTTTTTTGAAAATAAAGTTGATGAAATTTTTGTATTTCACATTTAATTGTTAATTTTGGGGCGTAATGTTAAAATTTTGGCGAAAAAACCGCATAAAATGGTGCTTTCGTCCTTTTTAACGAGTCTTAAATAAAGGATTGCTTAAATTCTTATAAGATGAAGAAATCTACAATTTGGCTACTGACAGTGGTAATGGCCGCTACGATTATGGGGCTTCTCTTTGTGCAGATCATGTATATGGAAGATATGGTGAGAATGCGCAATGAGCAGTTTTCCGAAACGGTGAAAAGGAGCCTATATGCAGTGTCGGATGCTTTGGAGCAAGACGAGACGCGCTATTATCTTGACCAGGACTTGAACGAGGCAGAGCGATATCAGTTTGAGGCCGGTGACCGCTTGCCATCACAAATCACCGAGTCGGTGTCGTCTTCAACCGATTTGTCGAAGAAGCCCGCAACCAAGCCGGTGATAGGAAGTGGCAATTTCAAACTGTCGGAGCAGTACAAGCATCAACAAGCCATATTAAAAGGGCAGTACCTTTATCAAAAAGGTTTGCTCAACGAGGTGATATTGTCGATACTCAATCAGGCGAGTGACCGCCCCATAGCAGAACGCGCAGATTCGGCAAGAGTGAATGCTTACCTGAAGCGTGAGCTTGAAAGCAACGGTCTTGAAGTGCCTTACGAGTTTGAGGTGGAGAGCCCTCAGCAAGGAGTGGTGTATCACTCGGCTAACTACGAGCCAGGCGATGATAATCAGAATGTGTTTTCCGCAGTACTGTTTCCGAAAGACCCTGAGGCCAAGCGTAATGTGCTGAAGGTGTTTTTCCCCACTCAGTCCGACTATATCTATGCGTCGATAAAGTTTATGATACCATCGTTTGTGTTCACCTTTATTCTGATGTTTATCTTCATCTACACCATAGTGGTGATATTCCGTCAGAAGAAATTGAGTGAAATAAAAAACGACTTTATCAACAATATGACCCATGAGTTTAAAACGCCTATCTCCACCATCTCGTTAGCCGGTCAGATGCTGAGCGATGAAACGGTGCTGAAAAGCCCTACCATGCTGAAGCATGTGTCGCAGGTGATAACCGATGAAACGAAACGTCTGCGCTTTCAGGTGGAAAAGGTGCTGCAAATGTCGCTTTTCGACAGGGGAACCGCCACTATTCGCTTGAAAGACACCGATGCCCATGCCATTATCGACAATGTGGTGAGCACCTACCGCATCAAGGCGGAGAAATTTGGCGGACACATCACAGCAGATTTTTCGGCAGAGGATTCGATAGTGAATGTGGACGAAATGCATTTTACGAATGTGATTTTCAACCTGCTTGACAACGCCATTAAATACCGCCGAGAGGACGTGGCGCCAGAATTGTCAATTTCGACACGCAATATTGGCGATGATAAACTCGAGATTCGTATCTGCGACAATGGCATAGGTATGAAAAAAGAGGATTTGAAGAAAATATTCGAGAAGTTTTATCGAGTGCACACCGGCAACCGCCATGATGTGAAAGGTTTCGGCCTCGGCTTGGCGTATGTGAGCAAGATGATAGAACTGTTTAAGGGCACGATAAAGGCCGAAAGTGAATTAAACAAAGGTACGACATTTATAATTACATTACCACTTTATAAATAAAGACGATTATGGAAGAAAAATTGAGAATTCTGCTTTGCGAAGATGACGAGAATCTTGGCATGCTCACAAGGGAGTATCTGCAGGCAAAAGGCTACAATGTGGATTTGTATGCAGATGGAGAAAGTGGCTACAAGGCATTTTTGAAAGGGAAATACGATATTTGCGTGTTCGACATCATGATGCCTAAGAAAGATGGTTTCCAATTGGCTCAGGAAGTGCGCACCGTTAATAGCGAGGTGCCAATCATATTCCTTACAGCCAAAACCTTGAAAGAGGACATACTTGAAGGCTTCAAGATTGGCGCCGACGACTATATCACCAAACCATTCAGTATGGAAGAATTGGTGATGCGCATCGAAGCTATCCTGCGCCGCGTGAAAGGCAAGAAAGGTAAGGAAATCACAATGTATAAGATTGGTAAATTCACCTTCGATACGCAAAAGCAAGTGCTTATTGCCGACGACAAGCCTGAGAAGCTCACCACAAAGGAGAGCGAACTGTTGAGCCTGCTTTGTGCGCATGTGAATGAAATTCTGGAGCGTAATTTTGCGCTAAAGACCATCTGGATCGACGACAACTACTTCAATGCTCGCTCTATGGACGTGTATATCACAAAATTGCGTAAGCATCTGAAAGACGACCCTTCTATCGAGATTATCAATATTCACGGTAAGGGTTATAAGCTGATTGCACCAGAGGCTGAAGCGAAGTAAATATCCGCCAACTATAAAGTCGTGACGTTCCTATTGGAAGGTCACGATTTTTTATTATCTTTGCATAAGATAGGCTGCGGCTGTGGGCTTAAAACTTAGGCAAGTGCGGTGTTTCTCATAGCTTAGCCATTGCCTTTATGCCTAAACGGTCTGCAGTCCTATTAGATTTGTCTGATTTTAGAGTAGTGAGAAAAAACACCTTATGCGCTTATTTTTATGAATTATCTGTTTCACATATATCAGTGGCTCATTGCTGCCCCCATTATTTTGGCTCTTACCATAGTCACGGCACTGTTTACAATATTGGCAAGTTTGTTTAACAGGGCGTGGGCCGGCTATTATTGCCCGATTTTCTGGTCGCGCTGTTTTTGCTGGCTTCTTTTTGTGCGGGTGAAAGTGGAAGGACGCGGCAATATCGACAAGCACACATCGTATGTGTTTGTGGCAAACCATCAAGGTGCTTACGATATTTTTGCGCTATCGGGCTATCTTGGCCACAACTTCTGCTGGATGATGCGTAGGGCTTTGGTCAATATTCCGTTTGTGGGCGTGGCTTGCCAAATGTCGGGTCAGATATTAGTGGATTCGCACAATGCCAAGGCGCTGAAAAAAACTATGGACGATGCTAAAAAGCGCTTGAACAAGGGCGTGTCGCTGTGTGTGTTTCCTGAAGGACGACGTACTGACACTGGCAAGATGGGCAAGTTTAAGAAAGGGGCATTCAAACTTGCAGTAGATTTCAATTTGCCGGTGGTGCCCATTACGATTGATGGCAGCTACGATGTGATGCCCCGATCCACATTCAATATTCGCCCAGGATTGATCCGCTTAGTGATTCATAAACCGATATACCCGGCTGAAGATGGTCATGACTTACACCTGCTTTCCAGTGAAAGCTATGATGTGATACACGATTCGCTGCCCGAGAAGTATAAATGATCGTGTGCATGATTCTGTAGATGATGCGTCAGAAAAAACATGTTTTTTTGATTTTTTCTCTCGTATTGACTCAAAAGGGAGTGGTTTTAGGCGAAATGAGGCAAATAAATACAAAAAAATGGATTTATCGCTTGCCGTTTCCAAAAAAAGTATTACCTTTGCAACGCAATTGAGAATTTGTCCTGTGGTGTAACGGTAGCACACCGGATTCTGGTTCCGTTTGTGAGGGTTCGAATCCTTCCAGGACAACCAAGTGAGAGTGATGGTCTCGCATGAGATAATCACTCTTATTTTTTGAATATTAATTTAAACTTAATTTTATTTATTTTTATGGCAACTAAAATCAGATTACAACGCCACGGTCGTAAAGACTATGCGTTCTATCCAATTGTCGTAGCCGATAGCAGGGCACCACGAGATGGTAGATTTATTGAAAGGATTGGTTCTTATAACCCTAATACTAATCCTGCTACAATAAGTTTAAATTTCGAAAGAGCACTTTACTGGGTGAACTGCGGTGCTATTCCTACCGACACAGTTCGCAACATTCTTTCTCGCGAAGGCGTTATGCTCATGAAGCATTTGCAGGGCGGTGTAAAGAAAGGTGCTTTTGATGAGGCTGAAGCTCAAAAGCGTTTCGACGCTTGGAAGGCCGATAAGACCGCCAAGATTGATGCTTTGAAGGCTAATGTGGCTAACGTTAAGAGCGCTGACCAGAAGAAACGTCTTGAAGAAGAAACTAAGAAGAATGAAGCTAAGGCTGAAGCCGTGGCAAAGAAGAAGGCTGAAATTGCAGCAGCTAAGGCTGCCGCTGAAGCTGAAGCAGCTGCTGCCGCAGCAGCAGAGAATGCCGCTGAAGCTCCAGCTGAGGAAGCTGCTCCTGAAGCACCTGCCGAAGCTTAAGCATTCACTTCTGCAACCGTATAAAAGAAGCGTTGGACAAATTTTGCTCCAACGCTTCTTTTGCTATTACGTGCCTTCCGAAGTGTGCCTCTCTAATCCCAGGGCTTTATCGGGTGAGCCGAAATTTGGCTGTGGTGGGAATCATTTTGATATTATTTGCGGATTTTTGATTGAAATGTCGTTTTTTTTGAGTAATTTTATGTTTGAAATATAAATCGATATGATAATGATAAGAAAAACGATACCGCTCATTATTTGTAGCATATTTTCACTCGTTATGGTTATGGGTTGTGGAAATGGTGATGGAGCCACTTCTGCTAAGGACTCTACCACTTTTAACGCCAAAAAGGAAGCTGACACTTCATCTTTCAGGCGCACCAATGGCGAGGTGTGCAAGGTGAGTGTGAAAACAGACATCTCTATTCCCAGCACCTATAAAGGCAAGGCTGTGGATAAAAAGTTCGCCAAACTATTCGCTACAACTGCACTTGAGGGTGGCGACTCTTTGGATATAGAGTCGGCTATCAAGCAGCTGGTGACCAACCGTCTGGCTGAAAATGTGTCGGGCGGCAGCGATGAGAGTGAGGAAGACGATGCTTTACCCACCTCAAACATTGAGATAGATGTAAGGGTGTATCCTGTGTTTAACCATAGTGGCATCTTGTCGATGTGCTTTGAGGAAACAGTGAAAAAAGATGCTGTGTCATCGGTTGCGCATAGTTATTATAATTACGATATGGATAAGTGCGCTTTGGTTGACATGAATGAGTTCGTTGATGGCTCCGTGAGCGAATTGTCGCAGATTCTGCAAAAGAAACTGATGGAGCAGAATAAAGTTGAAACCCCTGAAGACCTTAACAGCATCGGGTATTTCGACATTTATAATTTGTCGGCCACATCGAATTTTTATTTCACAGACAAAGGCATTGTGTGGAGCTATAAGCCTCAAGAACTTACTGTGGATGCCAATGTGGAGCCAACAATTATGGTGTCGTATTCCGACTTGGCTCCATTTGCGAAGGAGAACTCTATCATCAACACCCTTTTGTGAAAATCTTAATGAAGACGATTTTAAAATATTTTCCTGAATTAACAGAAAAACAACAGCAGCAGTTTCAACTTCTTGAAGAGCTTTATCCTGAATGGAACAGTAAAATCAACGTGATATCGCGCAAAGATATTGACAATCTTGAAGTGAATCACCTGCTCCATTCGTTAGGCATTGTAAAGTTTGTGAAATTTCAGCCGGGCACCAAGGTCCTTGACCTGGGTACTGGTGGCGGATTCCCTGCCATACCTTTGGCAGTGTATTATCCTGAAGTTCAATTTCATCTTGTGGACAGGATAGGGAAAAAGCTGAAGGTGGCTCAAGATGTGGCCGAAAAAGCCGGATTGACCAATGTGACTGTGCAGCATGGCGATGTGAAAGAAGTGAAAGGAAAATATGATTTTGTGGTCAGTAGAGCTGTGATGGATATGGCTGATATTGTGCCGCTGGTGCGCCGTTTGATTTCATCGGATTTTTTTAATGCGGTGCCTAACGGATTGATTTGCCTTAAGGGTGGCGATTTGAGTAATGAGATCAGAAAGTTTAAAGATGCTGTGCTGGTTGATGAGCTGAAGAGCTACTTTTCAGAACCATTTTTTGAGACTAAAAAGGTGGTTTACCTGCCACTTTAACTAATAATGATAACGTGATGAAAACCGCTGTCGTAACAACCCGCCTGTTTGGTGAAAACATTTACATTGTGTGGGACGAGGAGTCGCTTGATGCCGCTATCATTGATCCTGGCATGATGGACGCTGATGAGCGTGCGCATGTGGAAGATGTAGTGGCCACTCAGCATTTGAATGTGAAGTGTGTGCTTCTTACTCATTCGCATGTGGATCATTGCTGCTCAGCACGATGGACCGCTGATAAGTATGGCGTGAAAGTGTTGGGTTCGGGTAAGGATAAAGCACTTGCTGGAAATTTGGAGATGCAGGCAAAAATGTTTCATTTGAGAATTACTCCACAGCCTCTTGTGATTGATAAGGAACTTAAGCAAGGCGATGAATTGGGCATCGGAAGTGTCTCAATCCATGTGCTGGAGACCCCTGGCCATACCGAAGGCGGCCTCGCTTATTATATTCCGCAAAGCTCTGTAGCGTTTGTGGGCGACACAATCTTTCAAAGAAGTGTGGGGCGGACCGACTTGCCAGGCGGAAATCACGCAGAGCTTATAAGCAGTATCAAAGAAAAGCTGTTCACTTTACCAGAAAACACCATTTTGGCTCCAGGACATGGACCCACCACAACCGTGAAAGAGGAAATTCATAGCAATCCATTTGTATAGCCACAAGTTGAATAATGATTGGCTTAGCACACTTGTGGCACCGCCAAGAGCGAGACTATCCGTTATAATAAATTGGCTTATTCTGCCTCATCAAATTCTTCTAAGATGCTGGTGAGGAGTGGACGCGTTTTTGACGTGGCGCATTGCAGTTCCTTCTGGAGTGCAGTTTTCAGCTCTGTAGTTTTCTTCACTTTGTTTAAGATGACAAGGTTGAGCAGAAGCCTTAACCGCGTGTAACAGGCAAGTGGACTTTCTGACTCAGAAAGAGCATCGATAATTTCAGACGCAAAGGGGAGCTTACGTAGCAGCCGGTGGCACAGAATGTCGGCAATCTCCTCGCACTCCACACTGCAGGCCCATTGTAAGGCTGTGGCTTTGTCCATATCGTCGATGGGGTAGAGCATAGGGGCTATCATACGACATTCGCGGTGTTTGGTGTCGGACCAAAGCGCTTCTGCTAAGGTTTTGTCGGGAGAGAAGGCACTGGCTATTTTAGCCACATCTGTCATTTGGCAGCCCATAATAAGAGCGTGAGGGTCGCCATTTTTGCGCAGCGTGTCGGCCACGATTCCATTACGGTAGGCAAAAAATTGCTTTCGAATATTTTTTAGAATATCTTCGTTGTTCATTTGTTGTGCTGGTTTAATTGTTCGATGATGGTGAGTGCGTCGTCGTCGTTTTTCAGTCTGTCGATATATTGCATAAAGAAGAAATCCACCACCTCTTGCGTTTTGTATTTCTTCATAGCCAGATAGCGCATCTGCAAATCAGGATAGCGAGCTAAGAGCGACGTGAGCACTTTATAGTTGAGCTCCACTAACTGCCTGTCGATGAAATCGAGAATAAAGAACGATGACTGGCAATCGTAGGTGAAAAGCGTCTCCACCTTTTTATTAGGCATCAATCGCATATAGTATTCCGATGGATACCCGTTCCAGAATTTCACAAAGGCGATTTTTTCAGTAAAATAAAGAGGAATGTAGTTTGAAAACCATTCGCGCTTATTGTTGAACACCTTGTTGATATAATTGGTGTTAGCCAGCCAAAGAGAGTCGCCCACGGTGATGGCTATGGCCTGGTTATCCACAACAAGTTGTGATTCAGGATCGGAGGTGTATATCTCGGTTTCGAGTTCATTGTTGTAGTAAACGATGGGTCCAGAATATGCGGCGGCAGGTTCGTTGCCGATTATCGATTTCCAGTTGCTGTACACATAGATAGTGTCGATAGCCGTTGTGGTATCTGGCACAACAGCTTCATTACCACGCGTTTGTGCGAAACACTGTAGTCCTAAAAAAGCTAATAATAGATATAAAAATACTGCTTTCATTCTTACTCGTTGCTTTTTGTCTGCAAAGATAGTGCAAACCGAACGCAGAAAGCCAAACTCGTTTGAACTTTTTGCTGAGGTGCCGCCTATCTTCTGCAAAGATAATAAGAATTTGCGAAAAGTATGCTTGCATTTCTTCCTATCGAGCCTGCTTCCCATAGGCGGAGGCTTTAGCGGTGGTTAAAAAGTTTTGCGTATGCCAGCAAATTGTGCTAATTTTGAAGTGGAGTATTATCTCGGTGTTTTTTTATGAAAAAATATGTGTTGCTTTTCTTTTTCATCTATGCGTTAGCATCGTGTGGCGATGATGTCGGTAAGGCTGGGCCTCAGGGCAAAAATCCACCTGCTCTGATCGGTGAGGCTCTCGGTAACGGCTATTCCTGCGACTCGCTCCACTACTATTACCACGCCGACACCATGGACGTGGCCCAACCATCAACATTAAAGGTGCTGGGCGGTGGCTATGCTAAAGACGGGTTCACGGCTTACTATCAAGGAAAAGAGGTGCAAGGTGCACAAGGAAGTTCTTTTCGGTGGGTGGGAGGTGACACAGCCACAGATGTGACCGACATATACATAGACGGAATACAGCAACCCTTTAAATCAAGAAAATAATGAACGATTTCCATTCTTTGCTGCTAAATAGGCGCAGCATACGCAAGTATCAAGATAAAGAGCTTTCTGCCGATGATGTGAAACTGATTTTGGAGGCAGCTTTGTTGGCACCGACTTCAAAAAATATGCGATCATGGTCGTTTACGGTGGTTGAGGGGCAAGACGCTTTGATGCGACTTTCACAATGCAAGCCCCAGTTTGCCACACCGATTGCCCGATGCAAATTGGCGGTGGTGGTAAGTGGCGACGCATCAGCAAACGACGCATGGGTGGAAGACGCGTCGATAGCCGCCACATATATTCAGCTACAAGCCGAGGCGTTGGGCTTAGGAAGCTGCTGGATTCAAGTGCGCAACCGAATGTGTGACGACTACACTTCGGCTGGCGACATGGTGAAACAAATGTTTGACATCGATGAGCAGCAGCAGGTGCTGTGTGTGATATCAATCGGCTATAAAGATGAAGTGCGAAAGCCTGCCGATCCAGAAAAACTCTGTTGGGAAAAGGTGCACATAGGCAAGTGGAAATAAACAGTCAATAACGAAAGATTCATGAGTTCCATTAATTACGACTTGAAAAAGATAAAGGGGATAGCGTTCGACGTGGACGGGGTGCTGTCGCCTTCTACCATACCACTGTCGCCGGAAGGCGAGCCGCTGCGCATGGTGAGTATAAAAGATGGCTATGCGCTGCAACTGGCTGTTAAAAAAGGCTTGAAGATAGCAATTATCACTGGAGGCAGCACAAAGGCTGTGGACGTTCGTTTTCGTGGCTTAGGCATAGAAGATGTGTATCTTGGTGCTTCTATGAAGTTGCCAATACTTCATCAATGGATGGAGGATAATGGTTTAGAAGCTGCCGAAGTGGCTTTTGTGGGTGATGATATTCCCGACATTCAGCCTATGGAGCATGTGGGGCTTGCTGTAGCTCCCTCCGATGCTGCCGAAGAAGTGAAGCGCGTGGCTTCCTACATATCTCCTAAAATGGGCGGATATGGCGTGGCGCGCGAGCTTATTGAGCAGGTGATGAAGGCTAAAGGGTTGTGGCTGACCGATCAGCATGCTTTTGGCTGGTAAAAAAATAAATTTTGCTGATGCTTGATAATTTAAAGAAATACCAGATAATTCTTGCAAGTGGCTCGCCAAGAAGACGGGAACTGCTGAAGGCACTCGGAGTGAACTTTCGTGTTGGGGTGGTCAAGGGCATTGAGGAAACTTATCCAGCCGACCTGCCTGTGTGTGAAATACCCGTATTCTTGTCGCGACAGAAGGCTCATGCCTACCATGCTCAGCCCGACGATTTGATTATCACGGCCGACACTGTGGTGATTTTGGATAAAAAAGTGATGGGCAAGCCGGCTGATGAAGCGGATGCAAGACGGATGCTTTCGGCACTATCTGGGAGATTGCATAAGGTGATCACAGGGGTGACAATCTCCACTGCGGATCGCGTGGAGTCGTTCAGCTGCACATCAGAGGTGGAGTTTGCTCCGCTCACTGATGATGAAATAGACTATTACATTACAAATTTCCGCCCGTTCGATAAGGCCGGCTCCTATGGCATTCAGGAATGGATTGGATATGTGGGCATTAAGGGTATTCGAGGCAGTTTTTACAATGTGATGGGACTTCCCGTGCAGCGGCTGTATGCTATGCTGAAAACATTTTAATCCAGAAGATCCACGTAGGCACAATACTGGGTATCGCTGAAGATAGGCGTCAGATAGATTCTGTTTTCCAGTTGCTTAGAAAAACCACCCTTACTGTATTCTATTTTGAATTTTCCAATTGAGCCTTTATTCAGAAATTTTTCTCCAATCTTGCAGGTTACAAGCCCCATGGTGGCTCTGAGATTCACTTCTACGCAAGGGTCAAGCATCGTTTCGCCGTCAGCGTTGGTGTATAGAAGCATATCCACACCGGCATAGCCGCTGTAGTGCTTTGCAAAGATATGACTTACTGCTTGTGCCACAATGGGCACGATTTGATGAAGGAGAGGATATTTTGCAGCGATTCTGCTGTGAAGATATTCCTTGCTTGCCACTATGCCGCAATTGTATTGGCTGTGACTGTCGCTTTCAAAAACAGAATAACCGATAAACTCGGCTTTTCCATCTGCACATTCAAACTCAAGGGCAAAGTCTAATAAGCGGTTCAAGCCCACCTCGCACATCACCGCCCCCTGGCGCTTAATAGCTCCTCGGCACCATCGCTCAAACTCAGGCGAAGTGGGGTCGATGGCATGGTAAATGCCTTGTCCGCTTCCCGACCAAGGCATTTTAATATAGCTTCCAGGATTGCTGATGGCAAAATCTTGCGCATCTTGAAAGCACATCTTTTCGGTGGGCGTGGGGGAGAGGGGAAGTGAGGTGTTGGCTTTAATGTATTGGCTCATGGCGATAGTGCTGCGCCGGTGTGAGAGGTTTCTTATTTCACAGATTTTTGAATCTGTCGGGAGTGCACCAGGTGTTACCCCAAGGTTGATGAGCCTTTGCTTCATAGCGCCACTCCAGCCCCATGGCCGAAACTCTGCATCATGAATTTTGGGTAGGTCTTCTGCCGTGATGCCTTTGATGGAGAGGTGGTGCTGGGCACTGGTAGCTTCAAGCCACTCGCATGCTTTCGCATTGCTGACCAGCACCATGCTGCCTTCAGGAGCATACCACATGGGCAGTGTGCATAAGTCGTTCTGCATTTTCTGCGCAAATTTAGGAGCTGTGTAATATCCGCCAGCGTGCGCGAGGGCAAGGTCGTTGTCGGGGTTGAAAAGGAATATTTTCTGTGCCATAATGGTACAAAGTTACACAACTTTAATAATAATTTTGCGCAAATTGTGAGATATAAATTTAATTCACTATCTTTGCATAAAATATTTTTGACTTATGAAAGCAACGTTATATAAAGAGGAACTGCAGCAATGCGAGCCTATTGATGAAAAGAAATTGGCCATAGCGGAAAACAAGCCTGCCAAGGTGGACGCTCCACGCCAAAACTATTATATTGTGGACTACAAAACGCTGGTGAAGCCAACCATTATTGCAGCATTGATTTTTGTGGTGTTTATAGTGGCGCTGTTTGTTTTCTAATCTGTATTGAAGACTTGAAAATTAGCATTGGATTTCAATTTTTTTATTCAAACCTTTTGTGGTTACAAAAAAAATGACTACCTTTGCATCGCATTTGAGAAAAGCAGATAACTGGCTCTCAAAATTTATTGGCTCCTTAGCTCAACTGAATAGAGCATCTGACTACGGATCAGAAGGTTATAGGTTTGAATCCTATAGGAGTCACAACAAATGAAAGTTGTGATTACTTTCATTGAAATTATTAAATTTTGGCTCCTTAGCTCAACTGAATAGAGCATCTGACTACGGATCAGAAGGTTATAGGTTTGAATCCTATAGGAGTCACTTAAAAGGAATCGAAAGATTCCTTTTTTTTGTTATTATCACAATGGTTTTGCCTGGACTCAGTAGAATATTAGTGGCTCAGTAGAAAATTAGTGGGGATAAGCAAATAGGTTGGCGATGCGGAAGATGAAGAACTTCGGCTCAGTACATAATAAGTGGCTTACCCTATAAAGTTCCGAGGATTAGAGAGAAAGTAGGGGCGCACGGCTCGTGCGTTCGCTTCCATCCCCAGTTTATTGCCTGACAAATCCAACATATTTTTTCACAATGCTATGGGCGTGGGCGGGCACACGAACCGTGTGTCCCTACAAGGATTGCTGGCATTCACTTCTCTCTGTGTAAACATTACTACACAGCACTAATTCTTTTCCCACCAATTATTTTTAAGGCTACTAAATGGCGCAAAAAAAGGAGAGAGGTGGCAAAACGCGGTCTTGTGGCTGGTTTTGCTGCCTCTCTTTTCTGTAAGCACATTTACATGGCGTAAATGCAAGAATAAATGGCAGAACTATATGATGCAGTCGATAATGGTTTCGGCGTCGCCATCTTCAAATATGCAGGTGTCGGTGACTGGCTGGTAGAGCATTTGGGAGAATTTAAACAGCCGCAATGCCACAAACTCATGGTCGGCTGAGTAGCACATTTCCAGAAGGTAGTTGCCAAGGTGCGCTTCCGGTAGTTTACCCATATTAGAGAACGTCTGCTGGCGGCTGTCAGCTTTAGCGCTCAGCGCACGCTCGAGTTTGCCACCATCTTCTTGTGAGTATTCAATCTTCTTTGAGATTAATTTGCTGTCGGTTGGAGTATAAGTGGCTGTGCAGCACAAGCCGAATAAAGAGTTTTTGATAGATACACGACTGTCGTTGGAAAGGTCTTTAGCGATTTCCAGATTTTTAAATTTAGGCATATAATTATACTTTTTTTCTTTGTTAGTGAATGTATTTAATACATGAATGTATTGCCTCTCAAGCGCTGAGCAGAAGTGAACATTGTTTGCAAAGCGCTAAAGGACGGAAAAATAAATGGTTTGATTTGGGAGTATAAGTGTATGTACAGCTAACAAAGAAGATGCCTCAGCGTGAGAATGAAATACACGCATGAAGGCAAAGCCAATATCGGTTTCGATACAATATTACCTAATCCGCGATAATTGGTGAATGTATTTTTCTGTATGTTGAACAAATGGTGAGTTCGGGCGAGAGTGCGTAGCGCATTTGTAAAGCTTGAAGATGGCAAAACTCGCTCAGGCATTGTGCTGCAGATGCGTGCCAGCTCCAGATTCTCGCTAATCACGGCTTGAGGCTTTTCGTGGCTGTAGTCCACATAGCCTTGTCTGTCGCTTTTCATAGGCTTGCTGCTCGTGGTGTCAGCAGAAGCCTGATAAGCAAAAGCGAGGCATAGGACGGTAAAAAGTATTTTAAGCCATTTTTGCATCAATCGTGCTTTACATTAATTTTATTATTCGGTAAAATTAGCAAAAAAATATGTAATGGCAAAACATTGTTGAGCCCCTTCAAACACCATTGTATGGGCTTGTATCATTATAAGAAAATGTAATAGCGTATTATGATCAGTGTTTTTTATTGCTTTTTGCAATTTTTGTGTCCAATGTGTTATATATTTGCACATAGTATGTTGTATATTTGCACATAATTAAAACGGCTTCAACTATTAATGAAACTTGAGCAATAATTATTGTGGGAAGAACTTGATAATTTTAAACCTATTAAAAAATCATTTCTTTATAACAAGCTGCAAAGAGGTATAGAAAAGCAGCCGAATGTGAAGATGCCAGGATAAAACGAGAATTTGGCGAACGATTTGGAAATGGCGAACACATTGCTCGAATGGCTGATAAGGAAGAGGCTGAACGATGGTATGCTGCTGCTGATAATTATGAAGTGAGACATAACAAAAAATAGAAAAATGAAATATACATTAAAAAAAACAGTCAAGAAGCTTGTTGGGCTTCCTGACGTATTGAGGTTCAAAAAATAAAAAAAACGCTCTAAAAATACTGATTTCTCAGAGTTTCATCAATTAGCTGAGTGTTATCACCAAGGAATTGGCACTCGCAAGAGCTATAAGCAAGCTCTAAAATGGTATATTAAGGAGGCTGAACATGGTGGAGCAGGCGTTAAGTTTGCTCTTGGAATGCGCTATTGGAAAGGAGAAAAACTTGTAGGAGGTGAACAGAAGCGAAGTGAGGCAATGTACTGGATTGAAAAGGCTGCTGAGCGAGGTTTTAAAAAGGCCGTCAAGTTTTTAGATGAGCAAGAAAAAAAGGACTTGACCACTCTTGATGGGCAGTTGGAGGTAGCTAAAGCGTCAGAAGCAAAAGGCGAATGGGATAAAGCGTTAGAAGTACTTGCCATTAGTGCCAACAATCCGAAGCAAGAGGAGTCATCGGCCGAAGCGTTGATATCTTTTGTCAAGCGATATCTTACTAAATTTGAAGTTGAAGGCGAATACGATAAAGCCCTGTCAATGTTAAATGATGCTCTGATGAAATGCGTAGCACTTGGCAAATCCTCAATTCCCAGTGAGTTCGTTATACGATACGCTCACCGACTTTTTGATTCGGGAAGCATGAAAAAAGCATTGAATCTGCTTGATACCACAACAGTGTCAGGTGAGGATGTGGAAGCTGAAAAGCAGAGGTTGAGAAAGGTTTTCTATGATGTCACGATACAGGAAGCCAACCAATGTGAAGTGGCACAGAACTTCAAAGCAGCAAGTGTAGCGTATGAGAAAATTGCTGACACAGAAGAGGGGAATGTGGCTTATCTCGCTTTTCTTGTGCGATGGGCGAAGATAGAGAGCGGTGCGGACAACCCTTTGGAAACGTACAACGTACTTAATAAAGTGAAGTCGCTTGGGTTTGATGAAACAGGTGAACTGGAGCACATAGAAAAAGATTTGCGTAACCGATATGGAGCACTTGTTGATGTTTTTGAAATGTTGAATTCTTGCCAAAGTTATGAAGAACTGACTAAATTGGAAAAACAGGAACACTTGGAAGAAACTGTTGCAAAACTCGGTTACGAAGCGTATTATGCAAAGTCAAAAGCAGGACTTATATGTAAATTCATGTCAGACTGTGTGACTATTCAAGGTTTGCAGCGATATGAGACCATTGCAGCGGAAAACGGCCTTGAAGATGAATACAGTGATTGTTTTAACGTATTTGCTAAAACAAAAGAAAAAATCAGTGAGACTGCTAATTTAGCAGAACTCGCAGAACTGGAAGATATAGCATACAGACAGGGGCTCGAAGAAGATTTCTTTGAACAAATTTGGAAATTAACGGAACTCGATGAAGTGAAAGAAAATTATGGTAAATTTAAAAAAGATGAAAGTAGAGTTGAAATAGTGAATAGCTTTGTGGAATGGCTTTATAAAGACGAGATTATGTATTGGGATTTGGATGAATCCGATGAAATATGGAATGATTTGTCTGATGGCAAAGAGATTGTGACATATAATAAATGGTGGTATTATATGCATGACGGAGATGATGTTGGATTAGCCTTCAAGTATTATTGTTCAGATTATTTCGAAGATTTTTCAAATGGTTTATTGGCGGATGAGGAAATGAATGCAGCATTGCTTGATTTAAAAGCATATGACCGTTTAGAATTATTTTTAGAATTTGGTGATTATGAAACGTTAGAGGAAAAGCTATGTGGATATGGAGATTTATATGATTTTTTTGAGGGATTTGATCTATTAAGTGCGGAAGATATTTTGAACTTAGCAGTCAGCAATTATGTTGATTTAGATGAATTAGCACATTATTTTGAATATCCGGGTGACGATTTGTTATATAAATTGGGAGAATATGAAGAGAGCCTTGATGATATAGGGCTTGCAGTTGAATATTACAAAAAGGCTTATGAGGTTTATGGTGACTATCATGCTTATGATCGTTTAATAAAATTATATAAAGAATGATGGAAACTTATCCTGTTTTGCTCCTTCCTACATCAGCCACGGCTTCAAATGTCATTTTTCCGTCGAGACGCAAGAATAAGAAGCATGGGCCGACGGAGTTTTTGGTATTGGCTCGCCTCGTGGAATATGGCTGTGAGGAGATTAGGGAAGATGTGTGCGTGAAAATTGATGGGCACAACTATGAGCCCGACTTTGCGTATGTGAATGAGGAGAAGGGCGTGTATATCGACATAGAGGTGGATGAGCCTTATTCTGTTTCGGGACGTGCGACCCACTATTTGATGGAGAATGGCACAAATAGGGACTCGCTACGTAACAAGCGCTTTCAAGATGCCGGTTGGTACGTGGTTTGCTTTTCAGAAGAGCAGATTTTCTGCCACACCAAGGAATGTATTCGCAAAGTGTATGATGTGGCTTTGTCGGCTGGCGCTATATCTGAATACCCGAAAGCATTACAAGATGTGCCAGACTTACAGCAGCAAAATCGATGGCTGAAGGCTGACTCTTATCGTATGCTCCAAAGGCGTTACCGCCAATCTTATCTTGGCTTTGATCCTGCACGCCTCGACTTGAGAGGCGCACTTAGATGCGCAACGCTCCTGCTGCCAGTGACCAAGCAATTTTTAAAAAGTGCGAGGGTGCGACGTGAGTTGCTGCGGCAGCTCTGGAAGGTGTGCACGTAGTGGCGTATGGCTATGTGCCCCAAACGTTTTCTGTAAACACAAAAAAGGCTGTGCTACATTATCGGTTGTAGCACAGCCTTTTAAATATGATTATAAGAATAAAACTTACAAGAGTGATACAGAACGCTTGAGGAAGTTGCTCAATGCTTCGCCTTTGAGCAGCCCATTGCCAAGGAGGGCAATGTCGATAAGCTGCTTCACAGTGTCGTTGCCAGAGGCGTATTTGCTGATAATCTCGTCTTTTTTCTTGCGGAGTTCGCTTGCCTTGTCTTCGTTGGTTTTGAGGTCGTCCTTCTTGTCGTCGGGCACACCTTTACCGTCCTTGTCAAGGCTCTTGATAGCCTCGATCACTTTATTGGTGGCTTTCAGCTCGTCATCTACAGGCTTGAGGTCGCCTTCAAGACTGGCGTTAGCCTGCTCGATTACCTTTTTCACTACAGGGTGATTGGTGTTGAGCGTAAGATTATAGGCGTTAGGCAACTCGCCATAGAAATTCATGCCACTCTGGAATTGGGCCATTTCCTTCATACGACGCATATACTCGCTTTGTGTGATCATCACTGGCTGGTCGGCAGCGTCCATAGCGGCGAAAGCCACATAAAACTCACTCTTTTCAATAGCAGGGATTTGCGATTTGAAAAGTGTGGTGGCCATAGCCTGCAAATCTTCAGAAAGATCGGATTTCTTGTTATCGTCTTTGCGGATAAGATTGTCGAGCACATCGGAATCTACGCGCACAAAGCGACATTTCTCATTCTTCTGCTCCAGCATACTCACGAAAGGAGTGTCGAGCTGTCCGTCCATCATCAGCACATTGTAGCCCTTGTCGTTGGCAGCCTTGATGTAGGAATACTGGGCTTCCTTGTCGGTGGCATAGAGGTAGATGAGATTTCCATCCTTGTCGGTTTGATTGCTTTCGATGAGCTTCTTGTAGTCGTCGAGCTTGAAGTATTTGCCTTCAGTGTCGGCAAGCAGGGCAAACTTCATAGCTTGCTCGCAGAATTTCTCATCGCTGAGCATACCGTATTCGATGAAAATCTTAATATCGTTCCACTTCTCCTCGAAAGCCTTGGCGTCCTTCTTCGAGATTTCCTCCAGACGGGCAGCCACCTTCTTGGTGATGTAGGTGGAGATTTTCTTCACATTGCGGTCGGCCTGCAAATAGCTACGCGACACGTTCAGAGGAATGTCAGGAGAATCGATCACGCCCTGGAGAAGCATCATGAAGTCAGGCACCACGCCCTCCACACTGTCGGTGACAAACACCTGATTGCAGTAGAGCTGGATTCTGTCTTTTCTGATGTCGAGGTTGTTTTTGATTTTAGGGAAATACAAAATGCCGGTGAGGGTGAATGGATAGTCCACATTGAGGTGGATCCAGAACAGAGGGTCTTCCTGCCCAGGTTGAATAGCGTGGTAGAACTTGATGTAGTCCTCGTCTTTAAGCTCGCTTGGTGTGCGGGTCCAAAGCGGCTCCACATCGTTAATCACCTTATCCTTGTCGGTGTCAACGTATTTACCGTCTTTCCACTCCTGCTCCTTGCCAAATACCACGGGCACAGGCATAAAGCGGCAATATTTGTTCAGCAAGCCACTGATTCTGTTCTTCTCCAGATATTCTTTTTCTTCATCATCAATATACATCACGATGTCGGTGCCTCGCTCAGCCTTGTCGCACTCCTCCATGTCGTATTCAGGTGACCCATCGCACGTCCATTTCATGGCTTTGGCACCCTCCTTATAAGAAAGTGTGCGGATTTCCACCTTCTTCGACACCATAAAGGCAGAGTAGAAGCCTAAGCCAAAGTGGCCGATGATGGCATTGGCATTGTCCTTAAACTTATTGAGGAAGTCTTCTGCACCAGAGAAAGCGATTTGGTTGATATATTTGTCGATTTCTTCAGCGGTCATACCAATACCATTGTCACTTACGGTGAGAGTTCCGGCATCAGTATCGAGCTTGACATTTACTTTTAAGCCGTCGGTGGAACCATTAAATTCACCAGCACTTGCAAGTGTTTTGAGCTTTTGTGTTGCATCTACAGCGTTAGAAACGATTTCACGGAGGAAGATTTCGTGGTCGCTGTAAAGAAATTGTTTGATAACGGGGAATATGTTACTTGTGGTTACCCCGATTGATCCTTTTGCCATAATATTATAAATTATAAATTAAGACGTTTTGTTAATATTCAGTTTTATATAAAACTTTATATACAAAAAAAATGCCACATAGTGAAATGTGACATTTTATCATATTTTTTGAGAAGTAAAAGTGTCTATCTTGACACATTTTCCTCTTTTTCACTTTCTTTGAACTGCGCGTTGATTGCTCCGTCCTTCAGGTCGATCACTAAATGCCCCGACGATTTGTCCTCATTGCGCAGGAGCAGTTCGCTTAACGGGTCTTCGATGAGGCTTTGAATGGCACGCTTGAGCGGACGGGCTCCAAATTGGGCGTCGAATCCGTTGTTGGCAACGTGCTTTTTCGCCTCCTCAGTGATTTCCAGTGTGTAGCCAAGTTCTTCCACACGTTTGTAGAAACTGTTCAGCTCAATGTCGATAATCTTCATGATGCTGTCGTGGCTTAATGGGGCGAATGTGATGATATCGTCAATTCTGTTGAGGAATTCTGGCGAGAACTTTCGGTTGAGCGCCTTTCTTATCACTGCCTCACTCGTTTCCTTGGTGATGGTAGTGTTGAAGCCAACGCCAGCGCCAAAGTCCTTCAGTTCCCTTGTGCCAATGTTCGATGTCATGATGATGATAGTGTTCTTGAAATCGACCTTTCTGCCGAGACTGTCGGTGAGGCAGCCCTCATCGAGCACCTGGAGCAGCATATTGAACACTTCAGGGTTGGCCTTCTCAATCTCATCGAAAAGCACTACGGAATATGGCCTGCGGCGCACCTTTTCAGTCAGCTGTCCGCCTTCCTCATAGCCCACATAGCCTGGAGGCGCACCAACAAGGCGGGAAACATTGAATTTCTCCATATATTCACTCATATCGAAGCGAATAAGCGCATCGGAGGAGTTGAAAAGAAATTCAGAAAGACGTTTCGCCAGCAAGGTTTTGCCCACGCCCGTAGAGCCAAGAAACATAAATGAGCCGATAGGGCGGTTAGGGTCTTTCAGTCCCACTCGGTTACGGCGGATAGCACGCGCTATTTTATCGATAGCCTCATCTTGCCCTATGATTTGCTTTCTTAGCGCATCGCTCATTCCCAGCAATCGAATGCCTTCCGACTGGGCAATGCGCTTAACCGGCACACCGGTCATCAGTGCCACCACCTCAGCCACATCGTTTTCGTCAACTGTTTCACGCTGAGAATCAAGTGACTTCTCCCAGCGCTCTTTTGCGTCTTGCAGCTCCAGTTTGAGCTTTTCCTGATGGTCGCGATAATTGGCTGCGCTCTCAAAATTCTGGTTTTGAACAGCTTTCAGCTTATTCTCCTGCGCCTCGGCAATGCGCTTTTCCAAGTCGTCGATTTCCTTGGGCACCACAACTTTAGATATGTGCACACGCGAGCCTGCCTCGTCGAGGGCATCGATAGCCTTGTCGGGGAATGCTCGGTCGGTGATGTAGCGATCGGTGAGCCTGACGCACGCATGCAGAGCCGCGTCGGTATATGTGACACCATGGTGCTGCTCATAGATTGGCTTGATATTGTTGAGAATCTCAAGCGTCTCCTCTGCGCTGGTGGCGTTTACTATCACTTTTTGAAATCGTCGCTCCAAAGCACCGTCCTTTTCAATACTTTTCCTGTATTCATCAAGCGTGGTGGCACCAATGCACTGCACCTCGCCACGCGCCAACGCAGGCTTAAGCAGATTGGCGGCGTCCATTGAGCCAGAAGCATTTCCTGCTCCCACAATGGTGTGAATCTCGTCGATAAACAGGATGATATTCTTGTTGCGTGACACTTCATCGATGATGGCCTTGATACGCTCCTCAAATTGCCCACGATATTTTGTGCCAGCCACAACCGAAGCCATATCAAGAGCCACGATGCGCTTGTCGAACAAAACGCGCGCCACTTTCCGCTGAATAATGCGAAGCGCAAGACCTTCTATGATGGCAGATTTGCCCACGCCGGGTTCACCAATCAGCACAGGATTGTTCTTTTTCCTTCTGCTCAATATTTGCGCAATGCGCTCAATCTCGTTTTCTCTGCCAATGACAGGGTCGAGATGTCCTTCGCTTGCCTCTTTGGTGATATCCTTGCCATATTTGTCGATGACAGGTGTTGAAGTGTCATTTTTTATGACATTTCGTCGGTCGGCGTGTTTTTCTCCACTGGTGGCTTTGCTCCTGGTTTCCGCCACCATTGCCTTGACGGTCATCGTCGTCAAGCGAGAGATCATCATCGTCGTCGCTTGTGAATCCGGCGCCGGCCTTTGGCACGGGGAATGAGCAAAGTGGCCATACCGCAGTGTGGCCTTTTTCTGATGTTTGATTATATGTCATAATATTTATCACACTAAAAATGTGAAAGATATAGATAAAATGAGTTTTACGTTTAAACCTGAAACCAAATTCGGTGTCAAAGGTTCAAATTTTCAGTAAAGGGCACTAAGAGGTTTTAAAAGGTAACCTCCCTGAACCCCTGGAAAATTTGGTTTTGATATGATAATGCAATTATCGTGCCAAAACAGAATTTAGAGTTCTTTTAAAATGTTGTTGTTTACCTTGTGAAATGATTGAATAATTCGTTTTTTTATACTATCTTTGTAAGTTAGAAAACGTGCCGCATAGCATGAGGACTGGGGCGAAAATTTAGCCTGATTTGTGCCTGCGGTGATGTGTAATATAATTTTAAAATATTAGTAATGAACAACGATCGGATTATTGAGATCAACATTGAAGACGAGATGAAGTCGTCGTACATCGACTATTCGATGTCGGTGATAGTGTCACGTGCTCTTCCCGACATTCGAGATGGTTTCAAGCCAGTTCACCGTAGAGTGCTTTACGGCATGAACAAGCTCGGCAACTTCTCAAATGTGCCCTACAAGAAGTCGGCACGTATAGTCGGTGACGTGCTCGGTAAATACCACCCACATGGCGACTACTCCGTTTATTTTGCAATGGTGCGCTTGGCCCAGGAATGGGCAATGCGCTATCCGTTAGTCGATGGTCAAGGCAACTTTGGCTCTATCGATGGCGATAGCCCTGCAGCCATGCGTTACACGGAAGCCCGTTTGGCGAAGATGGGTGAGGAAATGATGCGCGATTTGGACGAAGACACTGTGGATTTTGATCCCAACTTCGACAACACGCTCGAGGAGCCTCAGGTGTTGCCAACCCGATTCCCGAATTTGCTGGTGAATGGTGGTAGCGGTATTGCCGTGGGTATGGCCACGAATATGCCGCCTCACAACCTTACAGAATCAATCAACGCCTGCTTGGCTCTGCTTGAGAATCCAGAGATGGAAATCTCTGACTTGATGCACTATATCAAGGCTCCTGATTTCCCCACAGGAGGTATCATTCATGGCTATCAGGGCGTGAAAGACGCTTTCGAGACTGGCCGTGGACGTGTGGTGATACGTGCAAAAGTGGAAATAGAAACAGAGCACGACCGCGATAAAATTGTGATCAGCGAGATTCCTTATAATGTGAACAAGCGAGAGCTGATTGAAGCCATCGCTCGCCTTGTGGAGGACAAGAAAATAGAGGGCATCAGCAACATCAACGATGAGAGCGACCGTCAAGGCATGCGCATCGTGATAGATGTGAAGAAGGACCAGAACCCTAATGTGCTGCTCAACAAGCTGTATAAGATGACCGAATTGCAGTCGTCGTTCAGCGTGAACAATGTGTGTCTGGTGAATGGCCGTCCGCAGACGGTGAACCTGAAGCAGATTCTCCAGCACTTCCTTGACCACCGCCACGAGGTGGTGATTCGCAGAACACGCTTCGAGCTGAAAAAGGCACTCGACCGCGCTCATATTTTAGAGGGCTTGATTGTGGCCTCTGACCATATTGATGAGGTGATACACATTATCAGAAGTAGCAAAACCACAGAAGAGGCTCGCAAGCGACTTTCTGAACGCTTTGACCTTGATGATGTGCAGACACGCGCTATTGTGGAGATGCGTCTGCGCCAGCTCACCAATCTGGAGCAAAGCAAGCTTCACGATGAATTAGACGAGCTGCGCAAGCGGATAGCCTTCTTGGAAGATATCCTCAACAACCCCGTCACTTGCCGCAAGGTGATAGAAGACGAGCTGATTGAGGTGCGCGATAAATATGGCGACGAGCGAAAAACGCAGATAGAATATTCTGGTGAAGAAATGAATGCTGAGGACTTCTATTCCGATGATCCGATGATTATCACCATTTCCCACCTTGGTTATATTAAGCGCACACCACTTATCGATTACCGCACTCAGGCCCGTGGCGGTGTGGGCGCTAAAGGCAGCGATACACGTGACTCCGACTTTATTGAGCGTGTGTTTGAAGCCTCTAACCACAACTATATGCTGTTCTTCACAGAGCAGGGACGCTGTTACTGGCTCCGCGTGTTTGAAATTCCTGAAGGATCGAAAAATTCAAAGGGACGCGCAATTCAGAATTTGCTCAACCTTGGTCCAGACAACCGTGTTCAAGCCATTATTCGAGCCACCAAGCTTCGCGATCCTGAGTACAACGAGTCGCACAACATCGTGTTTGCCACAAAGAATGGCGTGGTGAAGAAGACAAGTTTGAAGGAGTATTCGCGTCCGCGCACCAATGGTGTGATTGCTATCAATCTGCTCGAGAACGACCAACTCATTGATGCTGTGCTCACCGAAGGCGACAGCGAAATCATTCTGGCTAACAAGAACGGACGCGCAATCCGCTTCAATGAAAACCAGATTCGCAATATGGGTCGCCCATCTACGGGTGTTAAGGGCATGACGCTTGATGGTCCAGAAGATGGGGTAGTGGGTATGATTTGTATGCGCTCTAACGCCAACGATGATGTGCTTGTGGTATCGGAAAAAGGTATGGGCAAGCGTAGCGAACTTGATGATTATCGCATTACCCATCGTGGTGGCAAGGGTGTGAAGACGATGAACATTACCGACAAGACGGGACACCTCATTGCTATCAAGAATGTGAATGACGACAACGACCTTGTGATTATCAACAAGTCGGGCATCATGATCAGAATGAAGGTCACCGACCTCAGAGTGATGGGACGTAACACCCAGGGCGTTCGACTGATCAACCTTGAGAAGAAGAACGATGAAATAGCATCGGTATGCAAGGTGCAGTCGCAGCCAGAAGCTGAGGCCGATGTGGTAGAAGGCGACAACAACGACAACGCTACTGACGACAACAACAACGCTGACAACAGCAATAATAATGATTAATATAAATTTTTAAATATTTGAATTATGAAGAAGACAATTATGCTTTTAGCTGGTGCATTGATGCTGACCGGGTCGGCGTATGCACAAAACACTGCGGAATCCCTCTTCAAATCGGGTAAAGCTGCATTTGCTGCTTATGACAAAGATTTAGGAACAATGCAGCTTGACGCAAGCAAGGTGGACAAAGACCAAATGGCTACAAACCTTCTTAAGGGTTTTGCTGACTTTGAAGAGGCTCTTCCTCTTGACTCTGTGAAGCAACTCAACAAGGACGGCTCTGTGAAGAAAATCAAGACCAAATACTCAAAGGAAATGGTTGCGACTATGGTTTCTCACATCTCCGACTTGCTGACAGTGGGCGACACCTACTATCAGGCACAAAAGAATGATGAGGCTTCTGCCGTGTATGGCAAGTACTGCAAATTAATTAAATCGCCAATGGCTATCGAGAACAAGTTGCCACAGCCAGCCGATACCATTATGGGTCAGATTTATTTCATGAAGGGTCTGTGCGACTACAACAGAAATGCTGATATGGAAGCTTTCTCTGCTTTTGACCAGTCGATGAAATATGGCTTCACTGGTAAGATCTTTGGTGTGAACACTGGCGACTATAAGGCTGCATGCTTGGCACGCCACCTCCAGACTATTCTCGACAAGAAGGATTATGCAAATGCTTACACCCTGCTTGAAGGCGCAATCGCTGCAGAGCCTAGCAATGCCACTTATCAGTGCATGCTTGGCGACGTTTACACCAACGACTCTACCAAAGTGGGCGATGAGGCTATCAATGCCTATAAGAAGGCTATTGAACTGAATCCAAAATATCCCGATGCACTTTATAGAGCTGGCATCGCATTGTTCCAAAAAGTTCAAAAATACTTGAACTCTCACCAAGACGCCACCAACGAGCAGGCCGCTCCTTACATTGTGCCACTGTACTCTGATGCATTGAATTATTTTAAAACTGCAAAAGAAAACGGTCAGACAGGTACAGAGCAATACATTGAAACTATTGAATATGCTCTGAATATTTTGGCTCCAAAAAAATAGAGCATATTAAAAGATAATTTTAAATTTCAAGCGCTGTGCAGACCTAATTATGTGTGGACTGCACGGCGCTTTTTCCTAAAAAACTATCTTTTCAGATGAATCAGCGTTACATTTTATCTTTAATA
Organism: Sodaliphilus sp.; assembly: GCA_050873765.1. Classification (GTDB taxonomy): domain Bacteria; phylum Bacteroidota; class Bacteroidia; order Bacteroidales; family Muribaculaceae; genus Sodaliphilus. Next base: position 82,676 of record JBNMJK010000002.1, read on the forward strand.
TTGATGGCTTTTTTCGTTTTTTCACCAGCCATCGCCCAGAAGCGGACGGTGGAAGAAGTGAAGAAGAACATCAGTGATCTGTCTGCTGATTTGAAAGCCTATAAAAACGCACAGACGAAACTGAAGCCAGCCCTCTCTAATGATGCCACTAAAAACTTAGCCGAAACGTGGTGGGTGGCAGCAAGGGTGGAGTTTGGCATCTACGACAAGAACCGCGTGAACAAATCGGTGGGCAACTCCTATGATGTGAAAGAAATGGGAACTGCGCTCGTAAATGGTTATGACTATTGCCAGCGTGCACTGAAATTAGACACCGTTCTGGAGACTAATCGTAATGGCACCCCTAAAATCGACAAGGTGACCCAAAAGCAGAAAGTGAAAACCAAGTTCTCAAAAGAGATTTGGAATAAGATGATGGGGTATATTGTGGACTATGGGGCTGCGGGCGCCGACTTGTACAAGGCCAAAAATATGGCAAACGCCTATAGGTTGTGGGACATTTACTATGCCCTGGTGACCACTCCACAGCAGAAAGTGAAGCACAAAGTGGATCCCGACACCGTGATGGGCGAAATGCGTTACTTCCAGGCGATGGCAGCCGTGCAGCTGAACAAATTACCTGAGGCACACACCCTTTTCACCCAGGCACGAAGTCTTGGCATAGTCAAGAAAGGAGCGTTTGACCACGATATTCGTGTGCTTCATCAAATGGGCGATACAGCCACGATGGTGAAAGTGGCAAAACAAGCCTATAATCTCTATGGCCAGCAAGATGTGAGGTATATGCGCATTATGATTAACGACTGCATCTATCATGGAAATATGAAAGAGGCCGCCGTAATGCTCGACAAAGCCATTCTTATGGATTCGCTGAATGCTAATTACTTCACCATTAAGGGGCAAATAGTGGAGTCGCAATCTTCGTTTGTGGAAGCTCGCCCCTATTACATAAGGGCGGTGGAACTTGATTCTACCAATTACCAGACGAACTTTGATGTAGGGCGGTGCTATTACCTTGAAGCCCTTCAATATATTCAGAACAATTCCAAAAAGTCGAGCTCAAAACTCACAAAAGAGGTGAATCTAATTTTAGACAAGGCTAAAACTTATTTGGAAAAGGCTTTTCAAATAAACCATGACAGCGTGGACACGCGAAGTATTTTGCGTGACATTTACTACCGCCTAAATGATGGCGACAAGTTAGACAAACTTGAGCACGGAAATTAGCTTTCACGCTGCATCGCACATTCGAGGCACTGAATTAGAAAAGAAGCAGAAAGGTTCGGATTTTGTTTGGTTATTCCCTAAGGTTTTATACTTTATAGGAGTAAATGAAAACATCAATGGCGGTTACTTTAGAAAATAAGGTAACCGCCATTGATATATTGGTGGGTGAGTGTGCGAAATTGCACTCTACATTTTTCTGACTATGCCACGCTCTGAATTCTTTACAAAATTGACAATAACGTCGCGCTCAGCGCTTGCAGGAATCTCATTCTCAATCTTTACAAGCGCATCGCTGAAGTTGAGCTGTGAAAAATAAAGATAGCGATACACATTATTAATATTCTCGATTTGCTCCTGTGTGAAGCCTCTGCGGTTGAGCCCAACTGAATTGATGCCCATATAAGAAATAGGCTGCCTGCCAATCATCGCAAATGGAGGAATGTCCTTATTCACTTGTGAACCACCTTGAATCATCACATGAGGCCCGATGTGGGTGAACTGGTGAACCAAGGTGCCGCCACCAATGATGGCCCAGTCATCAACCACCACCTCACCTGCCAGCTGAACGCTGTTCGACATGATGATGCGGTCGTGAAGCACACAATCATGCGCCACGTGGCAGTATGCCATAATCAGACAGTTGCTGCCCACCACGGTTTTGCCTTGTGAGGCTGTGCCACGGTGAATGGTTACGAATTCGCGTATTTGAGTGCCGTCGCCAATGATGGCCAAAGTGTCCTCTCCTTTGAATTTCAGGTCCTGCGGAATATCACTGATCACTGCGCCAGAGTGAATGTGACAATTTTTACCGATTCTCGCGCCAGAGTGGATAGTGACATTGCTATCGATAACAGTGCCATCGCCAATCTCAACATTTCCGTCGATGGTGACGAAAGGACCTATTTTCACGTCCTTGCCAATCTTGGCACTTGGGTCAATGACGGTAAAAGGAAATTTTTCCATATTTTTTGAGAAATAGATATTTACTTATTTTATTTGTTTTTGACCACTTGGGCCATGAATTCAGCTTCAGATACAATTTTTTCGCCCACAAAAGCATATCCCTTCATCACAGCGCAGCCTCTGCGGATAGGGGTGATGTAGGAGAGGTGGAAGATGAGCGTGTCGCCAGGCACCACTTTTTGCCTGAATTTCACATTGTCTATTTTCATGAAATATGTGGAGTAGCGTTCGGGATCCTCAACCTGTGAGAGCACGAGCAGTCCTGCCACCTGTGCCATAGCCTCAACTTGCAGCACTCCGGGCATCACAGGCTCGCTGGGGAAGTGCCCTTGGAAGAACGGCTCATTGGAAGTGATGTTCTTTACGCCCACGATATGAGTTTTCCCCATTTCTATAACCTTGTCAACCAACTGCATAGGGTAGCGGTGCGGAAGCATGCGGCGAATGTCGTTGATGTCGAACACCGGTTCCTTGTTAGGATCGTAGCTTGGCGCCTGCACATTCTGGTAGCGAAGCTCCTTACGTATCTTTTTGGCCAAAGTGGTGTTGATAGTGTGGCCAGGTTTGGTGGCCACGATGCGTCCCTTGAGCGGACGGCCAATCAACGACAGGTCGCCGAGCAGGTCGAGCAGCTTGTGGCGGGCAGGCTCATTCTTGTACATTAAAGGCTTATTGTTGAGGTAGCCTAATTCATTCACTTGCTTACGCTCCACATGCATCAAGTCGGCCAGGCGGTCAAGATCTTCTTTTGGCATTTCCTTATCGTGGATAACGATGGCATTGTCGAGGTCGCCACCTTTGATAAGGTTCATTTGCAATAAGGGAAGAATTTCGCGAACAAACACGAAAGTGCGGCTTGCGGCAATCTCTTTTTTGAAGTCGGCCACGTGCTCAAGCGAGGCGAATTGGTTGTTAAGAACAGGAGAGTTGAACTCAATCATCACATCTACCGAAAGCTCATCATCTGGAAGAACGATTAGCGATGAGCCCGACTCCGGGTCAAGCACCTTGATGCGCTTCTTCACCACATAATACTCCTTCTCGGCATCTTGTTCCTCAATGCCCACTTCGTCAATTTTTTGACAATAGATGATGGCGCTGCCATCAAGAATGGGAAGTTCAGGAGCGTCAACCTCTATGAGGCAGTTGTCGATACCAGAAGTGTAAAGCGCGGCTAAGGCATGCTCAATTGTGCTAACTTTTATGCTTTTGTCGCTTTTGCTCGACACTACGGTGCCACGAGTGGTCTCAGTCACGTTTTCGGCAAGCGCTTCAATAATAGGCTCGCCTTCCAAGTCCACACGCTTGATTCTGTATCCGGTGTTCACTTCGGCAGGCTTGAATGTGGCAGAAACGTGCACGCCAGTGTGTAGCCCTTTGCCGCTTACGGTGAACTCACTTTTTAAAGTTTGCTGTTTCATATATAATTGAGTCTTGATTCTGTATGGTTAGCTATTTTTTTTGAGCTTCAATTTCTTTTTTGATAGCATTGAAATCGGAGAAGAGTGAGGGCAGACGCTTCAAGTAAACTTGCAGACGGGCGTATTCCAAGGCATTGGTAGCTGGTGAGCCAAGCACACGTTGTTTCGAACCCACGCTGTTAGGGATACCCGACTGTGCACCGAACCCGTTATAATCGCCCACGGTGATATGTCCGGCGAAGCCCACTTGGCCGCCCACCATATTGTGCTTGCCAATTTTAGTGGATCCAGCCACGCCCACTTGAGCCGCCATCACGGTAGATTCACCAATCTCCACATTGTGGCCTATTTGAATAAGATTGTCGAGTTTTGCACCCTTTTTGATTACTGTGGCTCCCATAGTAGCGCGGTCGATCGTGGTGTTGGCGCCAATTTCCACATCGTCTTCAAGGACAACAATGCCAATCTGAGAAATTTTTTCGTAAGTGCCATCGGCCATTGGCGCGAATCCGAATCCATCGCCGCCAATAGTGGCTCCACCCTGCACAATGCACCGGTTGCCAATTTTACAGCCGTGATACACCTTCACACCAGGGTAAAGAATCACATTGTCGCCAAGAACCACGTTGTCGCCAACATACACTTGGGGGTAAATTTTCACATGGTTACCCATCTTCACTCCTTTGCCAATGTAGGCAAAAGCACCCACATAGGTGCTGTCGGGAACATCAACGCCTTCGCTAATATAGCATGGCTGCTCGATACCCACTTTTTCTGGTGCTTGTGCACTGACCATGTTCAGCAAGTCGGCAAGCGTTTTGTAGGGGTCTTCCACCCTGATAAGTGTGGCCGAGATAGGTTTTTCGGGCTGGAAATCATTCCTCACGAGCACTGCAGAGGCCTTTGTGGTGTAAATGAAATGGGTGTATTTAACGTTGGCTAAGAAAGTTAAGCAGCCTTCTGTAGCCTCTTCAATTTTAGAGTAGTTGTTAATACGAACTGATGCGTCGCCGTCCACGGTGCCGTGAACCATAGCCGCCAGTTGAGCAACTGTTATTTCCATATATAGCTATTTTTATTTACAATGTGTGAATATAATGCAAAATTACGAAAAAAATGGCGGTTGAGGAAAACAAAGCAGTGGAAATCACCATGGCCGCTACTCTTTTTGCTGATTTTTTCTTTTTGCTGCTTGTCAATCGCTGCTGGCCTACAAATTACCATTACCATCAGTGCATGGAAAAGGCAATTCTCCTTGGCATACTTTAACTATTTTTTGACGTGTTATTGCCATTGAAATATTTTATTATTTTTGTAATAATTCTTATCTTTGTAGAGCATATTTAACGCTATGAGTGATAGTTTGAATAATAGTGTCATAGTCAAGAACTTCTGCGACTACCTTGAAAGCGGTGGCTACAGACGAACGCCAGAGCGGTTTGCAATTCTCGACAAGGCACTGTCGTTCAGTAAGCCATTTGCTGCCGACCAGCTTTTGGCACAACTGAAAAGCGATGCGTTTAATGTGAGCCAGTCGGCTGTGTACAGTAATTTGGAGCTGTTTGTGAAAGCTGGCATATTTTGCCGCTTTTTTAACGAAGGCGTTCAAAAGCTCCAGTTCACTCGTGTGAGCCATGTGCGGTTCGTTCACCTTGTGTGCTTGAACTGTGGCAAAGTGAAGATGGTGAAAGACTTGTCGCTGGCAGAAGAACTTCACGCGAAGCGTTATGCAGCTTTTAGCGAGCAATATCGTGTGCTGTGTGTGAATGGACTGTGCAGCACCTGTTCGAGAAAAAAGAAAAAACTAAATACAAAAACAAAAAAGTGATTATGAAAGTAGATGTTCTTTTGGGTTTACAATGGGGAGATGAAGGAAAAGGCAAAGTGGTGGACGTGCTGACTCCACGCTACGATGTGGTGGCTCGTTTCCAAGGAGGCCCTAACGCCGGTCATACCCTCGTGTTTGAAGGTAAGAAATTTGTGCTTCGCTCCATTCCTTCTGGTATCTTCCAGAATGGCCAAATGAATGTAATAGGCAATGGCGTGGTGCTTGATCCCGTGCTTTTTGCCGAGGAGGCTCGCGACCTTGAGAAGCATGGTGTGGAAATCAAGAAGGTGCTGAAAATTTCACGCAAGGCCCATTTGATTCTTCCAACCCACCGCTTGCTCGATGCTGCTAACGAAAAGCTCAAAGGCGCCGGTAAAATTGGCACTACAGGTAAGGGCATTGGCCCCACTTACACCGACAAGGTGAGCCGTAATGGCTTACGCATAGGCGACATTGAAGATAAGTTTATCGATAAATACAATGCTGCAAAACAGCGTCATCTGGCGCTGCTTAAAGCACTTGGCGAAACTCCTGATGTGGAAGAGCTTGAGAAGAAATGGATGGAGGGCATTGAATATATTAAGGAATTTGACCTTATCGACAGCGAATTTTATATCAATAATTTGCTGAAGGATGGCAAGAGCGTGCTTTGTGAAGGCGCTCAAGGCAGTATGCTCGACGTTGACTTTGGCTCTTATCCATTCGTCACCTCTTCCAACACGATTTGTGCTGGGGCTTGCACGGGCTTAGGACTTGCTCCAAGCAAGATAGGCGAGGTGTATGGCGTTTTTAAGGCTTACTGCACACGTGTGGGCAGTGGCCCATTCCCAACAGAACTTTTCGACAACACCGGCGACACTATCCGAAAGATTGGCCATGAGTATGGCGCCGTAACAGGACGTGAGCGCAGGTGCGGGTGGATCGACCTTGTGGCTTTGCGCTACACCATTATGCTCAATGGCGTCACTCAATTGATTATGATGAAGAGTGATGTGCTTGACGGCTTTGAGACGGTCAAGGCTTGCGACGCCTACGAAGTAAATGGTAAAGTGACTCGTGATTTCCCATTCTCGATTGATCACGGTGTGAAGCCAATCTACACAGAAATGAAGGGCTGGAACGCCGACATGACAAAGATGACAAGTGAGGATCAATTCCCACAAGAATTCAAGGATTACGTTAAGTTCCTTGAAGAAAAACTCGAAGTGCCTATCACTATCGTTTCTGTGGGTCCGGACAGAGCCCAGACAATCGAAAGAAAAAAGTGATTGAAATTTTTTTTAAATTTTAAAGCTGTATGAAACTTATTCCAATAATCGATTAGGAATTTTTTTAGAATATAAATTATCTGGATTTTTCTATTGACATAGTTATGCTATCTTTATCAAAAATCCAGATAATTTATTCTTAAAAAAATTGATGTGTATTTGAATGAATTTCAGCCAGTTTTCAACCTTAACATAAATTATTTCTAAAACAACTTGAACTATGGCAAAGGTGAAACCATTCAGAGGACTACGTCCACCGAAGCAGCTTGTGGAGCAAGTGGCTTCAAAACCTTACGATGTGCTTTCGAGCGAGGAGGCAAGGGAAGAGGCAAAAGGTAATGAAAAGTCGCTCTATCACATTATCAAGCCAGAGATTGACTTTGAACCTGGAACTGGCGAACACGAGCAGAAGGTGTATGACAAGGCCGTGGAGAATTTCCAGAAATTTCAACAAAAAGGTTGGCTTGTGCAAGACGACAAAGAGCAGTATTACCTTTATGCGCAAACTATGGACGGACGCACCCAGTATGGCTTAGTGGTGGGTGCAAGTGTAGATGATTACCTCACGGGACGAATTAAAAAGCATGAGCTTACTCGTAGGGAAAAGGAAATCGACCGTATGCATCACATTGAAATCAACAATGCCAACATAGAGCCGGTGTTCCTGTCTTTCCCCACCAATGAGGTGCTCGAGCAAGTGATTGCCCAAACAGCAATGACAGAGCCGGAATACAACTTTGTGTCGGAAGATGGCATTGGTCATACCCTTTGGTGCATTTCCGATGACGATATGATTAAAAAAATTACTGATGCTTTCGCCAAGATTCCATATCTGTATATAGCAGATGGACACCATCGCACAGCTGCTGCAGCGCATGTGGGTGAGGAAAAGGCAAAGGCCGACCCTAACCACACAGGTGATGAGGAGTATAACTATTTGCTTGCCGTGTGTTTTCCCGAATCGCACTTGAAGGTGATGGACTACAATAGGGTGGTGAAAGACCTTAATGGCTTGTCGGATGAGGAATTTTTGAAAAAGCTGGAAGACAAGTTTATTGTGGAAGATAAGGGTGAAAAAATCTATCGTCCAGCAGCCCTCCACAATTTCTCGCTCTATTTAGGCGGACGATGGTATTCTCTTACAGCAAAAGAGGGTACGTATGACGATTCCGACCCTATCGGCGTGCTTGATGTGACGATTTCTTCAGACTACATTCTGCGTGACATACTCAACATTGTGGACTTGCGCACCGATAAGCGTATCGACTTTGTGGGCGGTATTCGTGGATTGGAGGAACTGAAGAAAAGAGTTGACTCTGGAGAGATGAAAATGGCTTTGGCGCTTTATCCTGTGACGATGCGCCAGATTATCGATATTGCAGACTCTGGCAATATTATGCCGCCAAAAGCCACATGGTTTGAGCCAAAACTTCGCTCAGGCTTAGTGATTCACAAACTTGACTAATAACATTATTCTTTTTATAAAGCAGTGCTCGAATTATTATACCGATGCACTGCTTGCTTTAATTTTATATTTTATTACAACTGATGAAGACCAATCTATTAAGACATTTGGTGGCATTTACGCTGGTGCTATTGTGCCTATTTCAGGTATCTGCACAGAAGTTTGCGATCTTAAGTGACATTCACGTCACACCAGGCAATGCCAACGAGGCCAAGCTAAAGGCTGCTGTGGCAGAAATCAACAAAAGCGACGCTGATTACGTGGTGGTGTCGGGCGATTTGACCAATGAAGGAAGTGATGAACAACTTTACAATGTAAAGTCGATATTCGACGGGTTCACCAAACCCTACTACATCATTCCCGGCAACCACGAAAACAACTGGAGCCAGAGTGCCTGTAAAACTTTCAACGACATTTGGGGCACCGACCGCTTTGTTTTCACTGTTGGCAACCTTGTGGTGATAGGTATGAACTGTGGCCCATTTATGAAGATGGGCGACGGTCATATTAAGCAGGAGGACTTGATATGGCTCGACAAGACGCTTTCCGAAAAAGTGAAACCTGGAATGAAGGTGCTGAGTATCAATCACTATCCAATACTTGACGATCTTGACAATTATCGCGATTACGTGGCCATTCTGAAAAAATATCCTGTAATTACCCACCAATGTGGCCACTATCACAGATGGCGCCAATACGAAACCGATGGCATTAATGGATTGATTGTTAGAGCCCTTGATATGGGCAACGGCGACTATGGCTACACTCTGCTTGATGTGAATTTAGACTCGAACTGGATTCATGTTTACAACAAGCCATTGAATGCAGCCCCAATTCCAATGTATGCCTATAAAGTGAACACGGAATATTACAATAGTCCGGTGCCAAATTCTTCTTCCACAAAGATGGACTCACGATTTGCTGTGGAAAAAGTGTTTGCCGACAATGCTACGATTTTCACAAGGTTGGGAATCGATAAAAACAATATTTATTTTGGTAACTCATTAGGCCTTTGTAAAGCTCTCGACAAAAGAACTCGTAAGGTGAAATGGGAGTATCAGACAGCTGCGATGCTTTATTCGCGCCCTGCTGTAGATGGCAAATATTTGGTGCTCCCTACAGCCGACAAGCGTTTGGTATGGCTCGACAAGAACACTGGGAAGGAAATCTATGCCTTCAATGCCGACGGACCCTATGTGGCCGACGGTGTGATAG
>JBNMJK010000003.1:0-71186 GCA_050873765.1 Sodaliphilus sp.
ATTTGTTATGCGATATTTGCAGGCATTTCGCTTCGGTTATGCTCCATTTCGCTTCGCTCATTACGCATAACCTTCGCTGCATACCTGCCTACGCACATCTAATCCCTACGGGATTTTTTCAATCATTACTAAATTATCACAGGGACAATATGTATATCATTCCCTTTTTTTGCATGATGAGGGGGCTAAATGGGGGGTGATGGGTGCTTTTTGTGCTTTGGCTTAGTGGGTATGGTTTTTCGCCAAAAGTGTTCCATTTTTCGGTGTTGTAGGAAAAAAGGGTGGGGGAGTTTTTTATGGGGGAGTTGGTGTGATGAAAGTGGAATTTCTTTTGAATTTCTCTATTATAAATGAGAAAATTAGTTGCATTTTTCCTTCGGTAATCGGTGAGTTTTTCTTAACTTTGCAAAGCACAAAATCGTGGTATCGGCATTTTCTCGCACTGATAAGGTGCGTATAGTGCTGATGTTCAGTGTTTTTGTACGAATTGTAAATGAGTTTGGAGATGCAGCAAAGCTATAATTTTAACAGACAGGTAATGGAGATTTTCGTAAAATCTGCGAAGGTTTCTTGTGCTTGCTATAATTGCAGAGCTGGAGATTCCATAATGGTGTGATGAGTCAGGCCCACGGCTGGATAGTGGCGTCGGGCTCATTTCTTTTTTGTTGAAGAATAATTAAATATTGATACGAATATAAATTATGGTTTTAATCGGTATTCAAAGTACGACCTTGGCGGTGACTGCCGCCCTCACCGGTGTGGTGCTGGTGGCGGCTGCCTTGATTATTGCGTGGCTGATAGCGCCGCGCTCCTACACAATGAAGAAAGGTGAGGCTTACGAGTGCGGTATTCCCACTCGAGGCGACAGTATGGCACAATTCCATGTGGGCTACTATCTGTTTGCCATTCTTTTCTTGATGTTTGATGTAGAAACCGTTTTCCTTTTCCCATGGGCTGCCATCTGTAAGGAACTCGGTGCATCGGCACTGCTTGCTGTGGGAACATTTCTCGTGATTTTAGTTTTAGGTCTGGCTTATGCCTGGAAGAAAGGAGCACTTGAATGGAGATGAAAAGTCCAAAAATAAAGGGTATCAAATACGAAGATTTTAAAGATAATGAATATATCGAGAGCCTTGTGGCAGAATTGAATGCCTCGGGCGCTAATATAGTGGTGGGCAAACTCGACCAACTGATGCAGTGGGGGCACGCCAACTCGCTGTGGCCTTTCTGCTTCGGCACGAGCTGCTGCGCCATTGAGTTTATGTGTCTGGGCGCTGCCCGCTACGATATGGCTCGCTTTGGATTCGAGGTGGCGCGTAACTCACCCCGCCAGAGCGACTACATTATGTGTCAAGGTACCATCACCTACCGCATGGCACCAGCCCTGGTGCGCCTCTATGAGCAGATGGCAGAGCCTAAATATGTGATTGCCTGTGGTGGCTGCACTATTTCTGGCGGTCCTTTCAAAAAGAGCTACTGTGTGGTGAAAGGTGTTGATGAGATTATTCCGGTGGACGTGTATATGCCCGGCTGCCCTCCACGCCCTGAGGCTATGTTCTATGGCCTGATGCAGCTTCAGCGCAAAATCAAGGCATCGAAATTCTTTGGCGGCGACAACCGCAAGGAAAGCCGCGCCAAATTCTTTGAAGCCAAGGCTGCCGCAGAGAAGGACAGTGCGCTGCGCGCCGAGCAAATGCGACTGGCAGAAAAAAGTAAAGCCCCGGTGCTTGACTTATAATAGATTTCAATTACAAGAACAGAAATAAGTATTATATAATACACATTATTTATATGGCGAATATACAAGAGAAAATCAGCGCACTTTTCCCGACCGCCACTTTCGACGAGACAGGCGAACTGCTGTTGGTGAATGTGCCCGATGAAAACTGGCACGCCCTGGCTAAGGCATTGAAGGAACAACTCCATTTCGACTTTCTCAATGCTGTGGTAGGTGTTGACTGGAAAGAGGCATTGGGCTGCATGTATTACTTGACCAATACCGATACTGAAGAAATGATTCATGTGAAGGTGGCTACCACCGACCGTGAGAACCCTCGGCTCCACACGGTGAGTGATGTGTGGGCGGTAGCCAATTACCAAGAGCGTGAGGTGTATGATTTCTTCGGGATCGTGTTTATCAACCACCCCGATATGCGCCGTTTCTTCCTTCGCACCGACTGGGTGGGATACCCTTTGCGTAAGGACTACGACACTAATCCTGAGCTCAACCCTCTGCGCCTTGAGGCTGAAGAAAATGAAGACGACACATTCTCTCTTGTGGAGGATGAAAATGGTGAGCTGAAGCGCATCGACAAGAAGGTGTTCGGCGCTGATGAGTATGTGCTCAATGTGGGGCCTCAGCACCCTTCCACTCACGGTGTGATGCGTTACCGCGCTTCAATCGACGGTGAGCTGGTGAAGAAGGTGGATGTGGTATCGGGTTATATTCACCGTGGCATTGAAAAATTATGCGAGGATTTAACTTATCCGTCATTGCTGCTCTACACGGAGCGCATGGACTATATGGGCGCTCATATGAACCGCCACGCCACTTGCCTGTGCATTGAGAAGGCGCTTGGCATAGAGGTGCCACACCGCGCCGAGGTGATCCGCATGATGATGGACGAATTGATGCGTCTGTCGAGTCACTTGCTCTCCTACGGCTGTTTGACCATGGATCAGGGCGCGACCACGGCATTCTTCTATGGCTTCCGTGAGCGTGAATACATATATGATATTTTCGACAAGACCTGCGGTGCGCGTATGTCGATGAGCTACGACACGATTGGTGGCGTGGTACGCGACGTTCACCCTGATTTCGTGGACGATGTGCGCAAGGCTTGTGACGCCATAGAAAAGGCTATTCCTGAATATCATAAACTGTTCTCTGGTAATGTGATAGCCTTAGGCCGTATGAAAGGCGTGGGTGTGCTCACGCTTGAAGAAGCCAAAAATTATGCCATCACTGGTCCTTCGGGACGTGCTTCCGGTTTCCACTGCGATGTGCGCAAAACCCATCCTTATTCACTCTACAATGAGGTGGACTTCGATGAGGTGGTGCTTGAAAACGGCGACAGCTACGACCGCTACATGGTGCGTATGAAGGAGATGGAGCAGAGCATAAAGATTCTGCGCCAGTGCTGCGACATGCTCGACAAGGAAGGCCACCAGGGCGAGTTCTGTGCCAAGGTGCCTAAAATCATCAAGCTGCCCAAGGGACACTGGTATCAGCAGGTGGAGGCAAGCCGCGGCGCCTTTGGCGTGTATATAGAAAGCGACGGCGAGGGTAAGCCATTCCAGCACCCTTACCGTATTCACTTCCAGAGCCCGTGCTTCAACCTTGTGGGTGTGGTGGACCTTACTTGCAAGGACAACCTCATAGCCGACCTGATCACCATCACCGCATCGCTCGACTATGTGATTCCTGATATCGACCGCTAATTATTAACTTGAATATAGTAAACTCAAAAGATATTTTTAAGATATGTTTGACTTTGGAATAGTCACCAAGTGGATTAACGACCTTCTCTTAGGCGTGATGCCTCAATGGCTGGCCACCACTATTGAATGTGCGCTTGTGGGTGTGGCATTGCTGCTGATGTATTCTGTGATAGCAATCATCTACATTTTCTATGAGCGCAAAGTGTGCGGCTGGATTCAATGCCGCCTGGGCCCTATGCGTGTGGGTCCTTGGGGCTTGCTCCAAGTGTTTGCCGATGTGTTTAAGATTCTTACCAAGGAGTTGATTACGCTATGGAACACCGACCGCTTCCTTTTCAACCTGGCTCCTTATTTTGTGGTGGTGGCATCAATGCTGATGTTTGCCTGCCTGCCATGGGGCAACGGCTTGCAGGTGATTGATATGAATATTGGCGTGTTCTTCATAGCCGCTGTGTCGTCTATTGGCGTGCTTGGCATTCTGCTTGCCGGCTGGTCGAGTAACAGTAAATACACCCTCATCGGCGCTATGCGAAGTGGCGCCCAGATGGTGAGCTATGAAATATCCACTGGCATTGCCATGATGACCGTGATTTGCCTGGCTGGCACCATGAGCATCACAGGCATTGTCGAGGCTCAGAAAGACGGCTGGTTTATCTTTACTGGTCATATTCCTTCGATTATAGCTTTCATTATCTATATTATTGCAGCAAATGCGGAGAACAACCGTGGCCCCTTCGACCTTCCTGAGGCTGAACACGAGCTTACAGCTGGCTACCACACGGAGTATTCGGGTATTCACTTTGGCTTCTTCTATTTGGCCGAGTACCTCAACCTCTTTATCGTGAGTGGTATTGCCGCACTCCTCTTCTTGGGCGGCTGGATGCCTCTGCACATTCCAGGGTTTGACGCGTTCAACACCATCATGGACTATATTCCATCGCCCGTGTGGTTCTTGGGCAAGGCGTTCTTCATGTCGTTCGTGTTTATGTGGATTCGCTGGTCGTTCCCACGTGTGCGTATTGACCAGATGCTGAAGCTCGAATGGAAATACTTGATGCCACTTGGCTTGTTCAACCTTGTGCTGATGGCTCTGTGCGTGTCATTTGACTTGCATTTTTAATGAGTGAACTTTTTTAGATTTTAATCATATAACACAACAAAATAATTTTCGTGATTATGGCTGATAATTATGGAAAAATCACCCAAGTAATTGGACCTGTGGTCGATATTACTTTTGATGGCGAAGGAGCTGTTGTGCCTGACATCTACACCGCATTGTCGGTGACCCGTCACGACGGCGCTGAAGTTATCTTGGAGGTGGAGCAACACATTGGTGAAAACACCGTGCGCTGCGTGGCTATGGACAGTACCGACGGCCTTCAACGCGGCACCAAGGTGAAAAACCTTGGACAGCCTATCTCCGTGCCCACTGGCGAACAAGTGAAAGGACGATTGCTGAATGTGATTGGTGAGCCAATCGACCACCTTAAGGACATGAAGGGTGGCGACCGGCGTGCTATTCACCAACCAGCGCCTTCTTTCTCCGATCTTTCAATCTCGCAGGAGATTCTTTACACTGGTATTAAAGTGATTGACTTGATTGAGCCGTTCTCAAAGGGCGGTAAGATTGGTCTGTTTGGTGGTGCCGGTGTAGGTAAAACGGTGCTGATTATGGAGCTTATCCACAATATTGCACATGGTCACAATGGTTTCTCTGTGTTTACCGGTGTGGGTGAACGTACTCGTGAGGGCAACGACCTGCTTCGCGAGATGATTGAAAGCGGTGTGATCAAGTATGGCGACAAGTTTAAGGAAAACATGGCCAAAGGTGAGTGGAACCTCGCCGACGTGGACATGAACGAAGTGGAGCAGTCGCAGGCTACGCTTGTGTTTGGCCAGATGAATGAGCCACCAGGCGCGCGTCTGCGTGTGGCGCTTTCTGGTCTGACCGTGGCCGAGCAGTTCCGCGATCAGGACGGCGGCGGTAAGGATATTCTTCTGTTTATGGATAATATCTTCCGCTTCACTCAAGCTGGTTCAGAGGTGTCGGCACTTCTTGGACGTATGCCTTCGGCTGTGGGTTATCAACCAACCCTTGCCTCTGAAATGGGTAAACTTCAAGAGCGTATCACCTCCACCAAGAGCGGATCTATCACCTCGGTGCAGGCTGTGTATGTGCCAGCCGACGACTTGACCGACCCTGCTCCTGCCACCACATTCAACTTCTTGGACGCTACCACAGTGCTGAGCCGTAAGATCACCGAGCTGGGTATTTACCCTGCCGTTGACCCATTGGCTTCCACTTCGCGTATTATGGATCCACACATCATTGGCCAGGAACATTACGATGTGGCTCAACGTGTGATTCACTTGCTTCAGAAGTATCAGGAACTACAAGACATCATCGCCATTCTTGGTGTGGATGAATTGAGTGATGAAGATAAACTTGTGGTATCGCGTGCCCGTCGCGCCCAGCGCTTCCTCTCGCAGCCATTCTTTGTGGCAGAGCAGTTTACTGGCGTGCCAGGTGTGATGGTTCCGCTCAACGAAACTATCCGTGGCTTCAAGATGATTCTCGACGGCGAGGTGGACGACCTGCCAGAGCAGGCGTTCCTCAACGTGGGCACTATCGACGATGCCATTGCCAAAGGCAAGAAGATGCTTGAAAGCATTAAGTAATAACAGGATTTTCAACTATCGAAAATTTGATTCACATGACACTCAAAATCATATCAGCTGAAAAGATTGAGTTTGAAGGAAAGGTGCAGTCCGTAACACTGCCTGGAGCGCTTGGCTTGTTTCAGGTGCTCAAGGGGCATGCGGCTCTCATTTCCTCGCTCGTGCCAGGCACAATGACTTATGTGCTCGACAACGGCGAAAGCCAGAAGCGCGAAATAGCAGGTGGTGTGGCTGACATTAACAGCAACGTGGTGTCGGTGTGTCTATATTAAGCAATAAGTGATGAAAAAGGTAATTACAGCAATTGTCGCTTTCGTGATTGTGGCGCTGATGGCGTTAGGCTATATGGACGCCGCAAAGCACCGCGATGCCACGAGCGATAAAAAATTCGACCCCAAGGAAACTATTTTTGAGCACTTGGGCGATGCTTATGGCTGGGAGGTGCCATTCAATCACAGCTTGCGCATTCCGCTCCCTATCATCGTGCTCGACCAGCAGAACGGTGTACACTGTTTTATGTCCAGCAAGGTGAGCGACGGAGGCTCCTACGACGGCTTCTATATCGCCAAATCGGGCGACTATGCAGGCAAAGTGGTGGGTAAAGATGCGCAAGGCCATGAATATAGGCCACTTGATTTCTCCATCACAAAGAATGCTGCAGGCATCATTATAGCTGCCTTGCTTGTGATTGTGATGGCGTTTAAGATCAGAAACTGGTATAAGAACCACAATATGAAGGCTCCACGCAAGTTTACAGCTGCGCTTGAATTTGTGGTGGAATTTGTGTACCAAGACACTATCCGGCCAATTATGGGTAAGGAGGCTCCAAAATATGGACCCTATCTGCTCACCTGCTTCTTCTTCATTCTCACGATGAACCTGCTGGGCTTGATTGTGATATTCCCAGGCGGTGCCAACCTTACTGGCAACCTGGCTGTGACTATGGTGCTTGCCGTGGCCACGTTCCTTGTCACCAACCTCACAGGCAACCGTGAATACTGGAAGGAAATTTTTTGGCCAGATGTGCCCATAGCACTCAAATTGCCGCTGATGCCGGTTATTGAGATTTTTGGCATATTCACCAAGCCTATCGCGCTGATGATTCGTCTTTTCGCCAATATGATGGGCGGACACATGGTGGTAATCGTGTTCTTCTCGCTTATCTTCATATTCGGTGGAATGTTTGGCGTGGCAGTGGGTGCCGCCACTTCGGTGTTCTCCCTGGCATTCTCGCTGTTCATGCTTCTGCTCGACACCCTTGTGAGCTTCATACAGGCTTATGTGTTCACAATCCTCTCCACCATGTTCATCTTCATGGCTCATCCGCAGCCACATGTAGCTGAACAGGAATAAAATTTTAGATTAAAAATAACAACGAAAATAAAAACTTTTAAAACTTAAAGACTATGTTAAGTATGATTTTAGCAGCTGCTCCTTTAGCAGCTCTTGGTGCAGCTCTTGGTGCAGGTATCGCAGCTATCGCAGCAGGTATCGGTATTGGTAAAATTGGTGGTTCTGCAATGGAAGCCATTGCTCGCCAGCCAGAGTCAACAGGCGACATTCGTAGTAACATGATTGTGATTGCCGCTCTTATTGAAGGTGTGGCCTTCTTCGCACTCATCGTATGTATTCTTGCATTGTTCCTCTAATCATCAATTTCAATTAATAATCAACAATGGAACTGTTTAAGCCTGAGTTCGGCTTGGTTTTCTGGATGTTTTTGGCATTTGCGTGCCTGTATTTCATCCTGGCAAAGTATGCATGGCCTTTCATCATCAAATCGATGGAAGAACGCGCCGACTTGATCGACAAGGGCGTGGCTTATGCTCAAGAGGCGAAAGCTCACCTCGACAATGCCAAGGCTGAAGCAGACCAAGTGATTGCTGAAGCAAGAAAACAGCAAGCCGACATACTTCGTGACGCAGCCAAAATGAAGTCGCAACTCATAGAGGAGGCTAAGGCTGCCGCCACTGTGGAAGCGAAGAAAGTGACCGATGCCGCTCAGGTAGCTATCGACCAAGCTCGCAAGGAATCTGAAAAGCAGCTACGTCAGGAAGTGAGCGCATTTGCACTTCAAATCGCAGAGCAAGTGGTGCGCCAGAATATGGCCGACGACAAAGCTCAACGCTCGCTCGTGGACAAGCTGCTGAACGAGGCTGAGTCTAAAAACTGATTAGTGATATGAACGAAGGACTTATTCCCAATCGATATGCCAAGGCCCTCTTTAAGGCCGCTGTGGAACAGGGTGAGCAGGCCCAGCTATATGCTGAGATGAAACAACTGATCGCCAGCTTCGACACGATGCCCGATTTGAAGGCTGCTGTCAACAATCCGTTTATCGCTGTCGATGAAAAGGAAAAGGTGCTCCTCACCGCTGCTGGCGCAAAGCCGGGCAGCACGATGGAGAACTTCATATTGCTCGTTATAGAGAAGAACCGCTCCTCTTTCTTGCGTTCCATGGCTTTGGCTTACTTGAAACTCTACCGCGAGGCCTTTGGTATCGCCAGCGTTGAAATCGTTTCCGCCATACAGCTCGACGGTGATGAAATCAGCGGTATCCTTGATGTGGTGAAGCACCAGATCGGCGACAAGACTATTGAAAAAACCATTAAGGTGGATAATGACCTTATCGGTGGATTCACGGTGAACGTCGATGGCATGGAGCTTGACGCATCTGTTAAAAATGAATTAAAGAAACTGCGTTTAAAACTCCTAAGTTAAAAAAGTGAGATGATAAACCCAAGTGAAATATCTGAAATACTGAAACAGCAACTCAGCGACGTGCAGCAAAAGGTGTCGTTTGAGGAAGTTGGTACAGTGCTTGATGTGGGCGACGGCGTGGCACACGTTTATGGTCTTGACAATGTGGAGGCCAACGAACTCGTAGAGTTTGAGAACGGTGTGACCGGCGTGGCCATGAACCTTGAAGAAAGCAACGTAGGTGTCATTCTGATGGATAAGGTCGACACCGTGAAGGAGGGCATGAAAGTGACCCGTACCGGACAGATTGCTTCTATCCCCGTAGGTGAGGGGCTGCTTGGCCGCGTTATCAACGTGCTTGGTGAGCCTATCGACGGCAAAGGACCTATTGAGGGCGATTTGCTTCGATTGCCTCTTGAGCGCAAGGCTCCTGGTGTGATTTTCCGTCAGCCAGTGAATCAGCCTTTGCAGACCGGTCTGAAGGCTATCGACTCGATGATTCCTATCGGCCGTGGCCAGCGTGAACTTATCATTGGCGACCGCCAGATTGGTAAAACCGCTATTGCACTCGACACGATTATTAACCAAAAAGCTGGTTACGAGGCTGGTAAGCCTGTATATTGCATCTATGTGGCTATTGGCCAAAAGGCATCTACTGTGGCCACTCTTGTGAATGAACTTAATCAGCATGGCGCTATGCCATACTCTATTGTGGTGGCTGCCACCGCTGCCGATTCGGCTGCCATGCGCTATTATGCTCCATTCGCCGGCGCCGCTATCGGTGAGTTCTTCCGCGACTCTGGCCGTGATGCGCTCGTGGTGTACGACGACTTGTCGAAGCAGGCTGTGGCCTATCGTGAAATTTCTCTGATTTTGAAGCGTCCTTCCGGCCGTGAGGCTTATCCTGGCGATATTTTCTATCTCCATAGCCGTCTGCTGGAACGCGCTGCGAAAATCAACGACAACCAGGAAGTGGCAGCTGCTATGAACGACCTTCCAGAGGCTCTCAAGCCTATGGTGAAGGGTGGTGGCTCGCTTACGGCACTTCCTATTATCGAAACTCAGGCAGGCGACGTGTCGGCTTACATTCCTACCAATGTGATTTCCATCACCGACGGTCAGATTTATCTGGAGTCGTCGCTGTTCAACAATGGTATCCGTCCGGCTGTGAATGTGGGTATATCGGTATCGCGTGTGGGTGGTAATGCACAGATTAAGTGTATGAAGAAAGTGGCCGGCACGCTGAAGATAGCCCAGGCACAGTTCCGCGAACTCGAGTCGTTCACCAAGTTTGGTGGCGACATCGACCCTGTGACTGCGCGCACTATCGACACCGGTCGTAAGAATGAGCGTCTGCTCGTGCAGCCTCAATATGAGCCAGTGCCTGTTGAAGAACAAGTGGCAGTGATCTATTGTGGCGTGAACGGTTTGCTTGAAAAAGTGCCTATGGACAAGGTGCATGAGTTTGAAAAGCTGTTTATCCAATATCTCCACGCAAAACATCAGGCCGATGTGCTTGACGTGCTCAAGAGTGGCAAGATTGACGACGACGTGCAGGCCAAACTCAAAGCTGCGGCACTTGAAATAGCTGGTAAATATACTGCTTAATCCGCCTGGCGGACTATAGCAAGAGAAAGGAGAATAAAAAATTATATGTCAACATTACGAGAACTAAAAAGTAGAATTGGCTCAGTCTCATCCACTCAGAAAACTACCAGTGCGATGAAGATGATTTCTTCAGCCAAGATGCATAAGTTCACCTCTCAGCTTCAGCGCCTGTTGCCTTACCGCAATATGGTGCAGGGGGTGATTGGTCATTTGCTTGCCACTGATATGGAATACACTTCACCTCTCATCACCGAGCGTGAGGTGAAGAAGGTGGCATTGGTGGCCTTCGGTTCCGACGACGGCTTGTGTGGAGCATTCAATATCTATGTGTGTAAGTTTTTGCTCAGCACGGTAGAAGCCACTCGTGGAAAGTATGGCCAAAATGTTGCTATAACGATTATTCCCGTCGGAAAAAAGATAGCCAAGGCGCTACATTCAGTGAAGAATGCGCAGTTCGATATCCGCGAAGTTCCGAATGTGAACACACGCAGCAATGCCGAACAGCTTCACGACTTC
The DNA here is from genome assembly GCA_050873765.1 of Sodaliphilus sp. Lineage (GTDB taxonomy): Bacteria > Bacteroidota > Bacteroidia > Bacteroidales > Muribaculaceae > Sodaliphilus. Next base: position 10,945 of record JBNMJK010000003.1, read on the forward strand.
ACCGATTTGCTGCGCACTGGATTCCTTGATGGCACTTACGACCTGGTGAACCTTGTGTATATGCACTTCAAGAGCACCAGTAAGCAGATTGCCACTTGCGACCAGATGCTCCCCGTGAGCTACGAGGCCCTCGTGGCTCATGCCGACAGAAAGAATGCTAATCAGCCATGCATCTTTGAACCCGACGCAAACTCGATTTTCAATAGCGTGCTTCCTCTCTACATTCGCTCTATGATGCAAGAGGTGTTCACCGAAAGCTGTGCCTCAGAGCAGGCTTCTCGTGTGATGGCTATGCAGACGGCAAGCGACAATGCCAAGGACCTGCTTGACGACCTCAATCTTGAGTACAACAAGTTGCGTCAGCAGGGCATCACTACTGAGCTGCTCGACATAGTGGGCGGACAGGTGGAACGCTAATTGACGATACACTTTTGATAGTTGGCTATCCCCGATGCTATACCGGTCGGGGGTAGGTCCAATTTCAAACTTTTTTAAAAAAACTTCGGTATAGAATTAGATTTGATATTGACTTAATTACTTATGAGCATTAAGGAGTATTTTTCTTCTCTTTTTAAAGGCACTTACAGCCTGATAAAGGGTATGGAGGTGACGGGTAAGGAACTCGTGACCAAGAAGGTTACTGAACAGTACCCCGAAAACCGAGATACACTGCAAATCCCTGAGAGATTTAGGGCCACCCTCCAGTTTGTGTATGACGAAGAGGGCTACCATAAATGCACAGGCTGCAGAACGTGCGAGCGCAACTGCCCAAACGGTACAATTCAGATCACCACAAAAATGGTGGAATTGCCAAACGGCAAAAAGAAAATGAAGCTCGAAAAATACATGTACGACCTTGGCAGCTGCACATTCTGCGACCTTTGTGTGCTTTCGTGCCCGTTCAAGGCCATTGAATTCAGCAACGACTTCGAGCAGTCTGTTTTCCGCCGTGAGGCTTTGATCAAGCAGTTGAACTATTTGCCGGAAAAGGAGAAGCCCGCTCCCGCTCCTGTGGTTAAGCCAGCCCCTGCAGCGGCTTCTGCTGTGAATACGGAAAAGGCTCCTAAGCCTGCTGCCGCAGCTCCAAGTGCCGAGGCGCCAGAAAACAAATCAGAAAATAAAGAAAACAAATAAACATGGATTCAGTAGGAAATATTATTTTGTATTTCATAATTGCGCTTGCAATTATCGTGTTCTCGGTACTGGCGGTCACTACGCGTAAGATTTTACGTTCGGCTACTTACCTGCTGTTTGTGCTCTTTGCCACTGCTCTCATTTATTTTCAGCTCGATTTTGAGTTCTTGGGCGCTGTGCAGATTGCCGTGTATGCAGGAGGCATTCTTGTGCTGTTTGTGTTTGCGATTATGCTTACCCATAAGCCAGGCAAGGAAGCCGAGCCGCTCACTTCGCAGAAGCGACTTATGGGAGTGTCGGCTGCCATTGCCGGCGTGGCTGTTTGTGGCTACGCATTGTTCAGCTATGGTCAGTTCTGCGCTCAGAAGTTGCTGCCAGCCGGCGACTACAGCATTGAGCAGATAGGAAAGGCTTTGCTCAACAGTGATAAATTCGGTCTCTTGCTTCCGTTTGAGGCTGTGAGTGTTTTGCTATTAGCTTGTATAATAGGTGGTGTAGTGGTAGCTCGCCGCCGTTAATGTAGGAGGAGAAATAATGGATATAAATATATTGATGTATCTTGTTCCCAGCCTCATTATGTTTGGCTGTGGCATCTATGGTTTTATCACCCGTAAGAATATGATTGCAATCTTAATATCGCTCGAGCTGATGCTCAACTCGGTGGATATTAATTTTGCTGTGTTTAACCGATATTTGTTCCCTGAGCAGATGGACGGTATGTTTTTTGCCTTGTTTGCAATCGCGATTGCCGCGGCTGAGACTGCCGTAGCACTGGCTATTGTGATCAATGTGTTCCGTATTGCCAAGAAGGTGGACATTAATCAAATATCTAAATTGAAGTTCTAAGAATTATGGATTTTAATATTACTATTGCAGTCGTAGCCCTTCCTCTGCTCATGTTCCTTTTCTTGGGACTTGCTGGCGTGAAGATGGGGCGCAAGCTCACTGGCGTGATTGGCGTGATTGGCCAAGGCGTCACCACCGTTCTTGCCTATGGCGTGGCTCTTACCTACTTCTTCGGAACCGGACAAGGCCAAATTGCTGATGGCGTTCGTCAGACCGTGATTGTGGCTGACTGGAACTGGCTTAACCTTGGCGATAAGGTGATGGCCAACATTGGCTTCGAACTCGATCCGATTTCGGCGATGATGCTTATTGTGATTACCACCATTTCGTTCTTCGTCCATCTTTACAGTTTGGGCTATATGAGCGACCATGATGGCAACGCGGAAAAAGGTTTCCAGCGTTACTATTCATTCCTTGCTTTGTTCACATTCTCAATGCTTGGTATGGTGGTGGCCACCAATATTTTCCAGATATTTGTGTTCTTTGAGATGGTGGGCGTGTCGTCGTACCTCCTCATTGGATTCTATTATAGCTCACCTGCCGCAATTCATGCCTCTAAGAAAGCGTTCATTGTGACCCGTTTGGCCGACTTCTTCTTCCTCGTGGGCGTGATTGTGCTTGGCTGGACGGTTAGCACGCTCACCAGTATGGTGCCAGAAGGCGGAAGCGCATTGAGCTTCCAGACCTTGCTCAGCAATCCCGATGCCATTTCTTCATCGCTGGCGAGCGTGAAGATATTCGGCTTGCCGGCTTTGCCAATGGCGCTGATTTGCATCTTCATTGGTGGTGCAGGTAAATCGGCTATGTATCCACTGCATATTTGGCTCCCCGACGCTATGGAGGGCCCAACTCCAGTATCAGCTCTGATTCACGCCGCTACCATGGTTGTGGCTGGTGTGTTCCTTGTGGCCCGTCTGTTCCCACTGTATGTGATTTGCGATGTGGCTATCAATGTGGTGGCTGTGACCGGTGCTTTCACTGCATTCTATGCAGCAGCAGTGGCATGTGTTCAGAGCGATATTAAGCGCGCGCTTGCATTCTCCACGCTCTCACAGATTGCCTATATGATGACCGCCCTTGGTGTGAGCACCGCTGCCGGTCATGGCGCTGAAGGTGGCTTGGGCTATATGGCCTCTATGTTCCACTTGTTCACTCACGCCATGTTCAAGGCATTGCTCTTCTTGGTGGCTGGTGCAGTGATTCATGCCGTACACAGTAATGAGAACAGTGCAATGCACGGCTTGAGCAAATATATGCCTATCAGCAATTGGTCGTTCCTCATTGGCTGTTTGGCCATATCGGGTATTCCACCATTTGCCGGATTCTTCTCCAAAGACGAAATTTTGGTGGCTTGCTATGAAAAAGGCACCGTTTGGGGCTTGTGGATGTCGATGGTGGCAGGTATGACAGCATTCTATATGTTCCGTATCTACTTCCTTATCTTCCACTGGAGTGATCACCATGTGCATGACGGCCATGCGAAGCCTCACGAAGGCCCTTGGACTATGAGTGTGCCATTGATTGCCCTTTCCGCTATTTCTGTGGTGGCTGGTTTCGTGCCCTTCGGTGCCCTTGTGACTATGGACGGCAGAGCGCTCCACACCCACACCAACTGGACTGTGGCTATTTCAAGTGTGTGCGTGGCCATTGTGGGCATCGGTTTTGCATTCAAGCTCTACTATAAAGAGAATCCACTGCCTACTCGCATGAAAAATGCTTGCAGTGGCTTGTGGGAGGCTGCTTATCACCGCTTCTATATGGACGAACTTTATCAGTTCATCACCCACAAGGTTATCTTCCAGAAAATATGTAAGCCAATTGCCTGGTTCGACCGTCATTGCATCGACGGATTCTTCAATCTGCTCGCCGACCTTACCAACAGCTGCAGCTTTGCTATACGTCGCTTGCAGTCGGGCAATGTGCAAAGTTATGTGTATGTTTACCTCATGGGAGCTTTGCTTCTTGCGGCAGTGACTATGTTGTGTGTGCTCATCTAAACAATGGTTCTTTAAATTAAATTGATTATGATTTTCGACAATATATTAATTTATTTCGTGATAGTCCCCATTCTCACTCTTCTGGGGCTTGCTCTTTGTCAGAACAAGGGCATCAAGGCGATTAGAACTGTTGCTGCAACGGGAGCCACTGTGCTGGTGGCGCTTGCCATCTACCTCGTGGTTTACTTCCTGCAAGAGCGTGGCGCAGGCAACAATGCCCAGATGCTCCTTACCGATAGCTGGTGCTGGTATGCGCCGCTAAATATTAATTTGGCACTTGGCGTAGATGGTGTGTCGGTGGTGATGATATTGCTTTCGTCATTCATCGTGTTTGCCGGCGTGTTCGCGTCGTGGGAAATCAACCCGCTTCCTCGCCAGTTCTTCTTGTGGTTCTTCCTCCTCTCCATTGGTGTGTTTGGCTTCTTTATTTCAGTTGACCTCTTCACCATGTTCATGTTCTATGAGGTGGCTTTGATTCCAATGTACCTCCTTATTGGTGTGTGGGGATCTGGCAACAAGAACTACTCTGCAATGAAACTTACATTGATGCTGATGGGTGGCTCTGCATTCTTGATGCTCAGCATTCTTGGCATCTACTACCATTCTTCGGCTGATGGCCATCTCACTATGAATCTGCTTGAAGTGGCGAAGAACAACGCCATTCCTCATCAGTGGCAGCTCTACTTGTTCCCGATGGCTTTTGTGGGCTTCGGTGTTCTGGGTGCTATGTTCCCATTCCACACATGGTCGCCCGATGGTCACGCGTCGGCCCCTACCGCAGTGTCGATGCTCCATGCAGGTGTGCTGATGAAGCTTGGTGGCTACGGTTGCTTCCGTATTGCCATCTATCTGATGCCTTATGCAGCCACCGAGCTGGGTTGGATATTCCTTACCTTGACTGGTATCAGCATCGTTTACGGTGCATTTAGTGCCTGTGTGCAGACCGACCTCAAATATATCAATGCCTACTCTTCGGTGAGCCACTGTGGTATGGTGCTTTTTGCCATCTTGATGTATAATCAAACGGCTATGACAGGTGCTGTGCTTCAAATGCTCTCACACGGCTTGATGACAGCACTCTTCTTTGCCCTCATTGGTCAGATTTATGGCCGAACCCACACACGCGATATTCGCGATATGGGTGGTATGATGCACATCATGCCTTATCTTGGCGTGGGATATGTGATAGCCGGTTTGGCTTCCCTTGGTTTGCCGGGCTTGAGTGGCTTCGCTGCCGAGATGACCATCTTCTTTGGATCATTCCAAGAATCGGGCCTTCTGCAGCGTGTGTTCACCATTGCAGCTTGCGCGTCAATTGTGATTACCGCTGTGTATATCCTGCGTGTGGTAGGCAAGCTCCTCTTTGGTGAAGTGCAAAACGAGCATCACCGCGAACTAACCGATGCAGTGTGGTATGAGCGTTTCAGCACCTCCGTGCTCATTTGCTCGGTAGCCGCTATCGGTTGCTTCCCCAACTTCTTTGGCGACATCATTCGTGACAGTTTCCTTCCAGTAGTTGATGCGATTAAAGACGTGGTGCTATAAAATAAAAGTGTTGAATTTAAAAATCGATAAGATATAAAATGGATTATTCTCAATTTTTAATGATGCCTCAAGAAATAGGCCTGTTGGCAACTTTCTTGTTAGTATTTCTCTATGACACTTTTATGCCAGCCAAGTGCCAGAAGCAGCTCACTGTGTTTACGGCAGTGGTGTTTGCCATCTACACGGCCATCAGTTTCATTCCATGCTGCCCAGGCGTGGCCTTTGCAGGAATGTATGAGCAGAGCCAAGCCACTTGGGCAATGAAGGGTATTCTAAATATCGGCACATTCCTGGTGCTGCTTCAAGCCGTGAAGTGGACCAACAGCGACTTTATGAGTGTTCGCCGTGGTGAATTCTATGAGTTGCTTTTGCTCACACTCTTTGGCATGTTCCTCATGGTTTCGGCTCGCAATTTCCTCTTGTTCTATATTGGCCTCGAAACCGCCTCACTTCCACTTGCCGCACTTGCTGCATTTGAGAAGAATCATTATGAGTCGCGTGAAGCAGCTGCCAAATATATATTCACCGCCATCTTCTCATCTGCCATTTTGCTGCTTGGCATATCGTTTGTGTATGGCATGAGTGGCTCGCTGAATTTTGCCACCATCGGACAAGGTCTCGTGGCTCAGCAGTCGGCGCTCCTCATTGTGGCTGTGGCATTTGTCATAGCAGGTGTGGGCTATAAACTCTCACTTGTGCCATTCCATAACTGGACAGCCGATGTTTATCAAGGCGCGCCAACTGCCGTGACCAGCTATTTGTCGGTCATCTCAAAAGGTGCGGCAGCATTTGCATTCCTTGTTATCCTCACCCAAGTGTTTGGCTCAGTGTATGCCGAAGTGTGGAAGTGGATGCTTTATGCAGTGATTGTGCTCACTATCACCGTGGGTAACCTCTTTGCGGTTCGTCAGCGCAACCTCAAGCGCTTCCTGGCATTCTCCTCAATTTCCCAGGCTGGCTACATCATGCTTGGTGTGATAGCTGCCAACACGCTTGGCATGGCATCGATGATGTATTACGTGGTGGTGTATATCTTCTCCAACCTTGCTGCCTTCGCTGTGATAGCAGTGATAGAGCGCCAGACTGGAAAGGTGACTACTGATGATTACAATGGCTTGTTTAAAACCAACCCTTGGCTTTCGTTCACCATGATGGTGGCAATGTTCTCCTTGGCTGGTATTCCTCCATTTGCAGGCTTCTTCAGCAAATTCTTTGTGTTTGCTGGAGCGCTCAATGGAGCAGACGTTGCCATCTACATACTTGTATTGATTGCTTTAATTAATACCATCATTTCTCTGTACTATTATCTGCTCGTGGTGAAGGCCATGTTTATCCGTCAGGACGACTGTGCTATACCGGCGATTAAAGCTCACTGGACAGAGAAGGCAGGTATGATTATCTGTGTGATGGGCATAGTGCTTTTAGGAATTGTAAGCTGTGTTTACACATCGCTTGTGAATTGCGCTTCCGCTTCCGACGCACTTTTCCAACTAATACGTTGACGTATTACACGACCTTACTACAACAATTATCTTAAAACTGAAAGAAGGAGAAAGCTCAAAAGTTTCTCCTTCTTTTTCTATTTTATCTTAGTTGTATTATTCACTGATTTTCAATGCCTGATTCCGGCGGTTTATTATTGAACAAGATTTTTTAAGCTAATTTTGTACTTCTATCTAAATGTAGCACCTGTTGCACTCTCGTTGCGATTATTTAAGCTAAATGCCGTGCAATGAATGGTGTAGCTCCTTTTTGGCTTTTGGCATTGTGCCCATTTATTTGTAACTTTGTAGATGTAACACTGTGGAAGCAGAAACAGAAAGCACGAAATATACTCCTTTTTCCATGCTTGTGAATTGGTGAGATGGCTTCTCGCTGATTCTTTTTGTGTATGATGTGGAAAAGTTTTTTGCTCCGCTTCCCTTCTTAACATAAAAGGAAAAAGAAACGATGAAAAAAATACTGTTTGCCACTATTGCCGCTTTTGCTTTTTGCGTCACAGCCGCTGGGGCAAACCATGTGTATGTAAGGAATAAGCAGAACTTACGGTGCGAAGGCTATTTCCCACAAATCAGCCCAGATGGCAAGAAGGTGATAGCCGCTCCGACTGACGCGAAAAAACTTTACATCTATGACTTAGACACGCAGAAGCGTGAAGTGGTTGTCGATGAAGGTGTGCCTGGTTTTGAGGCCATCTTTGGAAAAAATGGTAAGGTCTATTATGTGTCGATGAAAATCAACAAGGATCACCTTATTTTCCGCTCTGTGCGTGAGTACGACCCCGCCTCGGGAAGCGACAGAGAAGTGCTTTCGGCTCAGCATGGCGCAGTGCACGCTATCAACGGCACAACAGGTACAGCCGCTGTGGGCGAACACAAGGAGTGGAACACGCAGGCAGCGGGCACATTCGCATGGTCGCTTGGCTCAAACCTGTATGTTTACCACAATGGTGAAAAGCAAACATTCTCACCCGTCAATGTGCAAACTGGCTATCTGTGGGCTGATGTGTCGCCCGACGGCAAGAAGGTGCTATTTCATGTGCCAGCCATGGGGCTTTATGTATGCGACGCAAAAGACGGCCGTATTATTAATAAACTTGACGGCTGCCTGATGCCTAAGTGGTACGACAACGACTTGATTGTGGCACAAGGCCGTGGCCGTTGGAGCTACAACATCATCATTTTCCGAGCCGACGGCACTGGCGGCATTCAGTCGCTTGCCAGTGGTGAGTGTGTGATGCCTTCAGTGAGTGGCCATCAAGTGATCTACACCACAAAAAGCGGTAATGTGAAACTGCTTACGCTCGAAACGCCCGATGAGCGAAGCACTCGCTTGGAGCAAGAGCGTGAAGAGGCTGAGCGTATAGCCAAGGAGAAAGCCGAAGAAGCAGCCCGGATAGAAGCTGAAAAAGAAGCGGAACAGAAACTAAATGCTCCGCAAACCAACGAATAAATTAATTTGTGGCAGCAAAGTAGCCGCCATTTATAGCATCATGAAATTTCTGAAATATACGATAGCATTTTTTGCCTGTATAGCATTGGCTATGCCTTCTGTGGCACAGCGCAGTGTGGATACCGACCAGGCAGAAGTGCCACTTCCTAAAGCCAAAAAGAGAATTGTGGGTCCGGCAGTGCCACGAAAATCGAGCAAGCGCACCGCTAAAGCTAAGGCAAATGCCACGGAGCTCACTCAGCCATGCCCACGCGTATTTCTGAACCCCGGCCATGGCGGACATGACAGCGACGACCGTCCATGCCCATTCTACAACGAGGGTATGCAGGACCGTGTGGAATACTATGAGTCGGACAGCAACCTCAAAAGCGCTATGGCTATGAAGGATATTTTACGCGAGCGCGGCTATGAGGTGTATGTTTCACGTGTTAACAACACCACTGCCGACGACCTCAACCTTTTTGAAATTCACCAGTTGGCACTCAATAGCGGAGCCGACGTGTTTTTTGCCGTTCATAGTAATTCTTCTGGCTCAGCCACACGCCGTGTTAATTTCCCATTCGCCATTTACCGTGGCTATGATGGATCATGCACAGCCGAGGGCAGCGACGAGCTTGCAAAAATTGTGGCTTCAAACCTTTCCGACTGCGAAGCCACGTCGTGGACACGCTCAGGCATCACACATGGCGACTGGTCGTTTTATCGCAGCCGTTCAGGTTTGGGTGTGTTCAGATGGAACAAGCTGCCAGGCGTGCTGGTGGAGAACTGTTTCCACGATTATCAGATTGAGCGCGAACGCTTGCTCAACAAGGACTACTGCGGACTGCTGGCCATGATTAACTGTCGCTCGCTCGACCAATTTTTCAACCGGCCCAAGCAGCCCTATGGCATGGTGGCTGGTGTGGTGCGCTACGACTATCCTCGTAAAGGGAAAAAACTGGTGGCTTTCGGCAAAGATTCACGTCAGCCTCAAAATGGCGTGCCCGTAGAGCTTTGCGATTTAGATGGTAATCCTCTTCAAACTTACCAAATCGACAATTTTAATAATGGTTTCTATTGTTTCACTCGTGTTCGTCCGGGCAAATACTTAGTGGCCATCGATGGTGTGGAAGACCACGAATTGGAAGTGAAGGCCGACAACACCACATACTACAATGTTACCATCGTAACCCGTCAGGACTCACCTGCTAATGCCGATGATGAAATCACTGTGGTGCACAGCGATGCCAACGACTCGGTGGAGCCTTCCACTGCCAATGGTGAAGTGGGGCAGTAGAGTGCAGCAGAGTGTTGTGTCTGACCGTTGATAAAGTTTGAAGCTATGCTGAATTTATTGAAACTCCTTTGGCAAGGTCTGAGATTGTTTTTTATTTTACCTTTAGCTATGTGTTCGCACAAAGTGTTTGATGCCTGTTGGCACAAGTACTACACAGAGCCCATGTCTAAAAACGTGTTTAATCTTTGTGTGCAGTGGCTGCTTTATTACGGCAACCGATATGGATACAGCTATGAGCGCATCAATGTGTATATATTTTGTGTGATATGGCCATTGATTACCATCGTGTCGGTTGTAGCCAATATCGTACTCCTTTGGTTGCTGTTCTCTCGCCCTTAATATACAAGGCCCAACGAAATACACACACAACTTTAAGTATAGTCATTGATTACTTCCGTTTCATAGATTGTACAGGTATTAATTAAAAAGTGGTCGTTTTTAGTTGATATCTGTGCTGTATGTGTGCATTTCTTGAGAAATTTTCCTTATCTTTGCATAAATTGCAAACTTATATATACTAATTAACTTTTATACAAGATGAGAAAAATTCTACTTACATTAGTGGGTGGCCTGGCTCTTGTGGCGAATGCGCAGCAAGTGACCGTTACCTCCAACACGCGTTTGCTCAAGGGCGTGGAGGGACCAGCCTACTATCCCGTGCTTAACAGCTCTGGCACACAGCTCCTTTTTGCCAGTGGCGAATCCTATGGCTTGAAGAAGTATGATTTTGCCGACAATGTGGTGAACCGCATCAGTGATGAGGTGGGCGCAGGTGTTGATGCTTCGTTCAGTGCCAATGATGACGTGTATTATGTGACCCAGAAGGTGGGTGAGGGTAACCTCATTTACCGCACAGGTATGCGCTTCGACCACGCTACTGCCAAGAGTGAAGTGGTGCTTGAAGCGCAGCATGGCTATGTGCGCCCCGAATTGGGCACGCGAGCCAATGGATTTAAGGGCGCAAAAAAATCGTATGCGCCAACTAAGGGTATGGGCACGGCAGTGTGTGTGCAAGGCTCGGTGCTCTACATCACAAGAAATGGCGTGACCAAAGAATACACCCCAGTTCCCTCTTATGCGGGCTATTTGTGGGCGTCGCTTTCGCCAGATGGTAAAAAAGTGGCGTTCTTTGCTGCAGGCAAGGGCATTGTGGTGACCGACCTGAACGGCAAGGTGCTCTCTATGCTCGGAAAGTATGAAATGCCCTGCTGGTACAACAACGACTACATTGTGGCACAGAATGCCAAGGACGATGGCCACCAGTTCACGTCGTCGCAGATTATGCTCATCAAGGCTGACGGCAGCTTCAAGACCAACTTAACTTCAGAGACCTCTATGTCGATGCAGCCTACCGCAGCCGCAGGCAAGATTGTTTATACCACAATCGACGGTATGCTTTATCAAATGACTATTAATATCAACGAATAATTATCAACAGCGAGCAACAATGAAAAAAACAACTTTAATTTCAGTAATGCTGCTGTTTGTTGCAGCGTTGGGTCTTAATCTTGCAAACGCAAGCACCGACCAGCCACATATCTATGTTAACCCAGGCCATGGCGGCCACACCAGCGACGACCGCAACGTGGTGGTTTATCCCTACGTGCAGGGCGACACCATGGGCTACTGGGAATCAAACTCCAACCTTTATAAGGGTTTCGCCTTGCGAGAAATTCTGTGGAAAAAGGGTTACAAAGTGTCCATTTCCCGTGTGACCAACACGCAGGACGACGACTTGGGACTGTCAACCATCGTGAAATTGTGTAATAACAGCGGTGCTGATGTGTTCTATTCTATTCACAGTAATGCCACAGGTCAGGGCGAAGGCGCTCGCGTCAACTTCCCGATGGGCTTCTTCCGTGGCTATACCGACCAGCCAGAAAATCCTAAATGTAAGGAACTGACTGAAAAACTGGCTCCGTTCATTATCGGCAACCAGTGCACAGTGTGGAGCAGCCCTAATTATCAAGTGTGGGGCGACTGGAACTTCCAGCCATCATGGGGCACCCAAGGGTATGGCGTGCTCCGTGGCAACAAGACTTCTGCCATGCTCGATGAAGGCTCATTCCACGACTATTATCCCGAAACCTATCGTCTGCTCAACAAGGACTATTGCTGGGTGGAAGGATTCAACTTCTCCCGTGGCGCCGACAGCTTCTTTGGCCGCAGTGGCAATTTCACCACAGGCGTAGTGATGGGCAATGTGCGCGACGACCGTCTGCCCCGTGAAGGTATTCTCGTGATGTATGGCGCAGACAAGCGTCAGCCAGTGAACGAGGCCTTAGTGAAACTGATTGACAGTAAAGGTGAAGTGGTGCAAACCTACACTACCGACACCAACTACAATGGTATTTTCGTGTTTAAGTACGTTGCTCCAGGCAACTACACCGTGGAGATTTCCAACCCTCACTACGAAACCAAGACAGAGGCTATTGAGGTGAAAGCCGATGATGCCACCTACATGAACGTGGATATGAAGCGTCTTCGCGAAACTCCGCCATCAGTAGTTAGCTATTCCCCAGTATGGAAAGAAGGCGACGCACCTGTGAAATGCAATGAGCCAGTGGTGATGCAGTTTAATTGGGACATGGATATCGACGCCACCGCTGCTGCGTTCACCATCACTCCAAATGTGGAAGGCACCATTAAATGGGAAGACACCAACTATCGCATGGTGTTCACTCCAAAAGATGCCTACGATGTGAACACAGAATACACCGTGACACTCAAAAAGAGCGCAAAGCATGGTGGAGGCGTGGAAATGCCAGCCGACTTCACATTCAAATTTAAGACTGCCGACCGCAATCACATTTATCCACTGGCAGTGTTCCCTGCCGATGGCGACCAGGTGCACTGCAAGGCGGGTGCTATTATGGAATTCAGAACAGCACATTTGCTCAATGGCTACAACCTGTCCACTTATTTCCATGTGTATGACAAAAACGGCAACGAACTTGGATTCAGCAAGCGTGCTGTGAAGAACAACAAATCGGGCGACGCTTATGGCTACTGCAAGTTGCCATTGCAGAATGCTCTTGTTCCCGGTGAGGAATACCGCTTTGTGGTAGATAAGACCCTTGCCGACACCGTAGGGCTGCAACTTGAGGAAGGCAAGGAATACAAGTTTACTGCTGTAGATGCAGGCGCCGCTAAAGATGGCGCTGTGGTGGCAGATTTCGAGTCGGTGAGCGACTATGAGCTCCTGGAGACTGATTGCGCTAATCCATCCACTGCCAAACTTTCTGCTGTCACCGACAAGCTCTTTGGCAACAAGGCTCTTCAGGTGAGCTACACCTTCACCAATTATGACCCAAGCGGAAGCGTTGTGCTCAGGTTGTACAACCCATCAAGCGTAACCTTTAATTCTGGCGATGAACTCGGTGCTCACATATTTGGTGACATGAGCTACAATGGGCTTGTGGCTGTGTTCAGAGATGAAGCCGGTGATGAAGTGGCAGAGCCTCTCGGCAATATCACCTTCCACGGCTGGAAATATGTGACTAAGAAGCTCACTTCGCTTGAAGCTGGCAAGAACTATAAATTTGTAGGCTACAACTTGTGCAAGACCTCTGATGCTGAGAAGCCATTTGGCTTGAGCGGCACAGTGAAATTCGACAATGCGCTGAAGGCCTCCACCAGCGGCATTACCGATATGAAGCAGCTCGACCATGTGAAGGTGGGTCCAAATCCAGCTTCTGACTATTTGGTGGCCACTGCAGATGCCTTGATCCAGAAGGTGGAACTCTATAACACCAACGGACAGCTTGTGGCAGCAAACGCCTCCAACTTTATCAACGTGGCTGATGTGGCCGCTGGAGTGTACGTTTGCAAAGTATATGTTTCTGGCCAGGTGTCAACCCACAAAGTGATGGTGAAGCACTAATCTATACACGATAGTGACATGAAGCACCCTTTTAAGAGGGACAAACTATAACGCTAAAGATGCGCAAAGCTACGATGTTATGCTTTGCGCATCTTTTTTATGATTATGCGCGATGTTGGTTAATCTGTGTTTTTGTGTGTTAAAATTTTGTGAAATTCTTTGCTTTTCGTTGTCTTTTCGTTGTGTGAATGTTAATTTTGTGTTGCTAACCACTTTTTAAGAATCTGATTTTATGATGGAAATCTTAATGTGTTATGGCAAACGAAACAATTAAAGTAATCGCAGAAAGTAGTTCAACCCGCACAGAATGGGCTCTCGTGCAAGGAGATAAAATCATCGCCCATGCCTATACAGAGGGCTTGAACCCTTTCTTTCAAACCCGTCGTGAAATCAGTCATATTATACGCCTTGGACTTCCATCAGAGTTTTTCAAACGCCGTTGGAGCCATGTTTACTATTATGGGGCAGGCTGTTCCAACCCGGAGAAAAACAAGATAGTGGAGTCGTCACTTGTGGCGCAGTTCAAGACACCGGTGAGTGTGGATTCCGACTTGGTGGGAGCCACGCGCGGCCTGCTGGTGCATGAGCCGGGACTTGCCTGCATCTTGGGCACAGGTTCAAACTCTTGCCTTTACGACGGCAAGCAGATTGTGCAGAGCGTCCGTTCAGGTGGCTACATCCTTGGCGATGAAGGAAGTGGCGCTGCAATGGGGCGGCTTTTTATTGGCGACTTGCTGAAAAACTTGGTGCCAGAAGAAATCAAGTCGAGTTTTGTAGAGGAGTTTGGCGTTACGCCCGACACGGTGATGGACGAGGTGTATAACAATCCTCACGCCAACCGAAATTTACGCAACTACAGTTTTTTCTTGGCTGAGCATCTCGAAAACGACTACGTTTATAACCTGGTGTATAACGAGTTTAAGCGATTTTTCGAACGTACTATTCTTCAATACGATTATAAAAACTACCCCTTGTGCTTCGTGGGTTCGGTGGCCTGCAAGTATAGCGATGTGCTGCTCTCTGTGGCTGGCCGCTATGGAGCCAATATCAAGAAGATTGTGCGTGCTTCCATGCCAGGCCTTTTAGCCTACCATGCCGGTGACTGATAGGCTGCCTTTTACATTTATTTGTAGAAGAATAGCATACTGACTTCTAAAAATTAACTATACGACCATTAATATGACAATGAAAAAAATGGCATTTGTGCTGGCTTTAATGGCTGGCAGTGCCACCATTTGTGCTCAAAATTTGAGCGAAACAGCCAATGAACGCGTGCTTGCTTTGGTGAACGCCACGATGGAGCATAACATGCGCATTGGTAAAGTGAAGTTGCACTCACTTGCGGTGTCGGACGACACGATTAAGGCCGACTTCAACGAAAACTTTTCCTATAACTATCTCACGCCCGAGATGATTTCTTCGCTGAAGACTTCGATTAAGGCAGCTCTGCAGGCCGAGACTAAGGCCTCACAGGTGCAGATCAGTGTTGACGGCACAGATGTGGAGCACTTTTTCTACGACTTTCCCAAGAAATATGTGCGCAAACATGAGCCCTTCATTAGCGAGGTGGGGCAGTCGCACCATTACCCCAAAGCGCTTGACGGTAATTTGATAGCCATGTGGCATAGCCACGGCCTATACTATGAGCCCAAAATCAATTGCTGGGAATGGCAGCGCCCCCGTCTGTTTCAGACCATTGAAGACCTTTACCCGATGAGCTATGTGCTCCCCTATGTGATGCCTATGCTTGAGAATGCCGGTGCCTATGTGTTCAATCCCCGCGAACGCGATGTGCATAAGGTGGAAGTGATAGTTGACAACGACGGTTTCCTCTCCCAAAATGGCTATACCGAAACGAATGGCAAAAACGTCTGGAGAGATGCCGGTGTGGGGTTTGCGCACAAACAGGAGGTGTATAAAGACTTTGAGAATCCGTTCGCCGACGGCACAGCCCGTGTGGCAGTGGCAGTGAAAAAAGACAACGCCTCAAAAGCCACCTACACTGTGAATATGCCAGAATCAGGCGATTACGCCCTCTATATATCCTATAAAACCCTTCCAAACAGTGTGAACGATGCCCAGTATATCGTTAAAGCCAGTGGCATACAGCGCACATTCACCGTGAACCAGCGCATGGCTGGCGGCGTGTGGGTGTATCTTGGCACATTCCCGCTCCAAAAGGGGGAGAATAAAAATGTGCTCACGGTCACCAATGTCAGCAAGTGCAAGAATGGCGTGGTCACAACCGATGCCATTAAAGTGGGCGGCGGCATGGGTAATATAGCCCGTTGCGCATTGCCTGCCACCGAGGAAAATGTGCAGCGCGCAGGTGGCTATAACTGGAGCACAGGTCTTCAGCAGCCGGGGGTGGATTATAAGTATATCACCAGTGGCGCACCGCGTTTTGTGGAAGGTGCACGCTCTTTCTTGCAATGGAGCGGCTTCCCCGACAGTGTGTACTCCGTGTCGCACGGACTGACAGACTACGCCGATGACTTCCGCAGCCGCAGTGAGTGGGTGAACTATTTGGCTGGAGGCTCGCAGGCTATCCCCAACCAGACGATAGGCTTGGGTGTTCCGCTCGACCTTTCGTTTGCTTTCCATACCGACGCAGGTGTCACCCGCGACAATTCCACCATCGGCACATTGAGCATCTATCGCTCCAACGGCTTCGGCAAATATGCCGATGGCACACCACGTATCGCCTCGCGCTACCTCGCCGACATGGTGGGCCGTCAGTTGGTGGACGATGCACGCGCCAAGTTTGATCCACAGTGGACCAATCGAGGATTGACGCAGGAAAACCTGTATGAGATACGCGTGCCGCAGATTCCTGGAATGTTGCTGGAATATCTCTCGCACCAGAATTTCGCTGATATGCGCTTGGGGCTTGACCCGGATTTTCTGTTTTCTTCAAGCCGTGCCATCTATAAGGGCATATTAAAGTTTATAGGCAAGCGCGATCATCGTGAAGTGGTGGTGCAGCCACTGCCAGTTCAGAATTTTGCCATCACCCCGAAAGGGGATGAATATCTGCTCACATGGCAGCCAACTCTTGACAGCCTTGAAACCACTGCCACACCCACTAAATATGTGGTGGAGGAGCGCGTAGGGGCTTATGGAGGCGCCTTTAAGGAGATAGCTGTGGTGAACCGCCCCGAATACGTGGTGAAAGTGGCCGACAACAACGTGCACTCTTTCCGCATCAAGGCTATGAATGACGGCGGCCGCAGTTTCCCAAGCGAGGTGCTCTCGCTCGGAAAGGCCCAGCAGGCGAAAGGCGTGGTGATGATAGTGAACGCATTCACCAGGGTAAGTGCCCCCGACTGGATTGACGATGGCGATTATGCCACCTTTACCGACGACACCGACCATGGCGTGCCCTATATTCAGGGTATCAACTACATAGGCAGCCAGTACGAAAAAAGACGCAGCGCGGGCTGGAGTGATGCCCGTGGCGGCTTTGGCAGCTCGCACAGCAATTATGAGGGCTCGGTGATAGCAGGAAACACTTTCGACTTCCCGGCACTACATGGAGAGTCGATGATGGCGGCTGGATATTCCTTCGTTTCTACAAGCGTAGGTGCTTTGTCGGCAGCAAGCCAAGATCTCTCTGGTTTTGCCGCTATTGATATTATTGCTGGAAAGCAAAAAGAAACGAAGGTGGGCTATGGCGCTTATCCCAACAAATACAAACTGCTCTCCGCTCCTTTGATGCGTGCTGTGGAAAATGCCACAGAACACGGTGTGAGCGTATTGCTTACAGGGGCTTATGTGGCGAGCGATGTTTTCGACCGCGCCACACCTGACTCCACAGAGGTGAATTTCGCGAAAAATGTGATGGGCTACACTTGGGGCGGCAGCCAGGCTTCATGCACAGGTGAAGTATATACATTGCCCACTTCAGTCAAGCAAATTTCTGCTGATATGGATATTCACTACAACCATGAGCTTAGCGAAAAGATTTATTGCGTGGAATCACCCAACTCCATTTTTGCTTCCGACAGCCACGGCACTCCATTCATGCGCTACTCCGAAAACAATCGAAATGCCGCTGTACTCAGTCAGCGTGATGGCTATCGCACTGTGGTGATGGGATTCCCGTTTGAAACCATTACCAACAGAGCGGTGAGAGACAAACTCATGTGCCAGATCCTTGATTTCTTCTTCGCAGAAAAGAAGCATTAAAGGCATGTGATCACTTGATTTTTTAAGAAATATTCATCGTTGAATCCTCGAATAGTACACATTTTACTGTTCGAGGATTTTTTATGTTGCATGTCTATCAGCCAACTCGATTCATCTCATTAACCCCGTGAGGCACTTATGCGAGCCTTGCGGGTTAATTTTTGAAAATAATGTAGCAAAAGAGGGAAAAATAGTGTTTGGATTGTCTTGGGAGGCTGAAAATATGTATTTAACTCTTAAAAAATATAAAAGCGAATAAAAAGGCAGCTGAAAACGCTTTCGGAATGGAATGTTTTATCTATTTTTGTAGAATAGAAAAAGTGTGCATACACTATTTCTGTGTGAGAAAAGATATTAAAATACTCGAACAAATATACATACTCGAATCAACTCAGAGATGAAAAAGCAAATCAAGTCGGTAGTAGCTGTCACCGCCACTCTTATGATGGGGAGCGGTTTGGCTTCGGCTCAGTTTACAGACGCGGAGCTTCAAAAAGTGCAGCAAATTGTCACCTCAAATGTGCCAGCACACATGGGCATAGGAGCAGTGAAGGCGAAATCGCTGGAGATGAAAGGCGACAGCCTTGTGGTGAATGTGTCGGAAAATTTCCGCGATATTCCATTCACTCGCGAGTCGATTGCCACCTTAAAGAGCGATGTGAAGACTGCGCTTGGCGACCAGTACAAGAACGCTAAAGTGGCTTTGTATATCGCTGGGAATGACGTGGATAAGTATTTTGTTTCGTTCGACAAGGCGTATGTGAGAAAGCATGCACCGTTCATCACAGAGCAGAACCCCTACAAACGCTATAAAAAGGGCTTAGACGGCAATATTGTGGCCACATGGCAGAGTCATGGCTGGTATTTTGAAGACCGCTTGAATCGCTGGGAATGGCAGCGCGCACGTATGTTCCAGACGGTGGAGGATATGTACACGCAAAGCTATGTGACCCCATTCCTCATACCTATGCTTGAGAATGCCGGTGCCTACGTGTGGGACGCTCGTGAGCGCGACACGCACAATTTCTCTTCGATTGTTGACCATGACGGGAAATACGCCCAGCACGCCTATAAGGAAGTGAATGGAAAAATGGCATGGACACAAGGCGAGGGCACTGGTTTTGCTTACGATCGAGAAAATTATCGCGACTACGAAAATCCGTTTGCAGAGGGCACCTACCGCATGGTTCAAGCCACTAAGGACAAAAAGAACCAGTCATTTGCAAGTTATGATGTGGAAATGCCTGAAGCAGGTGATTTTGCCTTGTATATATCCTATAAAACATTGCCTAACAGTGCGAAAGATGTGAAATACACTGTCAATAGCCTTGGTGGCGCAAGAAACTTCACCGTGGATCAAACCATGGCAGGCGGTGTGTGGGTGTATTTGGGCACATTCCAACTGAAGAAAGGCTTGAACAAAGACGTGGTGACCATTTCCAACCTCTCCAAAGACGCTAAAAGCATAGTCACTACCGACGCTATTAAAGTGGGTGGTGGCAAGGCCAACGTGGTGCGCCGCGTGGCATTGCCCACTGAAGAGAACAAGGCCATTGCCAAGGAGTTTGGCTACGAGAGCCATTTGGGCAAGGAAGGCGTGGCTTACGACTATGTGCACCCAGGCGACCATCCTTGGTTCACGCTCGGATCGCGTTACTATTTGCAGTGGGCTGGTTTTCCACAGAGCGTGTATTCTTCATCGAAAGGCACCAACGACTATAACGACGACTATCGCAGCCGTGGACTTTGGGTGAACCACCTTGCTGGCGGTTCGCAGGTGCTTCCCGGACAAGAGGGATTGAATGTGCCTGTAGATGTGTCGTTCTGTCTTCATACCGATGCCGGCACCACGATGGACGATGAAACCATTGGCACCTTGCTCATCTACTCCACAAGTGATGGTGAGAACACATTTGCCAACTATAAAAACGGCACCCCAAGAATCCTGTCGCGCGACTTCGCAAATATCGTATCTACTGAGGTTTGTGATGTGATTCGTGCTAAATATGAGCCTAATTGGCACCGCCGTGGCATGTGGGACGCATCATATTATGAAGCACGCGTTCCCGAAGTGCCCGCGCTGCTGATGGAGCTGCTCTCGCACCAGAATTTTGCCGATATGAAATATGGCTTGGATCCTAACTTCCGTTTTGATGTGAGCCGTGCCATCTATAAAGGTATCTTGAAATTCATTGCCAAGCGTGACCACCGCGATTATGTGGTGCAGCCACTTCCAGTGCACTCCTTCGCTATTAAGGGAAATGGCGCAAACACCTTTACCCTCACTTGGGAGCCAACAGCCGACGCCCTTTGCGCCAATGCCGATGCAAAGGCTTATGTGGTGTGTGAGCGTGTGGGACTTGACGGTGGTTTCAAGGAGATAGCTGTGGTGAAGGAGCCAAAGATTGACGTTCAGATTGCCGATAACCTTGTGCACAGCTACAAGATTATTGCTATGAACGAAGGTGGCCGTAGCTTCCCAAGCGAGGTGCTTTCGCTCGGTGCGGCAGCTGGCAGCAAAGGTATGGTGGCTGTGGTGAACAATTTCACCCGCATCAGTGGTCCTGACTGGTTCGACTCTGGCAAGATGGCTGGATTCTACGACGACAAAGACCATGGCGTGCCCTACATGCAGCAAAACAACTATATTGGCGCACAATATGAATTTGAGCGCCGTCTGCCATGGGTTGATGATGATGACCCTGGCTTTGGCGCATGCCGAAGCAATTATGAGACAGGCACGCAGGTGGTGGCTGGCAACAATTTCGACTACACCGCCGTACATGGTGCGTCGATACTCAAGGCTGGCTATTCATTTGTGTCGATGAGTGAGGCCGCTTTTGAAATGGGCAATGTGAGCGCTTCCGACTATAAGGTGGTGGATATAATTTTAGGCAAGCAGAAGGAAACCATGAACGGACGTGGCGCTTTTCCCACACGCTATAAAATCTACACTCCTCAATTTATGAATGCCGTGACTTCTTATACGGGTGCTGGTGGTAATGTGATGATTACTGGAGCCTATGTGGCAAGCGACATTTGGGAAAAGGAGAAGCCTGCCGAAGTGGAAATGAAATTCGCCAAAGAAATTCTCGGTTTCGAGCATCGTGCTTCACGCGCTTCGCAATCAGGCGAGGTGAATGGCGTGGTGTCGAAATTCGCAGCACTTCCTGCCAATCGCGATTTCAAATTTTGCAGCACCCTTAATAACAAGGCCTACGCAGTGGAGTCGCCCGATGCAGTGAAGGCAAGTGATGAGGCTGGAGCCACAATTATGCGCTACACCGAGAACACCAAGCCAGCGGCTGTGGCTGTGGACCGTGGCACGTATCGCACTGTGGTGGCTGGATTCCCCTTTGAAAGCATTACCAGCGAAGAGGCGCGCGACACCTTTATGAACGATATCTTGAATTTTTTCAATAAGTAAAAAAAAGAACAGATTATTTAATAGATAGAATAATGAATAACGTGATAGATTGCTTTTTACCTTATTTAGGCTCTGAACAGACCCTTCGCACTGCCGAGGCGCTGAAAGCAGAGCATGAGGTGGCTAATGTGTGCCTGCTCACCACAAAAGCCGACGCACAGCCCATAGAAGGGTGTGATGTGCTGGTGGTGGCCGACTTCACCTCCTCCGCCACGGTAAAAGCAATTGCGCAGCATGCAAAAAGTGAGTTCACGCTGGTTTACAGCAAGCAAGAGATGCTCCTTTTTGGATATAAGGCCCTTCAGCGAATGGTGACTGTGGCTCGCGATTTGGAAGCTGGTATGGTGTATGCCGACCACTACAATTATAAAGATGGTGAATTGCAGAAGTCTCCTGTAATCGATTATCAGGAGGGATCGCTTCGTGATGATTTCGATTTTGGATCGGTGATTCTTTACAGTACTGATAAACTGAAAGAAGCGGCACCGCTGGTGACTGCCGACTATAAAGCTGCCGGCTACTATGACCTTCGGCTGAAACTTTCGGAGAAATATGGCATTGAGCATATTCCTGAATACCTCTATACAGATGTGGTGGTAGATACTCGCGCAAGCGGTGAAAGAATCTACGACTACTGCGACCCCAAGAACAACGCCAGCCAAAAAGAGATGGAGCTGGCATGTACCGACCATCTGAAAGCGGTGGGCGCTTACTTGGAGCCAACCGACTTTTGCGACATTGATTTTGATGCGCAGAAGTTTGACGTGGAGTGCACAGTGGTGATTCCTGTGCTGAACCGTGTGCGGGTGATTCGCGATGCCATTAAGTCGGTGTTGAGCCAAGAGGCTCCATTCAAGTTCAACTTGATTATCGTAGATAACCACTCTACCGACGGCACCACCGAGGCTATCGATGAATTTGCCGCCGATGAACGCCTCATTCACATCATTCCTGACCGTGACGATTTGGGCATAGGTGGCTGCTGGAATTTAGCCATCAACGACCCACGCTGTGGCAAGTTTGCCATCGGTCTCGACAGCGACGACACTTACGCCACCGTGCACACGCTCGAAAAGATGGTGGCCCAGTTCTATATCGACAACGCTGCCATGGTGTGTGGCACCTATGTGGTGACCGACGTGAACCTGAAGGAAATAGCACCAGGTGTAATCGACCACCACGAGTGGACGCCCGACAATGGCCGCAACAACCTTTTCCACGTGAACGGAGTGGGTGGCCCACGCGCATTCTACACGCCCATTTATCGAGCCACCAACATACCGAACACCAACTATGGCGAAGATTATGCCATGGGGCTGACCATTACACGCAACTACCGCATGGGGCGTGTGTATGATGTGATGACCTGTGCGCGCCGATGGGACGACAACACCGATGCCAACCTCGACATTTTCAAGGAGAATGCCAACAATCTGTATAAAGACCGTATTCGCACTTGGGAATTAAAGGCTCGAATCAATAAAAACAAACGTAAAAACAAATAATAGTAATAACTATATCAACCAAACTAAATTACATTTACTATGGCAAAAATTAATTGCTTCATTCCATTTGCTGAAGCAGAACAGGCAAAAGCCACTATCGAAGGCTTGAAAGCTAACGAGAACGTTAACAAAATCTACCTTCTGGCCAATGCTGATGCAAAGGGATCTGTTGAAGGTTGTGAACTTATTTCTGTAACCAACCTTACAGCCTCTGCTACAATGAAGGCTATTGCGGCAAAAGCTGACGACGCTGATTTCGTAATGGTTTACACCAAGTACAACACCCTCAAGTTCGCTCCATTTGCAATTGAGCGCTTCGTTACCATCGCTAACGACAGCCACAGTGCAATGCTTTATGCCGACCACTACAACGTGACTGACAAAGGCGCAGACAAGGCTCCTGTGATTGATTACCAGTTCGGCAGCCTCCGCGACGATTTCGACTTTGGCTCTGTGCTCTTCTTCTGCGCTTGCTGCTTCAAGAAAGCTGCTGAAGCAATGAAGGCCGACTATGAATTTGCCGGACTCTACGATCTGCGTCTGAAACTCTCACAATTCGGCTCTATCACCCATATCAACGAGTATCTTTACAGCGATGTGGAACTCGACACCCGCAAGAGTGGCGAAAAGATTTTCGACTATGTGGATCCTAAAAACCGCGGTCGCCAGATTGAAATGGAAAAATCCTGCACTGAACACCTGAAGGAAATTGGTGGCTACCTTGCACCTGTTAAGGCTGATGGCACCCCCAACTTCCAGCACATTGAATTCAACCGTGGTGAATTTGAAGTTGAGGCTACAGTGATGATTCCTGTGCGCAACCGTATTCGCACTATCCGCGACGCCATCAAGAGTGTGCTGTCTCAAAAGACCGACTTCAAGTTCAACCTGATGGTGGTGGACAACTTCTCTACCGACGGCACTCGTGAGGCTATCGATGAATTTGCCGACGACCCACGCCTGATTCACATCATCGCCGACTACTACGATATGGGCATCGGTGGCTACTGGAACCTTGCCGCTCACCACGAAAAAGCTGGTAAGTTTATCGTACAACTCGACAGCGACGATATGTACAAAGATGAGAACACGCTTACCACAATGGTGAACGCTTTCTATGAGCAGAACGTGGCTATGGTGGTGGGCACCTATATGATGACCGACATTGATGGCAACATTATTCCTCCCGGCATCATCGACCACAAGGAGTGGACTCCTGAAAACGGACGTAACAACGCTCTCCGCATCAATGGTCTCGGCGCTCCTCGTGCATTCTACACTCCAGTGCTGCGTGATGTGAAGATTCCTAACACCAGCTATGGTGAAGACTACGCGCTTGGCTTGAACATTTCTCGCCACTTCCAAATTGGCCGTGTTTACACTCCTGTGTATATGTGCCGCCGTTGGGACGACAACAGCGATGCTTCGCTTGACGTGGTGAAGATGAACAACAACAACCTCTACAAAGACCGTATCCGCACTTGGGAGCTGCAGGCTCGTGTGGCTATGAACAAGAAGTAATCCGTTTTTTAAAACTGATTATAACTTAAAAATAAATATGCTGTGAGCACCGCCAGACTGGGCAGATGTGCTCAGTCTGGCTCACAGCTTATTCTTTAATTTAAATTTTTAATTGACTGTTATGAACTTTACCGCTGAGGTAAACAGCTTAATCGAGCGGCAGATGCAAAATTGGGAAACCGTGGCAAAAAACTACGGTGCACTTTCACATGTGGAAACGCGTGAGCTTCGGCTTGATGATGCCACCGTGATGCTTCAGTTTAATCCCGAACGTATTCGCTCATCGGCTGCCAAAGTAGACGCTGCTTCACTGAAGGCGCGCAAGTGCTTCCTTTGCAGTGAAAACCAGCCACGAGAGCAGGAAATGATTTCATGGTATGGCAAATATAAGATTCAAGTGAATCCGTATCCCATTTTTCCCCGTCACCTCACCATTGCCAATATGCGGCATGTGGCACAGTCGATTGTGGGTAGAGTAGGGGATATGCTTCAGTTGGCTGCCGACCTCCCAGAGTTTGTATTGTTCTATAACGGTCCGAAATGCGGTGCCTCGGCCCCCGACCATATGCACTTTCAGGCTGGCAACAAAGGCTTCTTGCCATTCTGCTCCGAGTTTCAGTCTGGAAAGGTGATCACAAAAACCTTCGCGGCTGGCAAAATCCACTTTTGCGTCACCTCGCCCGGCCACCCCTTTGTTGTTTCTGGCGCAGATGCCACCGAAGTGGAAACCCTGGCGGAGCAGCTAATAGCGTTACTTCCTGTGCACTATGGAGAAGTGGAGCCAATGATGAATGTGCTGTGCTGGACAGCGCAGAACAGTTATCATTTAGCCATATTTCCACGTTTAAAACACCGTCCGAGCAATTATGGAGAAGGCGAGGGACAATTCCTGCTTTCACCAGCATCGGTGGATATGGGGCAGGTTTTCGCTGTGCCTGTGGAAAAAGATTTTAAATCGCTCACTGCGGCCGATGTGAAGGCTATGTTTCAAGAGCTGTGCATAAGCTGTGATGGCGCAGAGCGGTTAATAGAATTATTTAACTCAAAACACTCATTACACAATGAATAAAGTTCCTCAAGTCCGTGTGGGCATTATGAACGAGCCTGCTGTTGATTTCACGCTCAACAACGAATATCGCGTAAATGGCAACTTAGTGGCTGGTAATCAGCATGTGGAAGCCATCAATGGCAAAGTGGTGTGGAACGGGCAGAGTTATACCGACCTTCTTTTCGAGCCCGTGAATGTGGCGACTGACTCCTTCACCCTGATGGATGTGACCATAGGCGTGAGCTTCCATTGGCGCAGAAAAGAGGTGCAGAGTTTTCGAGGCGCACTGCATCTCATCATTGAGAATGGGCGCATCACCACAGTGAATGTGCTCTCGGTTGAGGAGTATCTGCTGAGTGTGATTTCAAGCGAAATGAGCGCAAAGGCTTCGCTTGAACTACTGAAGGCCCATGCCGTGATTTCGCGCAGCTGGCTTTTAGCTCAAATCTATAAAGACAAAGTGAACAACGCTCCTGACGTGAATATTGCCGACAGCGCGCAAGAGCCAGGAGAGGAAATAAAATGGTGGGACCGCGACGACCACATCAACTTTGATGTGTGTGCCGACGACCATTGCCAGCGTTACCAGGGCATAACGCGCGCTTCTACCGAAACAGTGAAAAAAGCAATTGAAGCCACTTGGGGGCAGGTGCTGATGTACGACGGCAACCTGTGCGACGCGCGTTTCTCGAAATCGTGCGGTGGCGTGTTTGAGGAGTTTGAAAACTGCTGGCAGCCTCATCACTACGACTATCTGGTGGCTCGGCGCGATGGCGAGAACCCCATGGATTTCCCCGACCTTACCCGTGAGGACAATGCTGCGGAATGGATTCTTTCATCGCCATCGGCTTTCTGCAACACTTCCGACCCTGCAATTCTTTCGCAAGTGCTCAACGACTACGACCAGGAGACGAAGGACTTCTACCGCTGGAAGGTGGAATATACCCAAGATGAAATTTCAGCCCTCATCAAGAAGCGCACCGGTGATGACTATGGACGCATTAAAAGTCTGGAACCTGTGGCCCGTGGCACTTCTGGCCGACTCTACAAATTGAAGATTGTGGGTGAAAAGCTCACAAAGACCATAGGCAAGGAACTTGCCATTCGCTACGCCTTGAGTGAAAGCGCACTCTATAGCTCAGCCTTCGTGGTGGAGAAGCACGATGTGGACGCTGACGGCTATCCTGCCAAGTTTGTGCTTCGTGGCGCCGGCTGGGGCCATGGTGTGGGACTGTGCCAGATTGGCGCGGCCGTGATGGGCGCTAAAGGCTACGACTATAAAGAAATACTGCTTCACTACTTTATTGGAGCAGACATTGAAGCTCAATATTAACTAAGCTAATTAACTTGAAAATATAAAAAAACATAAATATTATGGCAGATTTAAACGAAACTATCAAAACAACTAAAAGCCCTTGGTGGTGGGTTCCTACCCTCTACTTTGCCGAGGGTATTCCTTATTTTGTGGTGAACAACATTTCCGTGATGATGTTCACAAAAATGGGTGTGGCTAATGGCGATATGTCGTTCTTCACCACACTGCTTTATTTCCCTTGGTTCCTGAAGGGCATTTGGAGTCCTATCGTGGACGTGGTGAAGACCAAGCGCTGGTGGATTGTGATGATGCAGATTCTGATGACTGCTGCGATGGTGCTGCTCACTCTCACACTGCCTTTCCCAAAGGCTGAGACCATAGCACACGGCAACACACCTATCAGTATGTTCCTCGTCACTTTGGTTATCTTTATTATCACGGCCTTTGCTTCCGCCACCCACGACATTGCTGCCGACGGATTCTACATGTTGGCTCATAGTCCAAGCAGCCAGGCCGCCTTTATTGGCATTCGTAGCGTGTTCTATCGCGTGGCTTCTGTGTTTGGCCAGGGTGTGCTTGTGGCTATTGCCGGCTTGATAGAGAGCAATGGCCTGCCTATTTTAGGCGTGCAGGCTGGCAACATTCCCGCTTCATGGCAAATCACACTCGGTGTGGCAGCAGTGGTGTTTGGATTGATTACTCTTTACCACGTGTTTGCTTTGCCTTATAGCAGCCAAGACAAGCCAAGAGTGTCGGCAGAAAGCGGAAGCACATTGAGCAACAACCTCAAGGAACTTGCCAACTCGTTTAAGACATTCTTCATGAAGCCTGGCTGCCTGCTTGCCATTGCGTTCATGCTGCTCTATCGCCTTCCAGAAGGCTTCTTGATCAAGCTGTGCCAGCCATTCTTGGTGCACTCCACTGCCGAAGGCGGATTGGGACTATCCACAGAATTGGTGGGAACTGTGTATGGCGTGTTTGGTGTGGTAGCGCTGCTTCTCGGAGGTATTCTCGGAGGTATCTACTCTTCACGCGTGGGCTTGAAAAAATCGCTTTGGGTGATGGCTGGCTTTATGACCTTGCCATGCCTCACATTCGTGTATTTGGCTATGTTCCAGCCCTCAAATGTGGTGATCATCACCATTGCGCTCTGTATTGAGCAGTTTGGCTATGGCTTCGGTTTCACTGCCTATATGCTGTATATGATGTATTTCTCTGAAGGTGAATATAAAACCTCGCACTATGCGGTGTGTACCGCTTTCATGGCTCTTTCAATGATGCTTCCAGGCTTTGTGGCTGGTTACATTCAAGAGGCTATCGGTTATGTGTGGTTCTTCTGGATGGTGATGGTGTGCTGCTTCGCTACCCTCATTGTGACCTATTTCGCCGATAAGAAGATTGATCCTAACTACGGTAAGAAAGAGAAATAAGATTAGATATTAGAAATTAGATATTAGAAATTAGATATGTAACTGCTACTGAATTATGACAAAAGGTATGAAAAAATATATATTATCGTTGGTGGCTATGGCTATGGCCATTATTGCCACCGCACAAGTGAAGACTGGTGTGGAAGTGCTCCGCGATGGCGGTTTTAAGCAGCTCCAAGGCAAACGTGTGGGACTCGTGACCAATCCAAGCGGCGTGGACCGCAATCTCAAGTCCACCGTTGACATTCTTAATGAGGCTAAGGGTGTGAAGTTGGTGGCCCTTTATGGTCCTGAGCACGGCGTGCGCGGCAATGCGCATGCCGGTGATGCTGTGGGTGATGCCGTTGATGCCAAAACTGGCGTGAAAACCTACTCGCTCTATGGCAAAACTCACAAACCCACTCCTGCTATGCTGAAGGATATTGACGTGCTGGTTTACGATATTCAAGATATAGGCTGCCGTAGCTACACCTTCTATGCCACAATGGGTATGTGTATGGAGGCTTGTGCCGAGAATGGCAAGGAATTCATGGTGCTCGACCGTCCAAATGCCGTGAGTGGCAATAAGGTGGAAGGCAACTTAGTGGAAGATGGCTTCTTCTCGATGGTGAGCAAATATCCTATTCCTTACGTTTATGGCCTCACTCCAGGTGAGTTGGCCATGTATCTCAACGAGGAGGGCATTACCGCCAAGAAAGCAAAACTCACAGTGATTCCTATGCAGGGCTGGAAGCGTAATATGACCTATGCCGAGACTGGACTGCCATGGGTGGCTCCATCACCTCAAATTCCTACACCAGACCATGCTGCATTCTATGCGATGAGTGGTGTGATTGGCGAACTTTATGCTTTCAATACCGGCATTGGCTACACTTTGCCATTCCAGTGCTTCGCCACTCCATATCTCGATGCCGACAAACTGGCCGACGCTATGAACGCCCTCAATTTGCCTGGTTTCCGCTTCCGCCCCATCAATTTCAAGCCTTTCTTTAAAGTGGGCCCAGAAACTGGCGACGCCATGAAGGAAATGCATGGCGTGCAGGTTTACATCACCGACCTCGATAAGGCCAACCTTACCTTGTGTCAGTTCTACTTCCTGCAGGTGCTTCATGAGCAACACCCTGAGGCCAAGATTTTTGATGCCAACGCCAAGCGTGGCTATGGTATGTTTGACAAGGTGATGGGTACTGATAAAATTCGCAAACTTTTCTCCAAGCGCTATAAAGTGGCCGACATAGAAGCTTACTTCAACAAAGATGCCGAGGCTTTCAAGGCTAAATCAAGCAAATATTATTTATATCAATAACCACGAACCAGTGAAAGAAGTTTATAAAAAATTTATTCGGAATATTTCGTGGTTTATCCCCGATGACCGCATCTACACCGACGACTTGCGGTGCTTGGCGTGGGGAACAGACGCCAGTTTTTACCGCCACATACCACAGGTGGTGGTGCGCAGTAGAAATGAGGAAGAGGTGTCGAGATTGCTTGCCGAGGCCAACAAGCTGGGGCTGCCTGTCACTTTTCGTGCGGCAGGCACAAGTCTATCGGGCCAGACCACAACTGACTCAATCCTTATAGTGGCTGGTAAGAACTGGGAAAACTATAAGGTGAACGCCGATGCATCGGAAATTACGATGCAGCCTGGTCTGGTGGGGCATAAGGTTGACGAGATTCTTCGCCCGTATGGAAAGACTTTCTCGCCCGACCCCGCCTCAAAGAACTCAGCCATGGTGGGTGGCATTGTGATGAACAACGCTTCGGGCATGAGCTGTGGCACACACGCCAATAGCGACAAGGTGATGAAGTCGATGCGAATTGTCTTTGCCGACGGCACCGTGCTCGACACCGGCAGTGAAGAAAGCCGTGAGGCATTCCGCCAGTCGCACCCCGATTTCATCAAGGGCATTGAGCAGATTCGCGACCGTGTGCTTGCCGATGAGGAATTGATGAAGAGAATCAAGTATAAGTATGCCATCAAGAATGTGACGGGATTGAATATCTATCCATTCGTAGAGCATACCGACCCATTCGACATTATCACCCACTTGATGGTGGGCAGCGAGGGCACCCTCGGCTTTGCCAGCGAGTTCACCCTCACAACGGGTCACCTCTATGCTTATTCTTCGAGCGCAATGCTCTACTTCAAGGATATGCGCAAGGCTTGTGAATGTGTGGTGGCATTGAAGAAAAGTCCGGTGGAATGTGCCGAGATTCTCGACAAGAAGTCGCTGGCTTCGGTTCACGACACCACTGGTGATAACCTGACCGCAATTCTTGTGCGCACTTCAGCCGACACTCAGGAGCAACTTGCCGCTAATGTGGCGGCGATGATGGAGGTGATCGACCAGTTTGAACTGTATGTGCCCGCTAAATTCACTACCGACCCTGAGGAGAACGCCAAATACTGGGCTATCCGCTCTGGTGTGTTCCCCGTAGTGGCTGGTACACGTCCGCTCGGCACCACTGTGATTATTGAGGATATAGCCTTCCATATCGAAGACTTGCCCGATGCCACCTGCGACCTTGCCCAAATGCTGCAAGATCATGGTTACGACGACAGTTGCATCTACGGTCACGCCCTGGAGGGTAATTATCACTTTGTGATTGCGCAGTCGTTTAAGACCGCTGCCGATGTGAAGCAGTATCGCGACCTGATGAACGAAATCACCAAACTTGTGGTTGACAAATATGATGGATCGCTGAAGGCTGAGCACGGCACTGGCCGTAATATGGCTCCATTTGTAGAAAAAGAATGGGGAACGAAGGCTTTCAGTGTGATGAAAGATGTGAAAAAGCTCTTCGATCCCAACAATATTCTCAACCCCGGTGTGATTTTCAACGACGATCCCGACTGCTTCGTGAAGTCGTTCAAGCCGCTGCCACTCACCAATGAGCACATCGACAAATGTATGGAATGTGGCTTCTGTGAGGTGAACTGTTTGAGCTGTGGTTTCACGATGTCGTCGCGCCAGCGCATTGTGGTGCAGCGTGAGATTGCGCGACTGCGTGCCACAGGCGAAGACGATGCTCGAATGAAGCGTCTCGAAAAGCAATATAAATACTTGGGCAACGAAACTTGTGCAGCCGATGGCTTGTGCAGCACTTCGTGCCCAATGCACATCAATACTGGTGAACTGACCCACGACTTGCGTAATGCCGCTTGTCCGCCCAACTCATTCACCCACAAAGTGGGTGCTTTCTGCGCCACCAATTTACCTGCTATCCGTTCAGGCATCAAGTTGGCGCTTCGCTCTGCTGATGTGGCACATGCCGTGCTTCGTGATGGTGGCGTGAAAGCTGTAGGCAATGCCATTCACGCAGTGGGAGGTCCGCTCTGGACACCTTCGCTTCCGAAGGCTTACAGCACTCACAAATTTGAGCAGCAGGAGTCGAAGAAAAAGGTGGTGTATTTCCCAAGTTGTCTTAACCAGACTATGGGTAAAGGCCACAAGGGGCCAAAGGTGAGCCTGATTGATGAAGTGGTGAAGTTCTTGAATAAGGCTGGCTGGGAAGTGATTTTCCCGGAAAATATGAAGAAGCTGTGCTGTGGTATGATTTGGGAAAGCAAAGGTATGCCCGACATTGCCAACAGCAAGACGGCAGAACTTGAGAATGCACTACTTGCTGCCACAGAAAATGGCAAGTATCCTGTGATGTGCGACCAAAGCCCCTGCCTTCACCGTATGCTTGGCCACATGCAGAAGGTAAAGCCACTTGAATTGATGGAATTTATTCATGACTATGTGGCAGATGATCTGGATTTTCATCAGATCGACGAGCCAGTGGCCATTCACCTGACCTGTTCCACTCGATTGATGAAGCTGGAGAACAAAATGATAGATTTGGCGAAGCGGTGCTCCTCTAAAGTGGTGCTGCCGGAAGGCGTGGGCTGCTGTGGCTTTGCTGGCGACAAGGGCTTCATTACACCAGAGCTCAATAAGTATGCCCTGCGTAAGCTCCGTGGCGCTATTGAGAAGGCGCAAGTGAAGCGTGGCTTCTCCAATAGCCGAACCTGTGAGATTGGGCTCACCACCCATAGTGGAGTGCCGTATCAGTCGCTGGTTTACTTGATTGATGAGTGTACAACAGTAAAAGAAACTAACTAAAAAACTAAGATATATTATGGCTAATAACAGTAAGCGCCTCATGGCCTTGGACATTCTCCGAGGCATCACCGTGGCAGGAATGTTGCTTGTCAACAACCCTGGCAGCTGGGGCAATTTGTATGCGCCACTGGGCCATGCCGAATGGATCGGACTGACACCTACCGACCTGGTGTTTCCGTTCTTCGTATTCTGCATGGGTGTGGCAATGTTTTTCTCTTTGAAGAAGTTCAACTTCACCTTGTCGAAAGCTCTTGCAGTGAAAATGGTGCGTCGCACCGTGCTGTTGTTCCTTATTGGCTGGGCAGTGCAGTGGTTCAGCCATCTGATGTATGGCATGTTCCGCGATGGCAAGACCTTTGCCGATGCGGCTAATAATTTCGACTCCATTCGCATTTTGGGTGTGTTCCAGCGCTTGGCATTGGTGTATTTCTTTGGCACCCTGTGTGTGGTGCTCATCAAGCGCCGCTTCATTCCTGTGCTGATAGCGGGAATTCTGGTGGTGTATGCCTTGATATTGGGCTTAGGCCACGGCTACGACTTCTCTACCGACAATATTATTGCCGTGATCGACAATGCCGTGCTTGGTCCGAACCACATGTATCACGAGCATTTCAATGGCATGAGCGTGGCATTTGACCCAGAGGGCATTTTAAGCACTCTCCCATGTGTGGCTCATGCGCTTATCGGCTTTATGGTGGGCGGAATAATCGTGAACCACAAAGAGAACTCTTACCGCGTGGGCCGTTTGCTGCTGATTGGCTTCATATTCATATTGGCAGGCTGGCTGCTGAGCTATGGCATTCCTTGCGGTAAAAAAATGTGGTCGAGCACTTTCGTGCTCATCACCACTGGTTTGGCCATGAGTGTGCTTGCACTGCTTATCTATGTGATAGATATGAAGAACCACAAAAAGTGGTGCTACTTCTTCGAGGCGTTTGGTGTGAACCCACTGTCGCTCTATGTGCTGGGTAGCTTGTTTGCCGTAGTGTTTGGCGCTGTGATTGTCAGCACCTCCTACGACTATGTGAAGGGCGACGACCAAAAGGCAGTGGCGCTTTATACCAAATTGGCAGCCGACAGCTGCCATGAGGCTCAAAATAACCTGGCCGTGGCCTATTATAATGGTGATGGCGTGGACGAGAATAAAGCTGAGGCTGTGAAACTCCTGAAGGAGGCTTCTGCTGATTCGGCAATGGTGAAAGCCCGCTACAACTTGGCGTTGGCTTATATGCAGGACGACGACGCCTCTAACGACAACGAGGTGCTCCCATTGCTCACCGAAGCCGCCGACTCCTCCATCAATAATGCTCAATACAATTTGGCGCTTTGCTACGACTATGGAAAATTCGGTGCAGAAACTGATCACGAAAAAGCCGAGCAATACTACATGGACGCCGCCAAGCAGGGTATGAAACGCGCTCAAGCTGCCGTTGACCTCTGTTTTGCCGACACCGTGGGCGTGACTGCCCAACTGAAGTTCGACGACATATTCCTGCCAGGTATGCAGCGTTTCGACGCCTTTGAAGGCGATAGCTTGACCGCTATGCAGACCAGCTTCAATGAAGCTGTGAATATGGCTTCGGGCACTGGCGACAGAACTTCGTTAAAAGGCGCGCTCTACAACATGTATCAGTCTGTCACCTTCTCCGACAAGATGGCTTCGTGCCTTTACGCACTTCTGTTTGTGCTCTTCAACTGGATATTTGGCTTCGTGCTTCATAAGAAAAATATAATTATCAAAATATAAACACATATTACATTACCAATTATGATTTTAATTGCAGACTGTGGGTCAACCAAAATTGATTGGTGCCTACTCAATGGCAGCGAAAAGGTTGCCCAGATTTTCACTACTGGCATGAATGCTCTGATGATGAGCGAAGAAGAAATGACCGCCACCATCAAGGCCGAGCTCGTTCCTCATATCAGTGGTTATCAAGTGGACGAAATCTACTACTATGGCGCAGGTATTCTGAATGACGAAGTTGGCTCACATGTGGTGAACGCCCTCAAGACCAACATTCCTTCAGCCACTAAAGTGGAGGTGGCAAGCGACCTGCTCGCTGCTGCCCGCGCACTCTGTGGCCGCAAGCCTGGCATCGCCTGCATCATGGGCACCGGCTCCAACTCTTGCTACTACGATGGCGAGAAGGTGGTGGAAAATGTATCACCACTTGGCTATATCCTCGGTGATGAGGGTAGTGGTGCCGTGCTGGGTAAACTCCTCGTGGGCGACGTGCTTAAAAAGCAACTTCCAGAGCACCTTTGCCAAAAGTTCTTAGACGAATACAAAGTGGACCGCATGACCATCATCGACCGCGTGTATCGCAAGCCTGCCGGCAATCGCTTCCTTGCTCAGTTTGCTCCATTCTTGGAAAAGAACATCGATGAACCATCAATCCACCGCATCGTGCTTCACTCATTCACCGACTTCTTTATCCGCAATGTGGAAAGCTACAAAAACTATAAAGAACTGCCTTGTAATTTTGTAGGCTCTATCGCTTTCCTCCAGAAGGCCACGCTGATGGAAGCTGCCAAGAGCCAGGGTATCACTATTGGCACCATTATTCAAGCCCCAATGGAAGGACTGATCAAATTCCACTCTGAGCAGGCTTAATTAACTGAAAAATTAATCATCAAATTTAACAGAATACAAAAATGGCTTTTGTAAAAATTAGCGAACAACCCTCTCTCTACAACGACCTTGAAAAGATGTCGGCACACGAGATTCTTGTTGACATCAACAAGGAAGACCATAAAGTGCCCGACGCTGTGGAGAAAGCTATCCCTCAGATTGAAAAGCTCGTGAACGGAGTGGTGGAGCGCATGAAGAAAGGTGGCCGCCTCTTTTATATGGGTGCTGGCACATCAGGCCGTCTGGGCGTGCTCGACGCCAGTGAAATTCCTCCCACATTCGGTATGGATCCAGGCTGGATTATCGGTATCATCGCCGGTGGCGACACTGCGCTTCGCAATGCAGTGGAAAATGCTGAGGACGACACCGAACAAGGCTGGAAAGATCTTCAGGCTTTCAATATCACACCTCTCGACACCGTGGTGGGCATTGCCGCATCTGGCACCACACCTTATGTGATTGGCGCACTCAAGGCTGCCCGCGCTTTTGGCTGCCTTACAGGTGCCATCACCAGCAACCCCGACGCTCCTATGAGCGAGGCTGCTGAAATAGCCATGGAAATGGTGGTAGGTCCAGAGTTTGTGACTGGCTCCTCGCGCATGAAGTCGGGTACTGGTCAAAAACTCATTTGCAATATGATTTCCACCAGCGTGATGATATTGATGGGGCGCGTGAAAGGCAACAAGATGGTGAACATGCAGCTCTCCAACATCAAGCTCGTGGATCGCGGCACCCGTATGGTGGTAGAGGAACTTGGCTTGCCTTATGACGAGGCTAAGGCTTTGCTTCTCAAACACGGTTCGGTGAAAAAGGCTTGCGATGCTTATCGCGCTAACCAATAATCAGAACAAATGACTATCAAAGGGGATGCCAGGCTTTGTGCCCGCTCCCCTTTGTTTTATATTTTAGAGATAAACGATTATGAAACGCTTATTAGTTTTATTGATGGCGGTATCCGCCTTGTCGTGTATGGCGCAGAAAAAACCTGTTAACACCGATGTTTACTATGCTCGCAGGGTCACTTTGTTTGACCAGCTCCCTGTATACTCCAGCGACATCATCATGCTGGGCAATAGCCTGACTGATGGGGCAGAGTGGAATGAACTGTTCGACAATTGCCATGTGAAAAACCGTGGTATTGTGGGCGACATTATTCCGGGCTTTTTTGAGCGTCTGGAGCCTATTTTGAAAGGACAGCCCCGTAAAATCTTTATTATGGGCGGAGTGAATGATGTGTCGCATGGCGTTTCGGCCGACAGCATTGTGAGCGCCATGACCCAAGTGGTCACCACTATTCAAAACCGCTGCCCAAACACACAGATTTATGTGGAGAGCATGTTGCCCTTTAACAACGATGTGCGCATGTGGAAGAACCTTAAAGGCCGTGAGCACGTGATTGTGGACGGTAATAAGGGGCTTGAAAAAATGTGCCAGCGCTTGGGCGTCACCTTCATCAACCTTTACCCCCTTTTCGTGGGTGAAGATGGAAAGCTGAAGGCTGAATACACCAACGATGGCCTGCATTTGATGGGTGGCGCTTACCTGATTTGGCGTGATGCGCTACTTCCTTACATCAACAAGTGAGCCAACAGATGTGGGTTACCTTCCCTCGATTCATTAGAAAAGCATAATAGTAATGGCTGTGCCACAAATCTGAGAGTGGCGCAGCCATTATTTTTTTTCTGAATTCATTGGCTCACCAATGGATTAAAGCTCTTTAAGAATCACTTTGGCAAAGTCGCCAGTGCTTTTGTCGATGATACCGTAGAAATCGATTTCGTCAAGAATATCGCACTGAGGGATGTCGGCAAAATTGACCTTGATGGCGCGTGCCAGCTCTTTCATTTTTTCAAAAGCGTCGTCGGCATTGGTGAAGCGGTATTTGTCGTTGCCAATTTCTCCGGCGCTTAAGTATTCAAAATATACGATATAACTGTTCATACCGCAAAAATAACATATTTCAGTGTATTAAAAGTCCGTTTTATGTGAAAAAATGTTGCTGTGATGCCCTTTTCATCATTCTAATTTTGAATAGTGGGCTATTTGCTGTAATTTTACTTTTTAAATGGTAAAATATGTAATGGCAAAGCCTAATATGAAAAAGATTTTTGCTCTATCCTTAGTAATTATGCTTTCGCACGCGCTGTCGGTGGTGAGTGCCCAAAGCAAAACGCTGTTTGACTATCCAATTGCCCCCGACACTTGCACCTCGCTTGAAAGCCGGTGCAACTATAGCACTGCTCACTTTTGGGACAATTTTGATTTCCATAAACCTCTCACTGCCGTGTCCGACAGTATGCTCCAGTCCACATTTGTGGATTATTTTCAGATTATGAGCGCTGCCAACCGTAATGTGGGGCAAAGTTCGGTTCGCCTGCTGATGAACAAGGCTCAGGCCAATCAGCCCAACTTTATGCGCCTGATGGCCACAGCCGAGTATCTGCTTTACTACACACCACAGCCACTTATCGACGATGTGTATCTGGCGTTTCTTCAGTCGGCGGTGGAGGCTTCATGGATGAAGAAAGACGCCAAGGCGCACTATGCAGAGCAGATTCGCACCATCAACAACACCAAACTGGGCGATAAGATATATGATTTCTCTATCACCGACACTACTGGCGCCAAGCGAAAAATCTGTGATGTGCCTGTTGACAGTGCCGAGATTGTGCTGCTTTTCTTCACCGGCGATGGCGTGGAGAGCTCACTGTCGCGCACCAGAATCGATACCGACCTCGGTGTGAATGATTTGCTCAATCAAGGCTACTGCAAGTTGATTAACGTGTATGTGGGTGAAAAGCCACGTCAGTTTTTGGCGGAAGCCTCGCAGTATCCTAAGTGGACCCTCGTGGCCACTACAGAACAAAAGAATCTGGATATTCGCATACTCCCATCTTTCATCGTGCTCGACAATGAGCATCGTGTGATGAACAAGAACCAGTATGTAGATGATATTAAAAAAGCGTTTAATCCATAATCCATCAATCGAATGAAAGTACCTAACGGAATAAAAAACTTTTTCATGTATAGTGCAGGGCACACCTACACTAACCTTTCCCGACTGTTTTTGCGTTTGTTCATAGGACTGATGTTTTATCTTGTGGCCATTCGCCAGATATTATATGTTCATGAGATTGCTCCGCAGTTTGAGGGCTTTCTGTCGCTCGGCCCGGCTAATTCCATCGTGCTTATCGCAGTGCTGGAATTGCTGTGCGCCACGTTTGTCATGCTTGGCTTGTTTATGCGAGTGGCGCTTGTTCCTTCCATCGTGATTATGGGCTACGCCGAGTATCTGGTGTTTTCACCGCAGGTGTCGTCGAGCATTTTCGCTTTCACTCCAGGCTATCCGGTGATGTTTCTTGGCGTTTTCCTGTTCTTGCTATTGGCAGGGCCTGGTAAAATCTCGGTTGACTATTTGATAGCAGTGAACATTGAGCGCAACAGAGATGAAGATGAAGTGCTCGACAATGTGTGATTTGTAGTAATCACCGTAATTACCAATTTTATTAAAGCTGAAAAAGTAAACATGAGTATAGCAGTATTGATTTCAGGCGGCGTGGATAGCGCTGTGGTGGTTCATAAGCTTAAAGAGGAAGGACACGACGATCTTCATCTGTTCTATATCCGCATAGGCATGGACAACGACGAGGGCGACTGCTCCGCTGAGGAAGATATTGAAATGTGCACCCTGATCGCGAAAAAATACGGTCTGCCTCTTGAGGTGGTGTCGCTGCATCAGGAGTATTGGGACAACGTGATGGAATATGCCCTCAATGCCGTGAAGCAGGGGCTTACACCAAATCCCGACATGATGTGCAACCGTATGATTAAATTCGGCTACTTTGAGCAGCGTTGGGGAAAGGACTTCGATATGACAGCCACCGGGCATTATGCCAACACCGATTTTGTGAATGGCAAAAAATATCTTGCCATGGCTGTGGACCCCGTGAAGGATCAGACCGATTTTCTGGCACAGATCACCTATGAGCAACTTGAGCATTTGATGTTCCCGATAGGAAACTTGCCTAAGGGCGAAGTGCGCCGCATTGCGCAGGAAGTGAAGATGCCCAATGCTTATCGCAAGGACAGCCAGGGCATTTGCTTTCTCGGACAAATTAACTATAACGACTTTATCCGCAGGCATCTGGGCGTGAAAAAAGGCCCGATTATAGAAATAGAAACAGGCAAAAAGCTGGGCGAGCATAACGGCTTCTGGTTTCACACCATAGGACAGCGCAAGGGGCTTGGACTGAGCGGAGGCCCGTGGTATGTGGTGAAAAAGAATGTGGCCGACAATGTGATATATGTGAGCAATGGCTACGGCACTGCCAAGCAGTATGGCAAGGTGCTGCACCTCGACGAGATGCACTTTATATCAGGAAATCCTTGGCCAGATACCGCAGGCCCTGTGGAAATCACATTCAAAAACCGCCACACGCCAGTGCTGACCAAGGCAAAGTTTACCCATCTTCGTGATAGAGAATGGGTGATAGAGAGTGAGAACGATGTGCAGGGCATAGCCCCAGGGCAGTTTGCCGTGATCTATGATGCCCAGTCGCATTTGTGCTATGGCAGCGGTGTGATTACAGGGCAGAAGGTGGATTAAATAGTGATGACTTTAACGACTGAATGATATGGACAAAGTGGAGTTGAAAGTGATGGGCATAACCTATAACCCTGTGCAGAGTGGTGCTTATGCGCTGCTGCTGCGTGAGGTGAATGGCCCGCATCGCATACCCATCGTGGTGGGCGTGGCTGAGGCGCAGTCCATAGCCATGAGGCTTGAAAACGTGATACCTCCGCGTCCCATGTCGCATGATTTGATGGTGAGTATGTTTCACGCTTATGGCATATCGCTTGAAGAAGTGTATATCTACAAGTTCAGCGATGGCGTGTTTATGAGCGAGCTGAAGCTGAGTGATGGCACGCGCGAGATTAGTCTTGACTCTCGCACCAGCGATGCCATAGCCCTTGCCCTGCGCACGGGGTCGCCCATATTCACCACCAAGGAAATAGTTGATACCACTGGCATCTATATGGAGGAGAGCCAAGATAGCCCGGTGATGCATAAACGGCACAAAAGGCTTGAAGACCTTTCTGTGGAGCAACTCGAGGAACGAATGCAGCGGTGCGTGGATATAGAAGACTATGAGCAGGCGGCAGAAATTCAGCGAGTGATTAAGATGAAAAATTCCTCTAATTTAGATAATAACGAAACTAAAAACATAAATAAATAAACAAAATGAAGAACTTAAAGTTTAGATTGATTGTAATGAACTTCCTGCAGTTTGCTGTGTGGGGGGCATATCTTACATGTATGGGCAATTACCTCGGAAGAGCCGGCATGGGATCCGAAATATCGTGGTTCTACGCCATTCAGGGAATTGTGTCAATTTTTATGCCTGCCTTGATGGGCATCGTGGCCGACAAGTGGGTGCAGCCTCAGCGCTTGCTTGGCATTTGCCATCTGCTTGCTGGTGCATCGATGATTGGGCTCTTTATGATGGGCCAGGCGTCGCCCGCCCCAGATAAGGCAATGTTCATTACCATCTACACCATAAGCGTGGCGTTCTATATGCCCACGCTCGCTCTATCCAACACTACTGCCTTCACCATACTGAAAGATAATGGAATGGACACGGTGAACGATTTTCCGCCAATCCGCGTGTTTGGCACGGTGGGCTTTATCGTCACGATGTGGATTGTGAACTGCGCCACATGGCATGATGGCACACTTGGCTTTACGCTGGCTCCCGACGATACCAAGTTTCAACTCACTCATTTCCAGTTTCTTGTATCGGGTATTTTGAGCTTTATTCTGGCCGCTTACTGTATGGTGCTGCCACAGTGTAAGATTGTGATGACAGAGAACAAGTCGCTTTCGCAACAGCTTGGTCTGGACGCGTTCAAGCTGTTTAAAAACAAGCGAATGGCTATGTTCTTCATATTCTCGATGCTCCTTGGCATGTCGCTTCAAGTGACCAATGGCTATGCCACACCATTCCTTACCAGTTTCAAGGGGTCGCCTGTGGCTGAAATAGCCAATTCATTTGCCGCCAACAATGCCACAATGCTCATCTCGCTATCGCAGGTGGCAGAGGCATTGTGCATATTGCTCATTCCTTACTTCCTTCACCGATTCGGCATCAAGACCGTGATGCTCATAGCCATGTTTGCATGGGTGCTTCGCTTCGGATTCTTCGGCGTGGGCAGCCCTTCGTTCCCTGGTGTGCTCTTGTTTGTGCTCTCCTGTGTGGTTTACGGTGTGGCATTCGACTTCTTCAACGTGTCGGGTGGCCTGTTTGTGGATAAGGAGTGTGACCCAAGTCTGCGTGCCTCAGGGCAGGGTTTGTTTATGCTCATGACCAATGGTTTGGGCGCCACCATCGGAACATTAGCTGCTGGTCAGGTGATCAATCATTATTGCCAGTATAACGACAGTGGCTATTTGATGGAACTTGTGCCTGGCGGTTGGCAGACGGCTTGGTTTATATTCGCAGGTTTCGCCCTCGTGGTGGCCGTGGCATTTATGTTCTTGTTCAAGGGCAGAAAAGAGGCAGAGGCTGAACAGCAGCATTAAACGAATATCTAATTCTCATATCTAATCATAACAAAGCGATGTATCGTTTCTACGAACCCCATATTGCCACCACGCTCCAACTCTCGGAAGACGAGTCGAAACACTGTGTGCGTGTGCTTCGCCTGGCAGAAGGTGATGAAATAGAGGTGGTGGATGGAGAAGGCAATCTCTACCGCTGCACAATCGCTATGGCTCACCCTAAGCATTGCTCCGTGTCGATTGTTGAGCACAAGGAGTGCAAGCCACACTGGGGACATCAGATCGTGCTGTGTGTGGCGCCTACAAAAAACCTCGACCGCATGGAGGATATGGCTGACAGGGTGACGGAAATGGGAATTGACCGAATTGTGCCGCTTTTGTGCCGAAACAGCGAGCGGAAGGTGTTGAAGACTGCGCGGATTCAGAAAATACTCGTTTCGGCCATGAAGCAGTCGCTGAAAGCGCAGCTTCCACAGCTCGACGAGCTCACACCGTTTGAAAAGCTGGTGAAAACGCCCTTCAATGGCAACAAATACATTGCCTATTGCGATATGATGCTGCCACGCGAGAGCCGCACCCTCTTTTCAAAGGTTTACCAACCTGGGGCCGACACCATGATTATTGTGGGGCCTGAGGGTGATTTTAGTCCGGAAGAGGTGACGCTGGCGCTTAAGGAGGGCTTTGTGCCAGTGTCGTTTGGCGACAGTCGCCTGCGCACCGAAACCGCCGCCATGTTTGCCGTGGCTTCGTGCCATGCGCTTGATATGCAGAATAAGTGATAAATAGCTGAAATATAGAATAGATATAACACTTAATAGAGATATACATA
Source organism: Sodaliphilus sp. (assembly GCA_050873765.1). Classification (GTDB taxonomy): domain Bacteria; phylum Bacteroidota; class Bacteroidia; order Bacteroidales; family Muribaculaceae; genus Sodaliphilus. The sequence goes on from JBNMJK010000003.1 coordinate 53,144, forward strand.
AAATATGCTGATAGATCAATTACAGGCTTCGCCTTGTGGCAATTTCTTTCTGCTTGCAGGCCCTTGTGTGATAGAGGGCGAGGAAATGGCCTTGAATATTGCAGAAAAAGCTGTAGGAATCACTTCTAAGTTGGGGATTCCCTATGTGTTTAAAGGCAGTTACCGCAAGGCCAACCGCTCGCGCATCGATTCGTTCACGGGCATTGGCGATGAGAAGGCGCTGAAAATATTGCGCAAGGTGCGTGACACCTTCCATGTGCCCGTTGTGACCGACATACACACGGCAGAAGAGGCCGCTATGGCTGCGCAATATGTGGATGTGCTGCAAATTCCCGCTTTTCTCTGCCGACAGACAGACTTGCTGGTGGCAGCCGCCCGCACAGGCAGAATGGTCAACATCAAAAAAGGACAGTTTCTTTCGCCGGAGGCCATGCAGTTTGCCGTGCAGAAAGTGCGTGATGCCGGCAACGATGACGTGGCTATCACCGAGCGGGGCACCACATTTGGCTATCAGGATCTCATCGTGGACTATCGTGGAATACCCACAATGCGCTCATTCGCTCCAGTGATTGTGGATGTGACTCACTCGCTTCAGCAGCCCAACCAAAGCGCGGGGGTGACGGGTGGCCGCCCCGACCTTATCGAGACGGTGGCTCGCGCTGCCATTGCCGCCGGGGCTGATGGACTGTTTCTCGAAACGCACCAGTCGCCTTCCGAGGCAAAGAGTGATGGTGCCAACATGCTGAAGCTCGACCTTCTTGAAGGTCTGCTTACGCGTTTGTCGGTGCTCAAGAGTGCCGTTAATCAAATCGACAATATTAAACAATAACAATTCAATATGATGAACATCAAGTATCTCATTCTTTCTATCGCGCTCTTGTTTTGCGCAGTGGGTGCTGTGGCGCAAACTTCTGATGATGACGCGGCGCTGAAGCGCAAAATCAACGACGCTGTGATGAAGGTTTATGACCAGCAACTTGAAAAAGAACCGGGTGACTATGCTACACGATTCGCCCGCTCTTATCAGTACTTCTACAACGGACAAGACGATGAAGCACTTGCCGACATCACCCAGGCTATAACAGACTGCCCTGAAAGCGACCGCGAAGTGCTTTACGATGCACTGCTGCTCCGCGCAAAGATTTACGACAAGAAGGGTGAATTAGAAAGCGAACATGCTGATTTGAAGAGGGCGTTCGCTATCAATTCTTCAAATCCCAATGTGATTGATATGATTGCCAAATTAGCGCTGAAGCGCGGTGACTATTCAACGGCTGAAACCAACTTCAACGCCATTCTTCGTATGTCGCCACAAAACTACGACGCTCTCTATGGCTTGGCGCGCGTGGCTGCAAAGACCAACGATTTTGCCAAGGCTCAGGAGTATTGCGACCGTGCCGTGAAGCTCTTCCCTGCCGAGCCGCAAGTGTATATCAATAGGGCAGACGTATTTAATATGCTCGGACAGTATAAGGTGGCAGCACAAGACATCATACTGGCAATGAGTGTGGGCAATGATGAAACTAAAGCCGTTTCGGCCCTCGTGAATATGAGCGATACGCATTACGACGACGTGATGAACGCTCTGCAAAACTCTATTGAGAATGCCCCCAATGTGGGCACATTCCACTTCTTGCGTTATTCAATAGCTATGCGTCATTTCCATTATGGCCAGGCTCTGCGCGACCTTAAGTTGATTATCAGCAAGAATTTTTACGACGACAACACCATTTATGCCGATGCGGCAAGGTGTCAATTTGAATTGGGACAGTTTGAACCGGCGTTGGCCAACATCGACAAGGCTTTGGCAAAAAATCCAGGCGACATGAGCGCACTTGTGCTCAAGGCGCGCATTGTGGAGCATAAGGGCGACGGGAAAAATTATGACGAGGCGCTCGGCGTGCTGGCTCGTGCTTCGCGCATTAATGGTGCAGATCCCTCATTGCTGCTCACCCAGGCACGTATCTATCTGGCTCAGCGCAAGCAGCCTGAGGCTTTGGAGGCGCTCAACAAATTGATCAAGGCCAACCCTGCCAATAATGAAGCCCTTCTGCTTCGTGGCTGGCTCTACAAATACCGCATGCGTAATGCAGAAGCTGCACTCGCCGATTTTGGCATGATGCTGAAAAATGGCACTGATATGACGAGTCTTAAAGGTTTTGCACTCCATGAACTTGGACGCGACGACGAAGCCAAAAAATGGGCGCAAGACAATATTATGGCCTCTTCGCTTCCTGGTGGCGAGGCTTACGCTATAGCGTCGGCACTGCTTTCTGATATTGGTGACAACGACCAGGCACTCAAATATTTAGAAAGCGCTTTGGCCAATGGCTATGGTAGCCTTTATGAAGTGAATATTAGTGAAGAACCTTACGTGAACTTGAAACTTGTTCGCCGTCACCCCGATTTCAAAATGATGGTGGATCGCTACACACAAAATTTCACAGAGCATGAATAATATGCATTTTTGCTCCTAAAATATTTGACTAAATTTTTCATTACTAAACCACACCCCGGCCTTCTTGTGAAGAACTGAGGTGTGGTTTTCTTTTTAGTGCAAACGTGTCACGTGTTGGGAAAAATTAGGAAAATAGTTTGTTTGTTTCAGAAAATTGTTATACCTTTGCACCGCAATTAAGCACCGGGCGTTTAGCTCAGCTGGTTCAGAGCATCTGCCTTACAAGCAGAGGGTCGGCGGTTCGAATCCGTCAACGCCCACATATCAAGACTCAACTGATGAAGTTGGGTCTTTTTTTTGTGTATATGTGAGCCATAGGATTGCTTTATGTATTTGTGAACCGCATTTTACGGCCTATTGCACTTTTGTTTTGCAAGTGACTTTTTTACTGTCGCAAGGAATGTCGGTGGTTTTCCACAAGCCATGCAGGTTGCAATATTCATACACGGCATTCACTCTCTCGTTGCAGTCGCAATAAATGGCTTCCGCTGGTTGTGAAGGATTAAGGTGAATGATTTTTAGCCCACAGCAAGTTTCAACAGCCACAAAGCAAATGTGATGGTCGGAGGTCATAGGGTGAGGAGTGGCTCCCACTTCAATTTTCAGTAAGCCATTTTCTTGGCGTGTAACCACGGGCACATGCTTTTCGGCTGCGCCATCAGTGTCCATAGCGTTCAGTTGCGCCATTGTTTTTCCGCAGCACACAGGTGTTATGCCTGAGTCTTCAATAGCGGCAAACACATTGCCACACACCGTGCATTTGTAGAATTTTGTTTCCATAATAGTTGAGATTTAACGGGTTAATAATTAGTTGATTATATAGAAATTTCTACACTCGCAAATTTATTCAATCTGGAGGCTATAACCAAATTTTAGCACAAAAATTCGCATTATTTCACTTTTTTAAGCAGTGAGACGTGGTTTGATGAATGAATGTGATATGGTGAGCCACGGTCTAAGGCTTGTAGGTCTATACTGATGAAATGTGTCTTAACTAAAATAAAAAAGGTTTTCTTTGGTCAGCCACTCGCATCCCACCGCCTTGTTTCATGCGCCATCTACTGGAGAAAGCCTTGTCCGCTGTAAGAAAACCTAATGCAAATATAGCAATAATTAATATGTGAAACAATTTCTGTGGTGCTTTTTTTTCATTAACTTTGTGTTATGAAACGAATGTTATTATCGGCCGCTCTTTTTGTTGCGGTGGTTTTGGCTGCAATTCATGCCAAAGCGCAGGAGCAAGAATATATTCAAGTTGATTGGTATCCGCTGCTCACCGACAGTGTGGGGTGGAACATCACCAGCGGAGGGATTGCCTTTGGCTTCGTTGATGGCATTTCGCAAGAGGCTGATGTGAGAATGGGAGCGTCGTTTGAAATATCATGGCTGAATGTGATAGGTGCAAAATTCAATACTGGCCATGGTCAGCGTATCAGCATAGGTCTTGGTCTGGACTGGAAAAACTATAGGCTTAAATCCACAGAGCGCTTTGATGCTTCGGATAACGGGGTGAGTGTTGGCTCTTATCCAGCGGCTGCCACTCATCGAAAATCGCGCTTAAAAGTGTTTGCGCTGGAGCTACCCATTATTTTCCGCCAGCGCATACTAAGCCATACCGACCTGTTTGTGGGCGAAATCACTAATTTCAATGTCCATTCGAGTGTGCTTACCACTTATGAGATGGAGAATGAAAAAGTGAAGCAGTGCGTGGGCAAAGGCTTGCACCAGTCGCCGGTCACCTTCGACCTGATAGCCGGTGTGAACTACCGCAAAGTGGGAGCCTTTGTTAGATATAGCCCATGTAGGGTGTTTAAAAAAGGCTTTGGACCAAAAATTCAGACCCTTTCTGCTGGCTTAGTGCTGGGTCTATAATTAATATTCTTTTCATTTGCTAATTCGCTCTAATTCCCGTAACTTCGCATATTATTAATCGAACAAACAAAAATTATATAATGAAGAACTTATTTTTCCTGTCTTTGGCCATGATGGCTATGCTTTGTGCTTGCGATGGTGGCAACAAATTTAAAGTGTCGGGTGAGGTGGAAGGCGCGTCCGACACGACCAACCTTTACCTTGAAGTGGCCAACAATGGCAACTGGTTTATTCTCGATTCCACCACCACCAGTGGCAATGGCTCTTACAGCATTTCGTATGAAGCGCCCCAATATCCTAATATTTATCGTCTGCGCTGTGCCGACAAGTCGGTGTATTTCACTATCGACAGTATAGAGAGTATTACCATCAACTCAAAGCTCAAAACCTTTGATTTGGATTTCAATATCGACGGCACCGAGCATGCCCGTCAAATCAATAAGATAGAAAAAGATGCCATCATCTATGCAAAAGAGGGTACGCCAGAGGCAAAAATAGAGGCTTGGAAAAAGCAGCTCACCAAGCAGATTCTGGCTGACGAATATGGCTCGGGCATTGTGGCTTACTTTATCATCAACAAATACATAAACGGGCACCCACTTTTCGACCCCATGAATGATCACGACATGAAAATTATTGGTGCCGTGGCCAATGCGTTTAATTCCTACCGAAAAGACGACCCACGCACACAGTATCTTGTGAATATGACACTCGAAGCTCAGAAAAGACGCCGTGAGGCTGCCGGTAGGGCTGGCGGCGCACGGATTGAGGCACAGGTGGTGAAACTGTTCGACATCACTTTGCAGGACGCTAAGGGCGTGCAGCACTCGCTTGCCGCCGAGGCAAAGAAAGGCCATGTGGTTCTGCTCAACTTCACCATGTACGACCAGTCGTTTTCACCGGCGTTCAACAAAGTGCTCAACGACCTCTATATGCAATATAAGGGACGTGTAACCATTTTCCAGGTGGGCCTTGACCAGAGCCTCGGTGAATGGCGCGACGCCGCTAAAAATATTCCATGGATAGCTGTTTACGATCCTGCCGGTGAAGCCTCCAAGAGTGTGCAGCAATATCAGGTGTCGAGCATTCCCACCACATTCGTCATCGACAAAAATGGTGAATTGCAAGAGCGCGTAGATGATCCACTGAAATTGAAAAACGTGATTCAAAAATATTTGTAAATTAAATTATCCTTTTATTATGCCTGAAGATAGATTGTATTATTACATCGACCAAGACAATCAGCAGCAAGGCCCTTTCACAGTAGAGCAGTTGTCAGAACAGCAAATTAATGTCAATACCCTCGTATGGTCGGAGGGTATGGAGAGTTGGCTTCCGGCAGGGCAAGTGCAGGAGTTGAGCGCACTTTTCACGGGTCAGCCCGTACCACCCCCATTTCAGCCAGCCCCACCTTCTTTCGGCAATGCGCAAAATTCCCCGATGCCACCTTATCCTACTGGCGGTGCACCTAAAAAGAGCAATGTGTGGCTTATAGCTTTGCTGGTGGGAGTGGGAGTGTTTGCCTTTATAGGCATAGGCATTATCATTTTTACGGGAGTATTGCATCAAAAGTCAATAGAGTTCTCTACGGCTAAAAATAGTGCACCAGTGGATACAGCCGTAACGGTAGATGTGCCTGATACAGCTACTGTAGGAAATGCTGTAGCTGAAACCCACGATGATGAAGCAGAAGAAACACACAATACTAACGTTCACCATTTGACTGGCTACATCAACAAATATCCGATTGACATGGTTATTCACATGTCGGCCAATGGCGACATTACCGGCGAATACACCTATGTGAAGCACCCAAGTTTTGGCACGATGCAATTGGAGGGGTATCGCTCGGAAAACGGACGCGTCTATTTAGCGGAATATCCACCTGCCAATGAAGGAGCCCAAATAACCGGTGAGTTTGAAGGATATTGGTATGGCAATGAAATTTCGGGAACATTCATTCGTACAGCTGATGACAAACAAATGAATTTTTCACTGACAGAATAATAGCAAACTGGTAGTCTTCGATAGAGAGCTTCTACAGAGATTGCCAGAATTGAAGATAGCGATTGGCCACGATAGCTGAAGCATTGTGTTTTTCCACAAAGGCTCGGCTGTCGTGGCTGAGTTTTGGCAGTAGAGCCTTATGGGTGATTATCCAGCGCAATTTCTCCTCGATGTCGCCTTCTGGCGTGGGGCAAACATTGATGATGGGGTGGTTAGTGCGCTCGCCAATCAAATCGTAATATTCCGGTTCGCCCCCCGACACTGCCACCATTCCTTGTGCCATGGCCAACAGGGCGTTTGTGGCGGGCGTGTAGGAGTAGAGCTGGTCGAGCAGCACATGGCTGCGGTTCATTCGCCTCACGTATTCATCGTAAGGCAGGTTTTCCACGCGCTCTATTTCGCACAGTTCAGGCATTTGCCGGTGCACCGTCTCCAGGGCCGCCAAAAGCCTGTCGGTGCCTTTTAGTACGTTTCTTTTACGCTGTATGCCAATAAAGAACCTCACTTTGTCGGGCTCCTTTTCAATAAAATGTGGCTGGAGCTTATCCACATCGATAGGAATGCCGGCGTAAATCAGCTTGTCGCCCATTATTGGCGCATAGGCCGCATAATATTCCCATAGGCACGCCACTACGCCGTCAATGTTTTGCAGCACATAGTCGCTATGCTGCTTCATGAAATCTGCCTTCCAGTTGTCTTGCATTTGCTCCATGTATTCTTTTGAGCTCGCAAAGGGCGATGGGCGATTGCCTATCATATAGTCGCTATACCGATAAGTGTGGCCATCGTGGCATGCTTTGTAATACACATAGTCGGTGCCCAGCGCCGAAAGCACGATTTTTCCATTGTGCTTTTTCAGATAGTCGAAAACGCGCTTCACACGCCAAGGTTTGAGATGAAGGAAAATGGGATTCGACAGCTCCACGATGTCAAAACCTCGCATCTTGTGCAGATTGGCCAATATTTTTGCCACATATTCAATGGCGCCTATCTTCCCAGGTTTTCTCGACAAATCAATGTCGCGCCCTGTGTTCATCCACCCAGAGCCGCTTGATGCCACCACAGCGTAATGTCCCATTTCGCGGAGCTTGGTGGCCAAACAGTTGTGCATATTGCTTGCGTCGCCTGCAAATAGAATTTTCATCACATCAAAGTTAGCCAAATTTTTGCTGATGTGCAATATCCCTTGGCGCCATGGTGATGAAGGCTTGGTTACAGGCATTCCATTTCCTCGGTTTCTTATCACTTCCTGCTGAGAGATGTGTGGAAGGTTAGCGGTAGATATGTTGTTTTACTCAAAAAGAAACACTAACTTTGCCGTGGTTTTTAATCATTAAATGGTTTTTTTAGATAAAATGAGAGTTGCAATAGTTGGCGCCAGTGGCGCAGTGGGGCAGGAGTTTATGAAGGTGCTCGATGAGCAGAACTTCCCGGTAGATGAGCTTGTGCTGTTTGGATCAGAACGCAGCGCAGGTCGTATATTCACGTTCAGAGGCAAGGACCATGTGGTTCAGCTTCTTCAGCACAACGATGATTTTAAGGATATCGACATCGCATTTGTGTCGGCAGGTGCTGGCACTGCAAAAGAATTCGCTCCCACTATCACCAAATATGGCACAATCATGATCGACAATTCCAGCGCATTCCGCATGGACGATGATGTGCCACTGGTGGTGCCAGAGGTTAACGCCGCCGATGCCCTCTGCACCCCTCGCCATATCATTGCCAATCCTAACTGCACCACCATACTTATGGTGGTGGCGCTCAAACCGCTCGACAATATTTCACACATTAAGAATGTGCAGGTTTCCACCTATCAGGCTGCCAGTGGCGCTGGTTTGGAGGCCATGGACGAACTTGCGCTGCAATATTCTGAAATAGCTACCAACAAAGATACGGTGACAGTGCGTCATTTTCAACACCAGTTGGCCTACAATGTGATCCCTCATATCGATATGTTTATGGACAATGGCTACACGCGTGAAGAAACCAAGATGTATAACGAGACCCGTAAAATCATGCACTCCGATATTCGTGTGAGTGCCACTTGTGTGCGTGTGCCCGTTATTCGTGCCCACAGTGAAGCCGTGTGGATTGAAACTGAGCGCCCCATCTCCCCAAGTGAGGCACGCCGTGCGCTCATGGGTGCTCCCGGCATTGTGGTGGTGGACAATCCTCCCTGCAATGAATATCCAATGCCGCTGTTCGTCAACCGTCAAGACCCTGTGTATGTGGGGCGTATTCGTGAAGACTACAGTAGCGACAACGGTCTCACCTTCTGGGTGGTGGGCGACCAAATCAAGAAGGGAGCGGCGCTTAATGCGGTGCAGATAGGCCAATACCTTTATCAGAAAGGCGTATTCAAGAAATAATATCTCTGATATATTTTTATTTAGTTATCTTTTAAAGAAGTAACGAAACTGCTAAATTTAAAAAAGCGGCACTCATTGTGAGCGCCGCTTTTGCTTATTTTTATGATTGGGTTTATTGCACTACTTAGAAAGTGGAGTTGCCGTTATGGTCGATGTATCCCCATTTACCATTCTTTCTTACAGCCGCCACGCCATTGCTGAATCGGTAGCTGCAGCTGATCATGTCACCTGACACACAAGAGGGGGTATAGTCGTATTCACAAGGAATGACCTGTGTGCCATCGGGCTTGATGAAGCCAAATTTTTTGTTGTTGGAGTTGAGTGCCACCCCTTCATACACTGGCCCTTCCACCCTGAATGGCGGACGCACCATCATCTTGTCCATAAGCCTATACACGGTCACCGTTTCTGTGCCCACATAGTCTTCCATACCCGAAAGCGTGTAGCCTTCATGAAAGTCGGTAATAAACTTTGGCATAGCTACTTCATCGGTGTAGTAGCGCATAGGAATGGTTTCTGTGCCAGTGGTGTCGATAAAGCCATATTGCTGCTCGTCGGCAGTTACCCATGCCATTCCTTCATGGAAGTCGCCAGCTTTAAGTCCCTCTTTGCAAGCAAAGAGCACATTGCCTTTGGTGTTGATATAGCTGTACACATAAGGGAATTGCGCATCAGCATCGTCTTCCTTATACATAGCCACGGCAGCCTTGCCTTCGCTAAATGGACTGGCCACATCGTAGGTGCAAGGCACCACTTCTTGACCCTGCTTGTTGATGTAGCCATATTTGGCGTTGCCTTCTTCGTCCATTTTCACAACGCATGCCAGCCCGTCTTTAAACGCATAGTTGAGCATACCGGCATCGGCAACATAGTATTTTGCTCCATCGAGCACCTTGTTGCCCTGCTTGTCGATAAAGCCGTGGTATTCATCATTTGAAACCCATGCCAGTCCTTCGCTGAAGTCGGCGGCTTCATCGTAGATATAGTCCACCACCAGTTTGCCATTCTTGTCCATGTATCCCCATTTGAGCACACGGTCGTAGTTGTACTTAGCTCCGGAAGTTTCTTTAGCCACAGCCACCATTCCCTCGCTGAAATTGCGCACGTAGCCGTTGTCGCGATAGAATCCGTAGTCTTCGCGGTCGATGCACACGTCGTATTGCTTAGGAATGCTGCATGCTATCACTTCTTTTCCCTTATTGTCGATATAGCCCCATTTGCCGTCCTTCATCACGGCAGCCATGCCGTCGCTGAACGTCTGCACCACATCATATTGCTTGACTGCGCTGCAAAAATCTGGTGTAAGTTCCACGTTTTGGGCTTTAGCTCCCAAAAAGCAGGTAGCAGCCAATGAGAGGCATAGCGTGTTTGTGAAAATCTTATTCATCATCTTAGTAGTTGTTATCAATATTTGTCATTTTTGACTTCAGAAAAGTTCTTTAGTTTAAAAGAGAGAAGCCAAATTATTTGATGTGAGTGCCTTGGGTAAGGTCGCCAAGACTTCCTGCATGTGTGATCACCACCTCTTTCACGCCCCCTTTCAGTGTGGAGAAGGCATTGTCGAGTTTTGGAATCATGCCATCTGTGATCACGCCTTGCTTTTTCAGCGCCTCATAATCTTGATAGTTGAGCGAGGGAATCACACTGTCGTCGTCGGTGGCATCTCTCAGCACTCCGCGCTTTTCAAAACAGAACACGAGCGTCACATCGTAGAATAGCGCAAGGCCTTCGGCGGTTTCAGCCGCAATGGTGTCGGCGTTAGTGTTGAGAATATGCCCTTTTCCGTCATGCGTGAGAGGTGCCAACACCGGCACTACATTGCTTTCGATGAGTGCCGACAGCGCTTTGCCGTCCACTTTTTTCACATCACCCACCCAGCCGTAGTCCACGGTGGTGACAGGTCGCTTGTCGCTAAGAATCACATTCATGTCGGCGCCGCAAAGACCTATGGCGTTGGTGCCTTTGCTTTGCAGGAGGCACACCACCCGCTTGTTCACCAGCCCGGCATACACCATAGTCACCACGTCAATCATTTTGTCGTCGGTCACACGCCGCCCGTCCACCATAGTGGTGGCAATACCTAATGCTGATGCCGTTTTGGTGGCTAAAACACCACCGCCATGCACCAGCACTTTTCGCCCTTCCACTTCCGACAGGTCGGTGATGAGCTGGTTGAGTGCTTCAGGGTTTTCCACCACTTTGCCTCCCACTTTCACCAGAAGAAGTTTTTCCTTTGTCATAACGTTTAATTCTTGTCTAAAATAAGGTTGTCTCTGACCGAAAGTCACCGTTTTGATTATTTTGCGCCAAACTCCATAAGATAAGCCTTGATAAACTCGTCAATGTCACCGTCCATCACACCATTCACATTGCTTGTCTGGTGATTGGTGCGGTGGTCTTTCACTCGGCGGTCGTCGAACACATAGCTGCGGATTTGGCTGCCCCATTCAATTTTCTTCTTCGAGTCTTCAATCTTTCGCTGCTCTTCCTGGCGGTGCTGCAACTCCTTGTTGTAGAGAATCGACTTCAAATTTCGGAGTGCATTCTCGCGGTTCTTAGGCTGGTCGCGTGTTTCGGTGTTCTCCACCAGAATCTCCTCTTCCTCACCGGTGTATGGGTCTTTGTACTGGTAGCGCGCGCGCACGCCAGATTCCACCTTGTTCACATTTTGGCCACCGGCGCCACCACTTCGGAAAGTGTCCCAAGTGAGTCGGGCAGGGTCGATTTCTATTTCGATAGAATCGTCGATGAGCGGCGTTACAAACACAGAGGCAAACGACGTCATTCTTTTGCCCTGTGCATTGTAGGGCGACACACGCACCAGGCGGTGCACACCATTCTCGCTTTTCAGGTAGCCATAGGCAAATGCACCTTCCACGCTGATGGTGACCGACTTGATTCCGGCCTCGTCGCCATCGATAATGTGCTCGATAGAGGTTTTGTAGCCATGTCTTTCGCACCATCGCAGATACATGCGCATCAGCATCGAAGCCCAGTCCTGGCTTTCAGTGCCGCCTGCTCCTGAATTGATTTTCAGAATGGCATCCATTTTGTCCTCCTCGTTGCGAAGCATGTTGCGCAATTCGAGTTTTTCAATCTTGGCCTTGGCGTCGGCGTATAGTGCGTCAAGTTCATCTTCTGAGATAACGCCTTCTTTCACGAAGTCGAATCCCACTTCCACTTCGCCCACAGCCTGCTCCACTTCCTTGCAACTGTCAATCCAGAAGCGCAGCATCTTGATTTTCTTCATTTGGGCCTCTGCTGCCTTCTGGTTAAGCCAGAAGTCGGGCACATGTGTGCGAAGTTCTTCTTCTTCTACTTGAATTTTCTTACTGTCGATGTCAAAGATACCTCCTCAACGCATCCGAGCGTTCTTGTATCTCTTTTAATTGGTCTTGTGTAATCATCTGAGCTCAATGATTTGTGTTGTTAATACTATGTTTATTATATCGAAAATGGATGCGAGAGGAGGGTGGTTTTATGCCTTTTCTCGCATCCGAGACTTTGTTGCTTTGTGATGCCTTATTTCTTTTCAGCGGCAGCGTAAACTGCGTCGATGAGCTTAGCATAGCGCTTGTTGATAACCGAGCGCCGAATTTTCAGTGTATTGGTCAGTTCACCAGTTTCCATAGTGAATGGGCGAGGCATCAGAATGAACCGCTTAATCTGTTCGTAGCTGGCAAGGTCTTTTTGCCATTCATCGATGCGCTGTTCCATCATTTTGCGAATATCCTTATTGTTCACCAGGTCGGCAGTGTCGGAATAGGCGATTTTCTTTTTCTTGGCGTAGGCTTTCAGTGCGTCGATGGAAGGCACAATGAGTGCTGACACAAATTTTCTGCCGTCGCCAATCACCACAGCTTGCTCGATGAACAGGTCTTGACCAAGGCGAGTTTCAAGCACTTGTGGGGCAATGTACTTGCCGTTGCTGGTTTTGAACAGATCCTTCATGCGCTCTGTGATGATGAGCTGCCCATTCTCATTGATGGCGCCGCAGTCGCCAGTGTGAAACCAGCCTTCGCTGTCGATGGCTTTCGCCGTTTCGTCGGGCTTGTTGTAGTAGCCCTTCATCACAGTAGGGCCTTTCACCAAAATTTCATTTTCAGCACCAATTTTCACCTTCAAGCCAGGAATTGGCAGTCCAATGGTGCCTAATTCCCAGTTGGTGTCGGGGAAGAACGAAACTGATGCGGTGGTTTCGCTCAAGCCATAGCCAATCACAATGGGGAAGCCTATGGCGCGGAGAAATTCTGTGATGTTGTCAGACAGCATGGCACCAGCCACCGGAAACATGTGTGGGTTTTCGATGCCGATTGCAGCACGTAGGCGGCTGAACACCTTTTTGTTGAAGTATTTGTATTGTTTCTCTAAAAGTGCGGGAACTTTTTTTCCTGTTCGGATATATTTCATCTCGCGCTTTTTTCCCACTGTCATGGCTCGGTTGAATAGCATTCTCACAATGGGCGATGCGCTGGCTATATTGCTGGTGATGGCGGTGTACACCTTCTCCCAGAAGCGTGGCACGCTGCACATGCAGGTGGGCTGTATCTCTTTCACCGCCTTTTGTATTTCTTTTGGATTGTAGTTGAGTGCCACTCTTATGCCATTGGTGAGGCACACCATGCTCCAGCCCAGCTCAAAGATATGGCTCAGAGGCAAGAAGCACAGCGAAAGGTCGGAGTCTTCGTTGAGGCTTGGTATGCGCATGTTGTGAGCCAGCATGGCTGCGTTGAAATTGCTGTGGCTGAGCATCACGCCCTTGGGCACGCCCGTGGTGCCGGAAGTGTAGATGAGGCATATCAAGTCGGAAGGCAGCGCGCTCTCTTTGCGCTTGTTCACCAGGTCCATGTCCACGTCATCACCCCAGTCGAGGAACTCGTTCCATGTCATGCTGGTGCTGTCGTCGGCCTTTTTCTCTATAAGGGGATTGAGCGTGACCACATATTTCAGCGATGGACATTCATGCTTTATTTCCATTGCAATGTCGTATTGTCGCTGGTCGCCCACAAAGAGCACGATGGTCTGTGCATCGTTGATGATATAGGCTGCTTCGCTGCCACTGCTGGTGGCGTAGATAGGCACCACTGCGCCACGGCAATAGTAGGAGGCGAAATGGGTGTTCAGAATTTCGGGGCAGTTTTGAGAAAAGATAGCCACCTTGCCATCTACGTCCAAACCTGCTTTATATAGCGATTTTGCTTCTCTTTCAATATTGGCTTTGAATTGATTCCATGAAATGGAAGTCCATTGGCTGGTTTTGTAGTCACGGAATCGGAGAGCCTCTCGGTCGCCGAATCTTTTTGCTTGTTTGTTGATAAGCTCAACTAATTCGTTTACCATCTTTTGTTTTTTAATTGATTAGCAATGCAAAATTACTCAAAATCCCTCTAATTAAAACCAAGTGGGCTTTGATATTAACATCAATTCCAATAATGCCGAAAAAAAAACCAATAATTAACGTTTCTGAAATATTAAGATTACCATTTGGCTTCACTGCCTACTGTCGGTGTTTTTTCCTATCTTTGTGATAGATTTAACTATCAATACAGAAAAAAGGAATTGTCATGTACGACCTCGATGAAATATATTACGATGCCATCGACCTGCTCAAAGATATGGTGGCTGTGCCTTCACTCAGCCGAAATGAGGGTGAGGCAGCAGATGTGGTGGAGAAGGCTATGAAAAAGTTTGGACTTTGCCCCAAGCGATATATGAATAATGTTTGGTGCCAGAGTGCCGATTTTTGTCCCGATAAGCCCACTATCTTGCTGAATGCTCACATCGACACGGTGAAAGTGGCCGATGGCTGGACCCGACCACCATTCACGCCCACAGTGGAAGATGATGCCATTTATGGATTGGGAACCAACGATGATGGCGCTTCTGTGGTGTCGCTGATGGCTGCTTTCAGGGTGCTTTCCTCTATGCCACAGCCCTACAACCTTGTGTTCTTGGCTTCGGCAGAGGAGGAGGTGAGTGGCAAGAACGGCATCGAGGCCGTGCTGCCTATGCTGCCGCCTATCAATTTTGCCTTAGTGGGTGAACCCACGGGTATGCAGCCTGCCATAGCGGAAAAGGGGCTGATGGTGCTCGATGGCGTGATACATGGCGTGGCCGGACATGCCGCTCGCAACGAGGGCGTGAATGCTATCTACAAGGCTATAGATGTAATCAACACACTTCGCAATTTGCGCTTCGAGAAAGAGTCGGAACTATTGGGACCGGTGAAGATTTCGGTCACTAAAATTGAAGGCGGACAGCAGCACAACGTCGTGCCCGACAAATGCACCATACTGGTGGACGTGCGCACAACCGATGCCTACACTAATGTGGAAACCCTTGAACTATTGCGCCAGGCGGTGCCGGAGTGCTCGCTCACACCACATTCCACCCGGTTGAATCCGTCGGGAATCAGTACATCTCACCCCCTGGTGGCACGCACACAGATGCTCGGCAAAGTTCCTTTCGGATCGCCCACATTGAGCGACCAGGCCTTGATGCCATTCCCGTCGTTGAAGATGGGACCGGGTGACTCGGCACGCAGCCATACAGCAGATGAGTATATCCTCTGCACTGAGATTCGCCAGGCCATCGATGAATATATCGTGATGTTGAATGGTCTTCAGGTTTAGGTGGCCATTCTTTATGAATAGCAAAAGAAGCACGGCGCTGAAAAATTATGCACCGTGCTTCTTTTGTTATGCTTTATAAGCCCTTAAGTCTTCGCCTTCAGTTATTATTTATGAACGGCTTTGGCTTTATGCGCCTCGGCTATCTTTTCGTATTCAGGATTGCCGTTGGTGAGCAGATTTTGGTAGCGGGCATTGTCGTTGATCAGGCGTAATGCCTCTTGCAAGTCCTTGTTGCGATGGTTCACGATGATGCTGAAGGCGCTGTCGTCGCTGAAAACATCACGGCAAATCAGTCCTTTCAGGAATGTTTGGAACACCTGTTTGCTGGTGTTGTATTGCTCTTCATTGAATTTTACCTTTTCCTTTTCACCAGCAGCGATAAACGCCTTCATGTCGGCATCGGTCAATTTGAAGTTTTTGTCAAAATCCTTCACGCTCTTGTAAGCGGATTTCAGCTCGGCGCGGTGCTTGTCCACATAGTCGAGCGCATACTGGTAGATAACGCCTTTGGCAAGCATGTCGCGGTAATATTTACTGTATTCCGTGGTGTCAACAGGCACGAACACATCGGGCATGATGCCGCCGCCGCCATACACTGTGCGGTGATTGACGAGCGATTTGTATTTCAGAGAGTCGTTGAACTGAATGCTGTCGATGTTGTAGTATTCGCCAGCGTTGTAGCGGTCGAGCAAATCCTCATCATAGCCTTTTCGGTTGCCCTTGGTGTAAGGCTTCTGTATGCATCTGCCTGATGGCGTGTAATAGCGTGCCACAGTGAGGCGGAGCATTGACCCGTCTTCAAATTTGAAGGGACGCTGCACCAGTCCTTTTCCAAATGATCGGCGACCCACGATGAGGCCGCGGTCGCTGTCTTGAATGGCACCTGCGAAAATCTCCGATGCGCTGGCGCTGTACTGGCTCATCACCACCACCATTTTCATATTCTGAAATTCTCCGCGTCCGTTGGCTTTAGCCTCGTTGCGGGGCGATTTTAGCCCTTGGGTGTAAACGATCATCTGGCCTTTGCCGAGAAATTCGTTCACCATCTGAATGGCCGCGTCCATATATCCGCCGCCATTGTCGGAAAGGTCGATAATCACTTGCTTCATGCCCTCTTTTTGCAGCTTCTTCAAGGCCTCCATCATTTCCTTGTAGGTTTTTGCACCAAAACTTGAAATTTTTACATAGCCTGTCTTGCTGTCGATCATATAGCTTGCATCTACGCTGTGCAATGGAATTTTGTCGCGAGTGATAACGAAGGTAATCAGCTCAGGATTAGAGCCGCGCTTCACTTTCACCGTCACTTTTGATCCTTTTTTGCCACGGAGCTTTTTCTGAATGTCGGTGTTTTTGAGTTTCACGCCTGCTATGGTGGTGTCGTTCACATAGATGATGCGATCGCCAGGAAGAATACCCACGCGCTCAGAAGGACCGTTCACTACCGTTTGAATCACATACAATGTGTCTTGCTTCATATTGTACTGAATGCCAATGCCAGAGAACTCGCCTTGCAGTGGCTCCTCCAGCTCTTTCGTTTCTTTAGCGGTGGTGAACGAGGAGTGTGGATCGAGTTTTTCAAGCATACCCACAATGGCGTCTTCCACGAGCTTGTTCTCGTCAACAGAGTCAACGTAGAGGTTGTTGATAGCATATTCAGCGTTGAGCAGCTTCTGCAAATTGGCAGGTATGCGCTGTGCCACAATAGCTGTGACCAACAGCGCAGCTATGGCAAAACAGAATAATCCTTTTTTCATATATTTCTTTTTTTTCTTGTTTGTTGTTTTTATTGATTGTAGATTCTGTGGCTTGGCTATGGTTTAAACGCCTCCACTTTTTTCAGCATAGCGGCCGTGAGGTGGATAGGCATATAGTCGGTTATATCCTTGCCAAATCTCAATAGCTCCCTTACTATCGACGAGCTGATGTGGCTCACCTCTGGAGCCGTGTAGAGCAGCATGGTCTCTATGCCGGAGAGCCGGAGGTTCACATCGGCGTTTCCCCTCTCGTATTCAAAGTCGGTTACGCTTCTCACGCCACGGAGTAGGCAAGAGGCTCCCATGTCGCGGGCTATGTCCACCGTCAGTCCTTCGCTGCTCACCACCTTCACCCTGCTTTCGTTCTGAAACACGTCCTCAATCACTTTCACACGCATATCCACAGGCAGGAAACCATGCTTTTGGCTGTTGTGCACCACGGCTATCACCACCTCGTCGAATATGGAGAGCGCACGCTCCACGATGTTTTCATGCCCACGGGTGAATGGGTCGAAAGAGCCTTGGAATAGGGCTATTCTTTTCTTTTCGCTTGCCATAGCTTACAAAAAACTCTAATATTTTGTGATATCTTCTTCGTCTTCAATCACGAGGTTGTCGATGATGAATTCCTGGCGCTCCATCGTGTTTTTGCCCATATAGAATTCAAGCAGCTTGTTCACTGTGTCCTCTTTTCGCAGATGCACGCGGTCGAGGCGCATTTCCGGACCAATAAAATCGGCAAACTCCTCCGGGTCGATTTCACCAAGACCTTTGAATCGGGTGATTTCAGCCTTGTCGCCAAGTTTGTTGATGGCCGATATGCGCTCCTCATCGTTGTAGCAATAGTAGGTTTCAGGCTTTGATTTGCTCGATTCCTTGCTGTTCTTTTTCCGCTTGGCCTCTTTTTTATTGCGAATGCGGAACAAAGGCGTCTGGAGAATGTATAGG
>JBNMJK010000004.1:0-67140 GCA_050873765.1 Sodaliphilus sp.
CCCCCACTACTGCGCTGGTGTTATATTTTGATATGCAAATACAGGCTTGCCTCTATCCAAAGGCAAATATTATGAGCTGATTAGGAACCAGCTTGAATTGGAGGGCTGACGCCTTTTCGTTATGGGGTGGGGGAAATTGTGGTAATAATTTCGGTATTATAGGTATTGTCGTTTTGGTTTTGTGTGAGTAATTTTGCTCTCGATAAAAAGTATGATCAAAAACCGGAAATAAGTACCGCAATGTATATCGAGAAAATACAGTCGCCAGCCGACTTAAAAAGCTGAGTTTGAGAGAGTTGGAAATTGTGGCCGATGAAACCCGCGATGCTGTGCTGAACCGTGTGAGCAAGCATGGCGGACACGTGGGGCCGAACCTTGGGTTTGTGGAGGCAACTGTGGCGCTGCATTATGTGTTCGACGCGCCTACCGACAAGCTGGTGTTCGACGTGAGCCACCAGTGCTATCCGCACAAGGTGCTCACGGGCCGCGCTTCGGGTTTCCTTGGCAATCTTGACGACATGAACGCCATTTCGGGCTACTCCTCACCGGCAGAAAGTCCTGTTTACGACAACTTTGAGGTGGGGCACACCTCCACTTCCATCAGCCTTGCCACGGGCTTGCAGAAGGCGCGCGACATCAAGGGCACTCACGAAAACATCATCGCTGTCATCGGCGACGGATCGCTCTCGGGCGGCGAGGCTTTTGAAGGCCTTGACGAGGCTTCAGAGCTGGGCACAGGCATCATCATTGTGGTGAACGACAATGAAATGTCGATAGCGGAGAACCATGGCGGCATCTACAAGAATCTGCGCGCCCTCCGTGCGAGCCACGGCACCTGCGAGCACAACTGGTTCAAGGCCTGGGGCTTTGAGTATAAATACCTGGAAGAGGGTAACGATGTGGCGAAACTGATAGAGGTGTTCAAGAGCGTGAAGGGCACCGACAAGCCCACCGTGGTGCATATCCATACCGAGAAGGGACACGGATTCGCCCCCGCTGTGGCCAACAAGGAGGCTTGGCACTATGGCGCTCCATTCAACCGCGCCGACGGCAGCCGTCCTGCACAGCCCGCTTGCGAAAGCTACGAACAGCTCTACAGCGACTGGGTGCTCCGTGAGATGAAGACCGACAAGACCCTCATTGCCGTCACGGCAGGCACACCATCAGCAGCTGGCTTCTCGCCTGAGAAGCGCAAGGAGGCAGGCAAGCAGCACATCGACATGGGCATTGCCGAAGAGCAGGCCGTGGCGATGATTTCGGGTATGGCTAAAGGTGGCCTTCACCCCGTGTGGACGGTGTACAGCACATTCATTCAGCGCACCTACGACCAGATAGCGCAAGACCTTTGCATCAATTCCAATCCAGCCGTTATTAATGTGGTGTGGGGTGGCACAGCCTCGATGAACGACATCACACACATCTGCCTGTTCGACATACCGATGCTGTGCAGCATACCTAACCTCATCTATTTGGCTCCTACCACATGCGAGGAATACTTCGCCATGCTGCGCTGGTCGATTCTCCAGGACAAGAAGCCGATAGCCATTCGCGTGCCGAGCAACGGTGTGAACCACACCACAGAGCCTGTGGACACGGAATACAGCTATGAGCCGAAATACAAAATTGCCCACAAGGGTGAGAAAGTGGCAGTGGTGGCAGCCGGCTCCTTCTACCAGAAAGGCGAGAATGTGGTGCGCCTGCTCGCCGACAAGGGCATCAACGCCACGCTCATCAACCCTCGCTACCTGAATGGCGTGGACGCAGAGGCGCTTGATGCGCTGAAGGCCGACCACCAACTTGTGGTGACCCTTGAAGATGGCTGTAAGGACGGTGGCTTTGGCGAGCGCATCGCCTCGTATTACGGCGCCACCGACATGAAAGTGCTGGTGTGTGGCGTGAAAAAGGATTTGTATGACCGCTACGACCTTCACCAACTGCTTGCCGACAACCGCCTGCTCGACGAGCAAATTGTGGCCGACGTGCTTAACATCATAGAGCGATGAAAGATATTTATTTCAACACCGTACAGCAGTTCAACGATCACCAGGGAATCGACACCATGCACCCCCTGGTGAGCGTGGTGCGCTTCGACAAGGAGGTGAAACTGGAAGAGCACACATGCCACTATGGCCTGTATGCGCTGTTTTTGAAGGAGAACAAGGGCTGCAAAATATCGTATGGGCGCACAAAATACGACTTTGACGAGATGACCGTCACCAGCTTTGCTCCAGGCCAGTCGGTGCATGTGGAGCCAAACCCCGATGTGCCATCGCCAAAGTGGACAGCCTTGGTGTTTCACCCCGACCTGCTCAACCGCACCCAGCTGGGCAGAAACATGGGCCGGTATGAATTTTTCGACTACACCTCCAATGAAGCCCTGCACCTGTCGTGCGGCGAGATAGAAATATTCCGAGGCGTGCTCGACATGATTCAGCAGGAGCTGCATCGGGGCATCGACAAGCACTCCCGTGAACTGATTGTGAGCAATATAGAGCTGCTTCTGAACTATTGCCTTCGTTTCTACGACCGCCAGTTCGTCACGCGTGAGGAAATCAACCACTCCGTGGTGAAGAAGTTCAGTACACTGCTCGACGAGTATATCGCGCAGAAAGCCGCACAGGAGGGGCTGCCCTCGGTGGCTTACTTTGCCGACAAATGCTGCTATTCGGCTAAATACTTCGGCGAGCTTGTGAAAACCGAAACCGGGCGCACCGCCAAGGACTTTATCAACGACCGTATGCTTCAAGAGGCCAAGCGGCTCCTCAACGACGACACCCTGAGCGTGACGCAGGTGAGCCAGCTCCTTGGATTTGAGTATCCGCAGCATTTTGTGCGCTTCTTCAAGTCGCACACGGGCAAGACTCCCTCCGACTACCGGAAATCGGCATAAATCAATCAAAAAAAATTGACTACACAACGCAGAAGAACATCAGCTTATGAAGACAGAACTGGAAAAATGTATGGCAGGCGAAACCTTCACCGCCGACCGCTCAACCATTGAGGTGGCATTGCGAGCCAAGCGGCTCATCAAGCAGCTCAACAGCTGCGACTACGCCGACACCGCATCGAAGCGCGCCATATTGGAGCGCCTGTTCGGCTCGATGGGCGAGCATGTGCATGTGGACATCGACTTCCATTGCGAGTATGGGCAGAACATACATGTGGGCAACAATGTGGTGATTAATATGAACTGCACCTTTGTGGACAACAACCGCATCAATATTGGCAACCGTGTGCTCATTGCCTCAGACGTGAAGATGTACACCGCCACACACTCCACCAACCCAGCCGTGCGCAACCACAGCCAAAATCCCAATCCCGGCTACTGGTGCCAGACCTACGCGCGCCCCATCACCATTGAAGATGAGGTGTGGATAGGCGGCGGTGCCATTCTGCTGCCAGGTGTCACCATTGGCAAGGGCAGCGTGATAGGCGCGGGGGCAGTGGTGACGAAAGACGTTCCGCCCTATTCTGTGGCAGTGGGTAATCCGGCAAGGGTGATCAAGCGCACGGAAGGCTTTCAGGAATAATTTGGAATATCAACATTAAAAAACAGTAAAACCTATGATGAAGAAACTATTTGTTATGGCACTTGCCCTGGTGTGCGCCATCTCGGTATCGGCCCAGTCGAAAGTGTATATGACCAAGGAAATCAGCCCAGAGGCGCTGGTTCGCATCTATAAGGCACTGGGCGTGGCAGCCCATGGCCGTGTGGCCATCAAAATCAGTTCTGGCGAGATGGGCGGCAACAACTATCTAAAGCCTACCCTGATCCGTGGCCTTGTGGACGAGGTGAACGGCACGCTTGTGGAGTGCTGCACCGCCTACGGAGGCAGCCGTCAGGA
Organism: Sodaliphilus sp.; assembly: GCA_050873765.1. Taxonomy (GTDB): domain Bacteria; phylum Bacteroidota; class Bacteroidia; order Bacteroidales; family Muribaculaceae; genus Sodaliphilus. The sequence goes on from JBNMJK010000004.1 coordinate 3,846, forward strand.
CAAGGGTAAGCACTGGGAAACAATTCACGCCCACGGTTTCGACTCTATCGCAGCCTTCGACCTGATGGACGAATACGGACAGATGCGTATTCCTGTAAGAGACAAGAAGCACCTGAAATACGACATCGTGGGCGACCATCTCGCCAACTACGACTTCATGATTAATCTTGCCCACTTCAAGGGACACGCCATGGGTGGCTTCGGCGGAGTGCTTAAAAACCAGAGCATAGGCGTGGCATCGACCGACGGCAAGGCATATATCCACACAGCCGGCAAGGTGGCCGACCCCTCGCAGCTCTGGCAGAACCTGCCACAGCAAGACGACTTTCTGGAGAGTATGGCAGCCGCAGCACAGGGCGTGGCCGACTACTTCGGGAAAGGCAACATCGTGTACATAGATGTGATGAACAATATGAGCGTGGACTGTGACTGCGACAACCACCCAGCCGACCCCGTGCTCAAGGATATGGGTATTCTTGCCAGCACCGACCCCGTGGCACTTGACCAGGCCTGCCTCGACCTTGTGTTTGGCCACAAGGCTAAGCCGGGCGACGACGAGAAGCCACTCATTGAGCGCATCAACCGCCAGCATGGCACCTACATCACCGACTATGCCGAGAAAATAGGCTTAGGCAGCAAGACGTATGAATTGGTGATGATTAAATAAGCACATATATCTACAGAAAATTTTTTACAAACATAAAAACGAATAAAAACAAGACAGAAGTTATGAATAAAACGATTCTTACGCTATTACTCATACTACTATCAACTACACAAATTATGGCACAAAATAAAATTACACAGACAGCCGGACGCACTCAGCTTGGCGAGTTCGCGCCTGAGTTCGCACACCTCAACGATGATGTGCTTTTTGGAGAAGTATGGAGCCGCAACGACCTGCTGAGTCTTCGCGACCGCAGCCTGGTCACCATCACCTCGCTCATTAGTCAAGGTATCACCGACAACTCATTGAAATATCACCTCCAGACCGCCAAGGCCAACGGCATCACCCGCACCGAAGCCGCTGAAATTATCACCCATATCGCCTTCTACGCAGGCTGGCCAAAGGCTTGGGCCGCTTTCAACCTTGCCAAGGAAGTGTGGGCCGATGATGTGAAGGGCTCCGACGCCAAGGCCGCATTCCAGCGTGAAATGATTTTCCCGATTGGCGACCCTAACACCGCCTACGCCAAATATTTCAAGGGCAACAGCTATTTAGCACGCGTATCTACCGAGCAGGTGCCATTTGCCAACGTGACCTTTGAGCCAGGCTGCCGCAACAACTGGCACGTTCACCACGCCACCAAGGGCGGAGGCCAGATGCTTGTGGGTGTGGCTGGCCGCGGCTGGTATCAGGAGGAAGGCAAGCCCGCGCAGGAAATTCTGCCAGGCACTGTGATCCATATCCCTGCCAATGTGAAGCACTGGCATGGCGCTGCCAAGGACAGCTGGTTTGCCCACCTCGCTTTTGAGGTGCCAGGCGAGAACTGCTCCAACGAGTGGCTTGAGCCAGTGAGCGATGCCGATTATAACAAACTAAAGTAAGCATTTATCCACTTCATAACTACGCGTATATGATCAAAATGATAAAAAGCCTGGCTGTGATGGCACTTGGGCTTCTGCTGCCCGTGTCGTGCACAGGCGCGAATCAAGCAAAAAAGAGTCAACCTATGAACAAGAATAGTAAAGTGCTGGTGGTGTATTTCTCGCACGCAGGCGAGAACTACGCCGTGGGCAATGTGAAAGTGGGAAACACCAAGTTGGTGGCCGACGAAATACAGAAAGTCACCGGCGGCGATGCCTTTGAAATTGTGGCAGAGAAAAACTACGACATGCCCTACGATGCTCTGACCGAACTGGCCAAGAAGGAGACAGAGAGCGGTGAGAAGCCAGCCTTTAAGGGCAGTGTGCCCGACATGGCGAAGTACGACACCGTGTTTGTGGGCGGTCCCATCTGGTGGGGCACATATCCACAGGTGATGTTCACCTTCTTCGACAAATGTGATCTGAACGGAAAGACCATCATTCCTTTCTCCACCCACGAAGGCAGCGGACTGGGCAGCGTGGTGAGCGACCTGAAAAAGCTCTATCCAAAGGCCACCGTGAGTGGCGCGTTCAGCATCTATGGGCACGAAACACGTGGCGACCTGTCGAAAGTGGACAAGTGGCTGAAAGGCTTGGGCTATTAAAAAAACTACAAATAATGACAATTTCATGAAGGCTGTGTGGCTGATTATATTCCTCGTCTTGCCCATTGTGGGCTTGACTTATGTGCTGTGGCACATTTGGCACTTGCTGCCTTTCGCTGGTTCATGGCGGTGGACAGTGACGGGTGTGGGCATTGCGCTGTTTTTCACCATGTTTGCCGGATTTTCTGGTGTGATAGAGAAAATGCCGCTCAATATGGCCACGGTCACTTATGAGATAGGCAATTCCTTCATATTCATATTGCTTTACTTGGTCATGACATTCCTTGCCCTCGACTTGGGCAGAATGGTGCACCTGGTGCCTAAGGCGTGGCTATTCAGCAATGGCTACACTGCCACAGCCATATTAGCGCTGATGATTGGTGTGTTTGGCTATGGCAATATCCACTACTATCACAAAGTGCGCCAGCAGATGAGTCTGACCACCGCTAAGCCGATAGCCTTTAAGGGCGACAGTGCGAAGATTGTGCTTTTAAGCGACTTGCACCTCGGCTATCACAACCGCAGGAGCGACTTCAAGAAGTGGGTGGATATGATCAACGCCGAGCACCCCGACCTGATTCTGATTGCTGGCGACATTATCGACATCAGTGTGCGTCCGCTCTTTGAGGAGCGCGTGGCCGACGAGTTCCGCCGCCTGAAAGCCCCCGTGTATGCCACTCTTGGCAACCACGAGTATTATAGTGGCTCGGAAGAGGCCAGGACGTTTTACCGAGATGCAGGCATCACCCTCCTTCGTGACAGTGTGGCGAGCGTGGGCGGCATAGGCATCATCGGCAGGGACGACCGCACGAATCAGCGCCGCAAGCCCCTGCAAGCCTTGATGAGTGAAGTGCCAAAAGGCGAATTTACCATTCTGCTCGACCACCAGCCCTATCATCTGGAAGAGGCGGAGCAATGTGGCATCGACTTCCAGTTTAGCGGTCACACCCATTATGGACAAGTGTGGCCAGCGTCGTGGATAACCAATGCCCTGTATGAAAAGGCGTATGGCTATTTGCAAAAGGGCCACACCCAGTATTATGTGAGTTCGGGTATGGGCATTTGGGGCGGCAAGTTTCGCATTGGCACCCAGTCGGAATACTTGGTACTGAACGTGAAACGAAAAAATTAAAATTATTAGAGAAAATGCAGAACAACGATAAAAAAGATGTGCTGATTCTTACTGGAGCTGGCCAGATAGGAATGGCGATAGCCAGAAGAATGGGTGCAGGAAAGAAAATAGTGATTGGCGACAAGAGCGAGACCAACGTGGAGAGCATTGCCGCCACCATGAGGAATGCGGGTTTTGATGTGGCCACCTATGTGATGGACCTCTCATCGCGCACTTCCATCTTGGGGCTGATAGCGGAAGCCCAGAAATATGGCGAAATAGCCATGCTGGTGAATGCTGCCGGAGTGTCGCCAAGTCAGGCGCCCATCAGCACCATTCTGAAAGTGGACCTCTATGGCACGGCTGTGCTCCTTGAAGAGGTGGGTAAGGTGATTCGTGAAGGTGGCGTTGGTGTGACCATATCCAGCCAGTCGGGTCACAGAATGCCGGCTCTCACCCCAGAGGAGGATTTGCAGCTTGCCACCACTCCCACAGAGAGCCTTCTGTCGTTACCGCTTCTTCAGACGCAAAACATTCGCGATACGCTCCATGCCTACCAGCTTGCCAAACGCTGCAATGTGAAGCGTGTGATGGCTGAGGCGGTGAAGTGGGGCGAGCGTGGCGCGCGAATCAACTCCATTTCGCCGGGTATCATTGTCACGCCGCTGGCCATCGATGAGTTCAACGGCCCACGAGGCGACTTCTACAAGAATATGTTTGCCAAGTGTCCGGCACAGCGGCCTGGCACAGCCGATGAGGTGGCTAATGTGGCAGAATTGCTCATGACCGACAAGGGCGCGTTTATCACCGGATCCGACTTCTTGGTTGACGGTGGCGCCACGGCATCATACTTCTATGGGCCGCTGAAGCCTTGAGGTGGTTTTAGATATAGAGATAAAACAGCAGAACTATAACATTATAAAAAAACGTGAGAATATGAAAAAGGTGATTGTGATATCCACCAGCTTGCGTGTAGGCTCAAACAGCGATATGCTTGCCGACAAATTTGTGGAAGGCGCTGTGGCTGCAGGCAACGATGTGGAGAAAATTTCGCTTGTGGGTAAGGAGATAGCTTTTTGTAAAGGCTGTCTGGCCTGCCAGAAATTGGGTAAGTGTGTGATCAACGACGATGCCAACGCCATCATGCAGAAGGTGCTTGACGCCGATGTGGTGTGCTGGGCATCACCCATCTACTATTATGAGATGAGCGGCCAGATGAAGGTGCTCATCGATAGAATGAACGCTATGTATCCGCTTGACTACAAGTTCCGCGACGTGTATATGCTCACTACCGCTGCCGAGGACGCGCCAGAGGTGCCAAAGCGCGCCGAGGCTGGGCTGACAGGCTGGATCGACTGCTATCCCAAGAGCCACCTTGCCGGCACGCTCTTTTGTGGCGGCGTCGATGGCCCTCGCACGATAGAAGGCAATGCAAAATTGCAGGCCGCCTATGAGTTGGGAAAGAGTGTGGGCAGCGGCAAGTGACACTGCCAAAAAACAGAAACTGCTAAACGTAAAAGTCTGCGCGTGAGCGTGGATGTAGATTCTAAAAAACGAGCTCAAAGACCGCCAGTGGCCTTTGAGCTTTTATTTTTGCAAATGGATTAGTTAATTTATTGATGGATATAAAGATGCCCTTGGCGCACTATGGCTGGAAAAAGTCGCTTAGCCTGAGCTTTGTGACAATAGCCCTGTGATCCGACAACTGGTCGGGTAGGGTAGTCGGGCAGAAGTGGGGCTTGAATGACTGCGAGGGAGCGTAGGTGAATAGATAGTCGATCTTTCTGTCTGGATTCAAGGCAGGGAATGTAGGGTCGGTGCCAGAAATGTCGGTCATTGCTGCATGGAATTTGTGAGCGCACATTTCCTCTGGGTAGGCGTTGAAGTCGCCACCGATTATAGTAGGCAGGGCAGTGCCTTTAATTTTGCCAATGATGTAATCGGCCTGCAAGCTCCTTGTCTCGGCGCTTTTTACATCGAGATGCGTGCAGGCAAAAGCGATTTCATGCTTCCCGTCAATTTCAAATTTTCCTAACAGAAGCACCCGTTGCTCCGTATGCTTGGGGTTTGGAAGTTGGAAACATTCCATATTCAAGCATGGGTGACGCGACAGAATGGCAATGCCATAATAGCCGCCGGCAAAATTAAGCGTTTTGCCAAAATAGCCGAACATGTTGGTTCTTGCTGCCAATGCCGACACGATGTTGATTCCATTCATCTGTTTCGCATTGGCGCGATTTGTCATCACGTCCACCTCCTGCAGTGCCACAAAGTCGGGGTGGTGAGCATTGATGAAATCCGCGAGAGAGTCAATCGTCGTCAGGCTGCCGGCACGAATGTTGTAGGTCATCACAACCAGCTCTTTGTCGGCGGCATTAGCCTGAAAACTGCCTGCCGCTATGAGCAAAAGGCTTAATAACAATAATTTCTTAATATGCTTCATTTTAATGGAGTGATTTGATCATTCAATTTACTATGGTGAAAAACAGCCTGCTTGCCATTGAAGTGGCCAATATACGAAAAATAATCCGGATCGGCTACGAGTGGGTTAAGAAACCACGTGTAGATGCCTTCCCAATGTGTGGTGTCACCGCTTTTGACAACGTGATTGCCGATGAGCTTGTGGTACGACTTGCTCCATGAGTTGCCGATAAACACCACATCATCGTCGGTGATGAGGTGATGGTCGCCCAGACCGGCTTCGGTCAAAAACGCTGCCGCATAGCAGACTTTCGATTTTTCGATGAATTGATGAAAGTGTGGTGCCGATTTTCGGGTGAACCTATCCACACTGCCCACCGGAGTCCATCTGGAATATTCACCACCGGGAGTGAGAATCTCTGTTTCTCCTATCATCATCGACTGCATGCCATAATAGCGGGCAATCGTCAGCGGCTGGCGGTTGAGATAGTGATGGGTGGCCGACACTTGAATACTGTTGCCGCTAATGGTGTAGGTGACAGATTCCGTACAGAATTTTTGGGCGGAATCAGACGGATTCAGCAGCGTGTTGTGCACACATACTGTCACGCATTGTGCCTCACCAGAGAAATCAGCCGTTATTCGGTTGCCGTCAACAGATATGGAAACGCTGTCGGTATGAGCTGATGGCGATCCGTTGGCCAGCAGATGATTGCCACCGGTCCAGCCGGCACCGTCGATTAAAAACGGCCCGATATTGTCGCTTGTGGCCTCATTGACCACGGTGGTGTCGATAAGCACACGGCAGAATGTGTAGAGATGGTTAGCCATGCATCGGCGGAACTCATAGCTGATGGTGTGCTGCCCCTCCAACTGCGAACTGATACGAAGCAATTCTCCGTCCAAAGCCACGTGGATTGTGGCTTTGGCAGAGGAAACGAATACCGACGACAAAACTAAAATAGCGAGCGCCGATTTCAATGCTTTATACTTAAAAATAGAGGCAGGCATTATTTGATTGTCAATTTTTTGTTGTGCCGCCGGTCAACGATAATCTTGGCCAATTCGTCCATGATAGCCTGATTCTTGGCGTTGGGATTGGCAGCCATGTCGATTAGTGCCTTGCTGCCGGTGTAGTAGGCAATGGTGGAAGTGGAGAATACATGGTGGCGGCGGAAAGCGTTGATGTAGGCCTGCATACGTCCGTAAGAAGAATCTTCTGAGCCGTAAAGCGCTTTCGAGTCACATTCAAATTCCATAGCCATACCAAGGTTAAGAGCCTCGTCACATGCATCGTCGAGGCGCGAGTCCGGAATTTTCTTGTCGAAGAAATGGTTGGGCTGATAGTATGCAATGTCGAATCCCAGCTCTTTCCATCGGTCGTAGCCTCTTGCCCTGTAATACGGAATCCAGATGAATTCAAGTCCTTTGGCGTGTACGGCAGGCGTAATGTGCTTCACCAGGTCTTTTGTGTGGCAGATGTCTTCGTCCACCCAATAGAGGCCAGCCAATTCCAGATTTTTGTATCCGGCTTTGGCGAAACGCTCCACCAATTCATTGATAAACCAGATGGCTGCTGCTGAGCGGTCGCCATAGTTGTCGAAAATCAGCGTGCGGTTGCCCAGTTTGCCCCAGTCGGTCTGGCCGGCGATAGGGGTGGGTATGGTCAGCACGATTTTATGTTTGAATCCAGGGGCGCCGATAGAGTCGATTTGCTGACTGATGCACTTGTCGATAGCGTCGAGTGATTTGCCTTTTTCAAACAGGCGGTCGAGATACCATTCCCATTCCTGCTTGCGGGCGTTTTTCGCGCCATATTGCGGAACGAAAGTGTGTCCCATGCCATCGTTGAAGTCGAGAAATAGGAATCCGTCGAATAGCCAGTCTCTGTGCCCGTCGGCGAACTTGTGGGTTACGTAGGGCAGGAACTGGTCGGCGGTCCAGTCGATTCGCTTAGCTCCGCCTTGATAGATCAAAGCCAAGTCGCGGATCGTGTTTTTTGGATATTCCTGAATCGTGTCGCATTTCATCACCTCGACAGGCTCTACTGGCGCAAGAATATTTTCAACTTTCCATTCGAGTGCCTTGCCCACTTTCAACTGCGCAGCGCTTAATGTGGAGGCTGGGTCGGCTGAATGGCGCAATTGCACGGTGTAGGAGCCTTTATCTGTCAGCCAGGCAGAAGACTGCTCATTGAACGAGGCGATGTCTCTTGCGCTGAACGAAAGCTTTACGGTTTCGCTCTCTCCAGGCGAGAGCAGCTTGGTCTTGGTAAAAGCTTTGAGCTCAGCTTCCGGCTTGGTAATGGAGTCTGTTTTTTGATTTGACTTCACGTAGAGCTGAACCACCTCGCGGCCCGCAACGCTTCCAGTGTTTTTTACATTCACGCTTACCGTCCACTTGTCACCTGTTTTTTTCACTGTGGGCTTGGAGTAGGCGAAATTCGTATAGCTCAAGCCATAGCCGAAAGGAAACGACACATGGCGGTGTGAGGTGGAGAAATAGCGGTAGCCCACCCAGATGTCTTCCTCGTAGTCCGTGTAGTCGAAGTTGCGTCCCTCGGTCTGGCCAACGTATGGATAATTTTTAGCCGAAGGAATGTCGGTGTACTTCATCGGGAATGTCATAGGCAGCCTGCCAGAAGGATTTACTTTGCCAGAAATCACGTCGGCAACGGCGTTTCCACATTCCTGACCGGGAAACCAAGCCATGAGTATGCCATCGGCGTTCCATTTCCAGGATTCGGTTTCGATTACACCGCATACATTAAGAACGACCACCATTTTTTTGCCCTGCTTGCGACATTCGGCGCCCACTTTGTTGATTAGCGCCGTTTCTTCAGCAGTGAGGTTGAAGTCGTTTTCCACGGTTCTGTCGGAAGTCTCACCTGAGCCGCGCCCTATCACCACCACAGCAATGTCGCTTTTGCCTATTTCTTCCGCCACGAGAGCCTCGTGGCCAGTGATGTCCATTTCCGGAGCTACAGTGCGGTGGTATGAAATCTTTTGCCAATCGGGGCAGTCGGGGTATTTGTCGTCGAGAACGGTTCTGAAATCAACGTATTTACGGTAGATTTCAGCCACTCTGCCGTTGATGGCGAACCCGGCGTTCTCAAGGCCGGTGGAAATGTCGATGACGTATGGCTTGTTGACATTCGACGAGCCAGTACCGCCAGCTATTGACTTATATGCGGTGGCTCCGAACAGCGCGATTTTTGAGCCCGCTTTCAGAGGCAGCGGGTTGTTGTCGTTTTTCAGAAGCACCATTGATTCCGACGCAATCTTTCTTGATGCCGCAGCATTTTGGGCAAGTGCTGGAGTGGTGAAGTGCCACCCCTTGGCAGTTATGGATTTCGCCACAAGGCGGAGCACGTCTTTCACGCATGCGTTGATGGCATCGGTCGAAACTTTTCCGGTGTTGACAGCCTCTATGATTTCTTGCACGATTTCCTCATCGCCGGGCATAATCAAGCCGCAGCGGGCATTGAGCAGATCGGCAGTAGGGCGGCGCACGGTCCAGTCGGTAAGCATCAGACCGTTGTATTTCCACTCGTTGCGGAGCAGCCGTATCATTAAGTCTTTGTTAGTCTGTGTGAATTGTCCGGCTATTTTATTGTACGACCCCATGATAGTCCATGGGTTGGCTTCCTTTACACAAATCTCGAATGCCCTGAGATAGATTTCACGGAGAGCACGCTGAGAAATTCTTGCATCATTGAATTTTTTGCCAGTTTGCTGGTTGTTTGCCACAAAATGCTTGAGGCTTGTGCCTATGCCACATTCTTGAATGGCTCTGATGATGGCGGCAGCCATTTTGCCTGTGAGCAGAGGATCTTCTGAGAAATATTCAAAGTTGCGTCCACAAAGGGGATTCCTCATAATGTTTATTCCGGGAGTCAAGACGATGTCCACGCCATAAGCCTTCGCTTCGTCGGCCATGCATCTGCCTTGCCAGTCGGCGGCATTGACGTCCCATGTGGCGGCAAGAGCCGTTGTAGAAGGGAAGCATGTGCAGAATGTGCGCTGTCCGTTGGAAGTGCTTGATGCTGTGGAGGTGGCCACGGGAATACCCTGGCTGTCGTATTTGATCGTAATGTTCTCGGATGGCACCGGGTTAATCCTCACGCCCACCGGGCCGTCAGCCAGATTGATGGAAGGAATGCCTAATGATGGAATTTCATACGTCCACCCGGCGGCACCTGCCACGAGATGGCTCATGTCGTCGGTTTTGCCATCGGTTCCTACGAGAATTCTTGCCTTCTGCTCCAAGGTCATTTTGGAGACAATCGCATCGATGTCGTTCTCTGTTATAAGCTCTGTGGCATTCAGAGAGGCGAACGAGGCAGCAATTGCCAATAAAGCCAATGAGAGGAAGCGTTTTGTCATATTGATGTGAAATTAGGATTGTAACTCAAAAAAGAAAAGAAATGGGAAAGGCGCCCAAAAAACAGTTTCGGTGATGCGCCAGTCCCATTCGATTGATAATAGAATATTCGTGTTATTTAACAATAACCTTAGTAGCCTTGCCGTTGACCATGACAATGTAGATACCAGCATCGCAGCTGATTTCGCCGTTGCCAGTAGCCACGAGAGCGCCAGCGGTAGTGTAAACGTTGGCAACGCCTTCGCCCTTCACAACGATCTTGCCATTGGTGCCGTAAACCACAGCATCGTTTTCAGCCTCAACACTCTTTACTGAAGAGCTCTGAACGGTGAACTCATATTTTGCGATGTAAGCGTTAGGAACGTACTCGTAGATATAGACAGAGTTTTCTGTTGCAGGCTCCACAGAGAGGTGGCAACCATAGAAAGCGTTGTTTTTGTACAGCACGTCAGAACCATCTTCCTTAGCCTCAGCATATTTAGTAGCGATGCGTACATCTTTGTCAGCGTCTTCGTTGGCAGGAGTGTCCTTCACTTTCAAAGATGATACAGTAAAGCCGTCGGCATTGTTTGAGCCAGAAGGATAAACGATGTATTTCTTGCCGTTGAGCTCGAAAATCTCGAATCCTGAGCAACCGTTGTGGTTAGGTGTCACATAGAAGCCGGTTGGAACCCAGTTGTCGTCGTTGTCGAGAGTCAGACGATAGATGGAGTTTCCATTACCAGAAGTAGTGCTTGTGATTTGCACATTAGGCGAAAGCAGCGCAATAGACTCTGTGTCGAATTTGTAAGCGCAAATGGTGTGGGTAGTAGTGAAAGTGCCGCCTACCTTGATGGCCTCGTTTTGTACGAAGTTGTAGGGATAGGTGTCTTCAACTGCTTGCGCACCGTTCACAATAGGCACTTCAATCATGTTGGGCTGCCACATGGTGCCCATAAAGAGAACGCCACCGTCTTTCGACATCACATCGCCAGCCACGTGTCCCCAGAAGTCGGCACGTCCGCCAGGAATACCTGCGATTTCAAAATCTTTAACTTCACCTGCAGGAGTGATAATTCTCACACCTTTATTCACATTGTAGTTTGTGTTGAACTCGCCAGTGCGGACAATGATGTTGCCGGCGTCGTCGCGTGTGATGTTAGTGCCTTTACCAGATTCCAACTCACCGATTTTGCCTGTCTCGTTCCAGATTTCAATTTTCTGGGTGTCCTTGTTCTGAAGGTAGAATTTGCCATTAACGGCTACACCTTGGCGTGCAGAAGTGTGCAATGGAGCCACGTCGGTGTTCATCCATAAACATTTAAGACTGCGATCCATTGAGGATTTTGCAGTAGCTGACGGAGCGTAAACTGCCATGCTGGCAATCAAAGCTGCTCCCATGAGTAAATTTTTTTTCATTTTGTCTGTTTTTTAAATAGTTATTAAAATAGTTATTTGATAGGTAATTTATAAACCTCTTTATCTGTAGCGATGAAATATATTCCAGCCGACAAACCTGATGTAGGCATCTCGATTGTTCCAGCCTTGCATTTCACCGTTTTCAGGCAAACGCCCTGGCAATTAATTAGGCGAATGTTTGAGTCGTAGGGAATAGTTATTCTGACATTTGCCCCAGGCTCTACCGTCACGCTCATTTTGCTGTCGGCGGTGGGCTGGAATCCTACGCTGGAATTGTCGGTGACTGTGATGCGGATTTTGGCAGTGTGGCTGCCACGGCTTGCCTCAATCTGATAAGCTCCTGCCTTGCTGAAAGTGAATGTGCCGTTCTCAATGCTCACGTTGCTCTCGGGTGAGCAAGAGAAAGTGCAGCCAGCCAGATTGGCATCGATGAGGTATCCGTCCTTGTTGTAGCCATAAACTGTTGGCTTGTAGGCAGAGCCTACGGCAATAGTCTTTGCATAGTCGGCAAATGCGATTGATGCCACCTCATTGTCGAGGGTCTTCGGTGCAGCCAAAAACCACCCGTTTCTCACTTTTCGGAGTTGTCCGTCGCTTGGACGGTTGAACACGCCAAGAGTTTCGGAATAAATGGTCGATGATCCGCCACCATCAAAGTTGATGGCCGTCACGCAACCCACATTCTGCATCATGCTTGCCAGTTCCTTCGATGTGATGCCGTCGGATATACCGGCGTTGAACTTGTCGCCGTCCACCACCATCATCACCATTTTGGTTCCAGTCTTGTCAATACCAACGGCGGTGCGGGGGCGGCGTGACGACAGGTGGTCGAGCACTTTGTCGGTGTTGAGAATGTTGCCGTCTTGCAGAATCATCGGGCAGCCGCCGCTCATCTCCTGAATTTGTTCTATGGTCTTGCCATTGAGCGTGAATGTGGGGGTAATCTCGATGATGTCGCCCACTTTCAGCTTTTTCAAAGGATCCATATACCACGACGCATTCGCCGAGAGCACAATTCCACCTGCGGGAATCGACATATTGCCGACACCTGATTGTGGTGCCGCTGTGACTTTGAACTGCGTGGTGCCATAGGCCGCCAGCCCCTTGCCGAGGCTTACGGCCGCCACTTCCACGCCATTGGCAGAGGTGCCCGTAGATGCGCCGTATTTGTCGGTGAAGATGACAAAGTCGTTCGACTCTCGCGGCGTGTTGACGCTCTTTGCCGACATTTGCCCTGTGGCAGTTGACGTCAGTTTGAATGTGGAGTAGAATTGTCCGAAGTTGAGACGCTTTTCGCTGTCGTAGCCCACGGAATACCACCCGGTTGATGTTCTGGCGGTTTTATAAATTTCCGAACCTACAATCGTTGAGCCGATAGGGCCTGTGCCAGAAAATAAGTCGGCATTCACGCCGGCAATGTATTCATAATTTTTATCGCTGTTATTGCTGACCATCTGAGGAACGGTCTGGTTTGTTTTCAAATTATTGTTGCCGCAGATAGTCTTAACCTGCACAAGCGGATTGCTGAGGTCGGTGGTCGTGAAAAACACACGTTGGCGCTGGTCGCCAGTCAGGTCGAGTATCGTTAAGGAAGTGCCCGGCCCGATTTGGCAATGCTTCACGGTGTCGATAGCAAACGCTTTGCCCATCACAGTCCATGTGGAAGCCTGGCTGGCAAACGCTGTCTGGATTGAAGTTGCTAATAATATTACAAACGCGATCGATTTCATGTTTACAAGTTGATTCTTTTACCTGATATAGGGTCGAGTGTGAGTTCTTGTCCGTTGGGCAGAACCACATGGTGTGGCTTGCTGTCGCTGTTGATCACATACATCACACGCTTTCCTTTGGGGCTTTCCCACAATGCGCCTTTCACCACATAGTCTTTGCCGAAAGTGGGAACATCGATGACGGGATTGTCGCCAGTAGGGATAATTTCCTGAATGTAGCGGCCACCGATAAACACATCGTGCTGCTTTTTGCGCAATTCCCCAAGTGTGCGGAGGAATTTAGCCTCATATTCAGCTTTGTCGTTGACCCACAGCAACCGGGGATCAACCCAACCGAGCTGAGAGCCGTAGAGGAAGCATTGCATATTCTGATAGCGGAATTCTCCTTTCGTCACATCGGTGTAGGGAGAGTAAGTATAGGCGCAAGTGAGCACGCGGTCGGAATAGATCAGCGGATAGAGCGGCACAATCTTACATTCAGGGTTGTGTGGCGTGTTTACTGTCAGCAATATGTCGAAGTATGGAATATAACATTCGGCATTTTCTTCAGAAAACACGATATTCCCTTTTTTCAGATGATTTGTGCGCAGCTCTTCCATCATGTCTCTGTACGACTGATACCAGAATTCACCGCCACCTTTGGGGTGGTTGTGGTTCTTGGCATAGCATGGATAGGGGGCTGCCGCTGCCACTTGGTCGATGTAGAGACCATTGGTCTGTAGCTCATTTTGAATGCTGTCGGCAAGGTCAAGAATCACTTTCTTCCATATTGGCGACGAAGGGCAGGTGACCGAGTTGGGCACAAGGGAAGTGGGATAGACCTCCGTGTACAAGGCCCCGTCGGCACGCCGGCATGACGCGTCCTTTCCGTTGAGGCGCGTGTAGCTCTCCGTTCCCGGATCCCAAAGTCGGCCGTTGATGTAGGGCATCACTTGGCAGCCTTTGTCTCTGACCATGCGCACGATGGGCTTGAACTCGGGCTGTGCCGGGAAGTAGTCGGGATAGTGCGTGTCGTAGCTGTGGTGATGCCAGAAATACCAATGGAAACAGATGTCGTTGCCGAAGTAGTCGATGGCTTTGTTGACAGCCGTAACAGTGGTGTCGCCAAGATATTTTGCACGCATCCACAGGTCCTTATCCACAAGCCATTTAGGAATGTTGCGTTCTTTCAGCGTCTTGCTTCCCCATGGAGTGGACAATGCGAACGGGCGGTACCATTTCACGGCTGCATCACTCCAATTGCCAGCTAAAGATCCGGTAACCGTAGGCCATGGAATGCTGAACTGGTGTGAAGCCGTGTTGGTCCAGCCGTAGGACGCCACCACCTCTGTGCGGAAGCTCACGGCTCCATCTTTCTCTTTTATGCGCATCATCTTGCCGCAGGCGTTGCGGTCTTCAGGTGAAAAATAGAATGTTCTGTTTTTGGCGGTGAGCATTACCATCTGCATCGAGGCGTTCCACGATGGGTAGTTGGCTTCGTAGTCGCCGTTTGCTTTCAGCGCATACTCATTGCCCCAGCCGCCAGGAGTGATCACTGAACCTTCACCAGGCGACTTGATGGCAATGTCGGGGAACACGAAATTGGTCACAACCCAGTTGTTAGGCACTTCGGCCGACAGGTTCCATTGCACAAGGTCGGCATTGTCGGCAAGCGTGACCCTCATTTCCACAGGGTAGTTTTCGCCGTCGTATTTCAGGCGGGTGTGCCATGTGAATACAATCGTCTTTGCCGTGTCGCTGTCTTCCACCCGCCAGCCGCGGTAAATGGCATACTGTGGGCTGATAGCGGGAGTTTCGCCTTGCTCACCGAGGTATGTCAGGCTCCAAGGCTGCTTGTTGTCGCCCGCTTTCACCATTTCCACCCCTTGATGCTTCATCGACACGATGTCGAAAGTGCCGCTGCCGGTGAATTCCATCGCCACGTTGTCGTTGGCGATGGTCACCGTGGCAGCACCCTGCTTCACCGTAGTTTTGGCAAAGGCAGGCAGAGCCGGGAGAATGGAAGCAATTATTGCTGTTATGACTTTATATGTCATCGTCTCTGTTCTTGATTAATAGTCAGGGTTTGTCAAGTTGGGGTCGCGGTCAGTCTCCACACGTGGGATAGGCCACCATGTGAATTTAGAATCCCAGAATCTGTTTTTGTCGCGCACGCGGAGTTTCTCCTTGTAGGCCTCATACGATGGAATGTCGTTGAGGTCGGCGCGGTCAGATGTCTTGAAGTTTGGAATATCCGTTTCTGAGAGACCTTCGTATTTGATAGCTGGCAATGGTTGCCCGTATGACGGCTGGCTGTTCAGCAGGTCGCCGATGCCCCATCTGCGCACATCTACGAACAGCAGGCCTTCCAGTGCGAACTCAACCTTGCGCTCGCGGCGTACCAACTGGCGCATTTTGGCTTGATTGCCAATTCGGTCGGCCGAAACGGCGGGCATTCCGGCTCTGCCGCGCACAGCGTTGATTGCTGAGTACACAGATTCGTCAAGTTCGCCGAGCTCGATTTTAGCTTCTGCATAGTTCAGCAGAATCTCGGCATAGCGCATAAGAATGAGGTTAGAAGACGAACTCATGAGCGGTTCTGTGGTTTCATTGGCATACTTGCGCCACACATAGCCCACACCGCAGTTCACGAGCGATGGGCTTGTGCCAGTCACATCTACATTGTTAGAGGTGTACCACTTGTTGCGGCGGGGGTAAAAACTTGTCTTTTGGTCGTAGATGTTGATGACGCACTTCAGTGGATTGTTGCCGTCGGTGTTGGTGTAGTTGACGGTATCTAAGTGTCCGGCAAGCGTGGCCTCAAAGCGAGGGTCGCGGTTCTTTGTCGGGTGTTTGGGATCGTAGAGTGGCGACTCGTCGATGCGCTTGCCGTCGATGCACTCGTAGGTGTCAACGATAAGGCTGCTGGGGAAACGCACTGATGAGCCATAGTTGCGTGAAGAGTGGCCGTAGCCCACAGTATGGAGCTTCTTAGTGCTGGAAGTGGAATACATCAGTTCCCAGAGACACTCGTCGCGCACGTCGCTTTTTGCCTGGCCAGTCAGGTTGAACAGGTCGTCGAACTTATTTGCAAGGTGGCGTTTGCCAATCACTTTCGATGCTGCTTCTGCGGCCTGGCGGAAGTAGTCCTGTCCCTTGTTGTCAACGTTGAAGCTGCCGGCAAAAAGGCAGATTCTCGAAATCAAGCCATAGGCTACGGCCTTATCTACACGGCCACGTTCAGTGGCAGTCCATGGCAAAGCCTCGGCTGCATCGTTGAGGTCTTTTGTGAGGTATTCGATGATTTCGCCTTTGGGCGTTCTTCCTGCCTTGTACTGCTCAATGGTCACAGGCTCAGTAAAGAAAGGAACATCTCCGTAAGCTGAAATCAGATTGTAATAAGCATACGCTCTCAGCACACGGGCTTCGGCGAAGTATTGCTTCGACTTGTCCGACATTTTGTCGATGGCATCTTCTGCACCAGCGATTACGGAGTTGGCACGGGCGATGATGCCGTATTCTCCCGACCAGAACGCCTGGATTTTGGCATTATCGGGGTTTAGTGCTCCACCGGCGCCGATTGATCTGTTCTCGTCCTGCTCCAGACCATAGGCAGTGTAGTGGTCGAGCACGATACATGCCGGTACAGACCAGTTCATGTCGAAATACAATTTCTGATAAACGCCGGTCAGGCCTTCTTTCAAGCCCTGCTCTGATTTGTAGAATCCGCGGTTGTCGTAGGCTGGATTCTCTTTGTCGAGAAAGTCAGAGCAACCGACAAGCGCTATTGCTGCAGAGGCGGCAAGAATATATTTTGATATTGTCTTGATCATTGCTTTTGATGTTTTTTAGAATTCAACGTTTAGTCCGAAAACGAATGTCTTGTTAAGCGGGTAGAGGCTTGCGCCAGAGCCGATGCTGCTTTCTGGGTCGAAACCCTGGTAGAAGTTGTCCTTGATTGTGAACACGTTTTGCGCGCTGGCATACACACGAAGTTTTGAGATGTTGACTTTGCGTGTGATTGCAGCAGGAAGCGTATAGCCGACAACCAAGTTTTTCAGACGGCAGTAGGCTCCGCTCTTTACCCAGAACGATGAAATCATGTTGTTAGGGTTGGTAGCATTCGGGTCTTCAAGCAGGCGAGGGAACTTGGCGTTCTGGTTTTCCTCGGTCCAGTAGTCGAGCTGGTACTTGTAGATGGTGTAGTTGCCGCACAGCGCGCGTGCGCCGGCACCAGAGTAGTACACATCTTTCTTGCCCACACCCTGGAAGAATGCCGAGAAGTCGAGCCCTTTCCATTGCAGACCGAGCGTGAGACCGAACTCATAGCGTGGGGTAGGGTTGCCGATGATAGTGCGGTCGTAGCTGTCGATTTTGCCGTCGGGCACACCATCAGGGCCAGAGATGTCTTTGTATTTGATATCGCCAGGAGCCACGTTGGCTTTATTGCCGCCATATACTGGAGATGCTTCAATTTCTTCGCGCGAGGTGAAGAATCCGTCGGCCACATATCCATACCAAGAGCCGTAAGGCTTGCCCTCAGTTGTCAGTCGAGTGCCGCTTTTGTATTCATTGCCATAGAGGTTTGTCACCTTGTTCTTCACATCGGAGATATTACCCTTAATGTAGTAGTCAACGTTGCCCACTCTGTCTTGCCATGCAATAGAGAATTCCCAGCCGTTGTTTCTCATCGAACCGGCATTTTCCCAAGGCGATGTCATTGACACGAACAATGGCACAGGAAACTGCTGAAGCATGTTGTTGATGTTACGCACGTAGTAGTCGAAGCTACCGCTCAGCCTGTTGTTCAGGAAGGCGTAGTCGATACCGACATCAAACTGGTGAGATTTCTCCCAAGTGATGTTTGGATTGGCGAGTACGGTCTGTGCCACACCCGATGAAAATTCTTTATCGAACCAGTAACCATAGGCTGGAGAGCTACCGATTGCAGCAGAGTAAGGATAGTAGCTGTTGATCGACTGGTTACCAAGAGTACCGTACGACACTCTCAGCTTGAAGTTGCTCATCACATCTTTTGCTGATTCCCAGAAAGGCTCCTCAGAGATTCTCCAACCTGCTGAAACCGAAGGGAAGAAACCCCAGCGCTGGCTGCCGATGAATCGCGATGTGCCGTCGTAACGGCCGTTCACTTCAAGGAGATAGCGGTCTTTGAAAGCGTAGTTTACCCTGAACAGATAAGAGAGCATCGCCCATGAGTTACGCGCGCTTGAGTTGGTCTGTGTGGTGGCGTCACCATTGATGAGGTCTTCATAACCGTCGTAATAGTAATTCTTTCGTCCGGCGGTCAGATAGGTGTAGTTGAGTTCCTCGGATTGGAAACCGAGCAGCACTTTCAGGTAGTTTTTACCAAAAGTGTTCTCGTATGTGCCTGTGAGATCGTACTGCTTGCGCACCGTCTTTGTGCGCTGCTCCGACATAGAGGAACCGCTGGTGGGGAACGAACCCTTGAACACACCGTTCTCGTAGGTGTCGTATGGCTTTGCAAACGCTTTCACCTCTCCATCGTTGCGCTTCCAAGTGTAGGAGCCGAAGATTGTGAGACCCTTGAAAGGCGTAAGCGTGAGGGTAGGCTTAACAATGTATTCAGGTGCAACGCTGTTGGAAGTGCAGCCGCAGCGCACCATAGCAATCGGGTTGGTGCCGTTGATGCCGTAGCCATAAGTGCCGTCGGCATTGATGCCCGACATGATAGGTGTCATCGTCAGGGCTTTACCGATGATATTGGTAGGCGAGTCTAATACGGGCGATGTGGCGTTGGCTTGGCGTACACTTGCGTCAACACCAAGTTTCATCCACTTGTTGATCTTCATGTCGGTGTTGAGGCGCAGTGATGTGCGCGAGAATTTGTTGTTGTCGATCAAACCGTCTTGCGTGTAGTAGCCGGCAGAAGCATAAATTTTCAAGTACTCGCTGCCGCCGCTCACGCCGATTGAATAGTTTTGAACAAGTGCGGAACTTTTAATCACCTCTTTTTTCCAGTCGGTGTCGTAATAGTTAGTCTGGTCCACGCCACCGTTCTTGTATATTTCAATCACATCGGTGTAAAGAGGCTGCTGCAAAGCGTTTTTGCGTGCAGCGTCCACGGCTTGCATATATTCGATAGCCGATGTAGGCTCAGGCAAGGTGGTAGGGGTGTTGATACCTACGTAGCCGTTGAAAGTGACGGTGGGCTTGCCTTCAGCGCCACGCTTGGTGGTGACGAGAATCACACCATTTGATGCGCGCGAACCATAGATTGATGCGGAAGCAGCGTCTTTCAGCACCGATATCGACTCAATGCTGTTGAGGTCGATACGGTTGAAGTCGCCTTCCACTCCATCGATAAGAATCAGTGGCGAGGTGGAAGAGTTGAGTGAGCCCAAACCTCTGAGCCGCAGGGAAGCCTGGTCGTTGCCTGGCTGACCTGAAGTCTGCATGGCAGTCAGACCTGGCACAATACCTTGAAGCGCGGCAGAACCGTTGGAAACGTTGGCGCGCAGAATGTCTTTGCTGCTGATGCTTTGCACGGAACCGGTGAGGTTGATTTTTTTCTGTGATCCGAATCCAACGACCACCACATCTTCGAGGGCTGTGGCCGACTGATGCATGACAATGTCTTGGTTGAGACCCTTTTTGGCATCAAGCGTAACAGGCTCAGTGCCGACATAGGTGAATTTCAACTTTGTTGGAGAACTAAGGCTGATGGTGTATCTGCCTTCCGAGTCTGTGACATTGAGTGTCTTGCCGCCTTTTCCGGTGATGGCGACACCTATCATGGGCTCGCCCTTCTCATCCACAACCTTGCCCTGCACGGTGAATGCTTGGGCAAGAGCCGTCTGGGAGACAGAGGCTAAGGCAAGAGCCAAAAATGCACTTAAAAACTATTCAGTCTCATTTTTTGGGTTTGAAGTTTA
The DNA here is from genome assembly GCA_050873765.1 of Sodaliphilus sp. Taxonomy (GTDB): domain Bacteria; phylum Bacteroidota; class Bacteroidia; order Bacteroidales; family Muribaculaceae; genus Sodaliphilus. The sequence continues at coordinate 23,974 of JBNMJK010000004.1, forward strand.
TTAGTTATGTAAAATGATGTATTTGTCAGTTAGGAAAGTTATGTGAATTACGTTTGGAAGCTGTGGCTCTGCCTCAACAGTCAAACGCTCGTTTTCGTGCATTTGCGCATGCTCCAATCAGTCCCACCTGGTCGCCAAGCTGCGAAAGCTCGATTTTGGTGTCTTCGTTGACAAGATTGAGAGAATAGCGCCTTACAAGGGTCTTTATTGGCTGAAGAATGTAGTCGCCCGTCATCGACAAGCTGCCGCCGATCACCACTTTCTCAGGGTTGAAAATGTTGATCAGTCCGGCAATCCATCTGCCGAGCACTTGTCCCACTTCCTCCACCAGTTCTATGCATAAGAGGTCTTCGTGGTTTACGGCATCTATAATTTTGTCGAGTGACACGTCGCCCTCAGTCTTGAATTCCTTTGCGAGAATTGAATTTTCACCGGCTTCGAGCCTGGCGATTAGCTTGCGGTGCAGCGCGCTGCCAGATGCTTCCGTCTCGAGGCACCCTTTTTTGCCGCAGTGGCACATCACCTCATTGTTGAATGTGACCATGTGCCCGAACTCACCGGCAAATCCCGATTTGCCTCTGTAGATTTTTCCGTCGAGAATCATACCGATGCCAAGTCCCCAGCCTACGTTCACGAAAATCACATTCTTTTCGTTTGAGCAGTTGCCGAACGTATATTCGCCCAGGGTCATCGCCCTTGTGTCGTTTTCGATGCAGGCCGATATTCCGATTTTTCTGGTCAGCACATCAGCCAGCGATTGCTCCTCGAAATTAAACCGGCTGTAGCTGTAGCCCGATTGAGGGTTTACGCGTCCGGAAATGTTGAGGTTTATTTTAATAATGTTTTCTTTGTCGATGCTCAGATTAGAAATAAAAGTACGAATGATGTGGCAGAGACGGTCGAGCCCTTCGGGAGTGTTCTCGAAATGGTAGGCAATGTCGATCTGCTTTTCCACCATGTCGCCGCAAAAGTCAATGAGGCCAATGCTCACCGAATCGTTGTTGATGTCCACTCCAGCGAAATAGCAAGAGTCGGGGTTGAGCCCATAGAGCACAGGATGGCGTCCGCCGTTGGTTTCCCGCTTGCCCCGCTCTTTTACGATACCTATGCAGGAAAGCTCCTCCACAAGTTTGGTGATTGTGGGAATACTGAGCCCAAGGGATTTCGCCAAGTCGGGGAGCGTGTAAAATCCATTTTTCATAAAAAAGGAAATCACGCGCTTCTTCAACATCGCATTTTTGGTGCCTTTTCCTATCTCTTTTATTAAGGTGGAAATCATTTTATTTGATTAAAAAGCTAATAGTCAATTTCATTTCTTGTGGCAAAGTAAGCCAGAAAAATCCGTATAAACAAATTTTTTAATTAAAAATATCGCAATTAATAAAATTTTTTCGTAACCCTTGGTGCATATAATAAAAATATTTACCTTTGTGAAACCATAAACAAATAAATTTAAAAGAATGCTTAACAGAAGAATCTTCTTAAAAAGCTTGACTGCATTGGGGCTTGCGGGGCTGGTGGCTCCGCAGATGATGGCTGGCGGCAGCCGCCGGCGCTCTGGCGGACTGGAGCCGCTTGCCCACAGTGGCAATGCGCTGAGAATCACTGGAACATTCTTAGACGAGATTTCTCACGACATTCCTCATCAGAATTGGGGCGAGAAAGAATGGGACGCTGATTTCCGCTACATGAAATCGATTGGGATAGACACTGTGGTGATGATCAGTAGTGGCTATCGCAAATTCATCACATATCCGTCGGCTTATCTTATAGGTAAAGGGTGCTATAGGCCTTCAGTCGATTTGCTCGACATGTTTCTGCGCCTGTCGGACCGCTATGGAATGAAGTTCTATTTCGGCCTGTATGACTCTGGCGTGTATTGGGACACTGGCGACATGACGATGGAGATGGAGCATAACCGCTTCGTGGTGGACGAGGTGTGGAAAAACTATGGCTCAAAGCATAAGAGCTTTGGTGGCTGGTATGTGAGCACCGAAATATCGAGAAAGACCAAGGGCGCTGTGGCTGCATTCCACACACTTGGCAAGCAGTGCAAGGACGTGTCGGGTGGCTTGCCCACGTTCATCTCACCGTGGATCGACGGCAAAAAGGCTGTGATGGCCGCGTCGTCGAGCCTGACCAAGGAAGCCGGCGTGTCGGTGGAGGAGCATGAGCGGGAGTGGAACGAGATTTTTGCGGGCATACATGACGTGATTGACGCTTGCGCCTTCCAAGATGGGCATATCGATTACGACGAACTCGACGCTTTCTTCGAGGTCAACAAGAAACTTGCCGACCGGTATGGCATCAAATGCTGGACAAATGCAGAGACTTTCGACCGTGATATGCCTATCAAATTTCTCCCTATCAAATTCGAGAAGCTGCGCATGAAGCTCGAGGCGGCTAAGCGGGCGGGGTATGACAAGGCCATCACCTTTGAATTCTCGCATTTTATGAGCCCGCAATCCGCTTATCTGCAGGCCGGGCATCTTTTCGACCGGTATTGTGAGTATTTTGGTATAGACGATAAATTTTAATCTAAAGAATAATAATTATGATTGTTGGAAAAGCAAACTTGGCCTACGTCACGTTTATTGCCGTTGTGGCGGCTGTCGGCGGCTTCCTGTTTGGCTACGACACGGCTGTCATTTCCGGAACTATCGATGTGGTCGGACGTCAGTTCTCTCTCGACGCATTGCAGAAAGGGTGGTATGTGGGCTGTGCATTGGTAGGAAGCATCTGCGGTGTGGCTGTGGCAGGAATGATAGGCGATTATCTGGGTCGCAAGAAGGCCATGATATTGTCGGCGCTGTTGTTCACGGTGTCGGCTGTTGGCTGCGCGGTGTCGGCATCGTTCAGTGAGCTTGTGGCATATCGGATAGTAGGAGGCGTAGGCATCGGAATGGTGTCGATTATTTCTCCGCTGTATATATCAGAAGTGTCGGTGCCAGAGCACAGAGGGCGGCTGGTTTCGCTCTATCAGTTGGCCATAACGATAGGCTTCCTTGGGGCTTACATCGCTAATTACGCCCTGCTTCAGTTTGAGCATACGGCAGCTCTCTCGCAAATCCACCTCGTGGCCACCGTGTTTGGCACAGAGTCGTGGCGTGGAATGCTTGGAATGGAAACGCTGCCCGCTGCATTGTTCCTTGTGATCATATTCTTTATTCCGGAATCGCCAAGATGGCTCGTGCTTAAAAGGCGTGAGGCAGAGGCTGCCGCCATAGTCGGTAAAATATACCTTAACGATAAGGACGCGTCGCAGGAGCTTTCAAACATACGCTCGGCTATCGGAAATGAAGAGCATGTGGAATGGCGTGAGCTTCTTCGCCCCGGTGTCAGAAAGATGGTGGCAGTAGGGGTGGCGATAGCCATTCTTGGCCAGTTTATGGGCGTGAACGCGGTGCTCTACTATGGTCCGTCGATATTCACCGACAGCGGTCTGTCGGGTGGTGACTCCCTGTTTTATCAGGTGCTCGTGGGCACTGTGAATATGCTCACCACGGTTCTTGCATTGCTCATCATAGATAAGGTGGGACGTAAAAAACTTGTATATTACGGTGTGGGAGGAATGATAGCGTCGCTCGTTCTCATATCCGCCTACTTTGCTTTTGGAGCGTCGGTAGGGCTGTCGCCATTGTTGCTGCTGGTGTTTTTCCTGGCCTACATATTCTGCTGCGCCATTTCGATATGCGTGGTAGTGTGGGTGCTGCTGTCGGAGATGTATCCAACGAAAGTGAGAGGGTTGGCCATGTCGATTGCCGGATTCTCGCTGTGGATAGGCACATATCTGATAGGCCAGCTCACGCCATGGATGCTTTTGCGGCTTACTCCGGTAGGCACCTTCCTGCTGTTTGCAGTGATGTGTGTTCCGTATATTGTCATTGTCCACAAATGTGTTCCGGAGACCAAGGGACTGAGCCTTGAAGAAATTGAGAGAATTACTGAGAAAGAAAACAAACATTAAAAATCATATAAAGTGATGGATAAAAAAATAGAGGAGCTTGCGAATCTATATAAGTCGGAACTGCTTGGCAATGTGTTGCCATTTTGGCTCGACAAGTCGCAGGACAAAGAGTGTGGCGGTTATTTCTCGTGTCTTGACCGTTATGGAAACGTTTATGACACAGATAAGTTTGTGTGGATGCAGGGACGTGAGGTTTGGCTGTTCTCAATGCTCTACAACAAACTTGAGAAGCGCGAAGAATGGCTTGAATGTGCGGTGAGAGGCGGTGAGTTTTTGAAGAAGCACGGGCACGACGGCAAATTCAACTGGTATTTTTCGCTCGACAGAGCCGGCAATCCATTGGTTGAGCCCTACAATATATTCTCCTACACGTTTGCCACGATTGCTTTCGGGCAGTTGGCGCTTGCCACCGGCAACAAGGAATATGAAGATATAGCACGCAGCACATTCGACATCATACTGTCGAAAAAAGAAAATCCGAAGGGCAAGTGGAACAAACTACATTCGGGCACGCGCGACATGAAGAATTTCGCTTTGCCGATGATTCTCTGCAACGTGGCTTTGGAGATAGAGCATATGATTGAGCCGGAATATCTGAATCAGACAATCGACACTTGCCTGCATGAGGTGCTTGATGTGTTCTACCGTCCGGAACTTGGCCTGGTGGTGGAGAATGTCACCACCGACAATCAGCTGTGCGATTCGTTTGAGGGACGCCACATGAATCCCGGACACGCTATTGAAGCGATGTGGTTCTGCATGGACCTCGGAGAGCGTCTGGGCAGAAAAGACATCATCGACAAGGCTGTGGATATAACCCTGAATATGATTAACTATGGTTGGGACAAGGAATTTGGCGGTATATTCTATTTTATGGACCGCAAAGGCTGTCCTCCACAGGAGCTGGAATGGGATCAGAAACTTTGGTGGGTGCATATAGAGACGTTGATTTCCCTGCTGAAAGGTTATCAGCTCACCGGCCGCAAAGAATGTTGGCAATGGTTTGAGAAAGTGCACGACTATGCATGGACGCATTTCAAGGACTCGGAAGCTCCTGAGTGGTTTGGCTATCTGAATCGCAGGGGAGAGGTGTTGTTGCCTCTCAAGGGCGGAAAATGGAAGGGCTGCTTCCATGTGCCCAGAGGCTTGTATCAATGCTGGCAGACGCTGGAGAAAATTGCACACCCCGACTCATCGGTTATTATTGACAAGTAAGTGTTTCTCATAATAATGATGGAAGGGCGCTTGGCACTGTGTTGCCGAGTGCCCTTCTTGATTGTTAACTTTTTCGTAACTTTGTAGAAGATAGGCTGCATTTCTCCAAAACAAATTTGTTGTTCTGCGTTTGGTTTGCACTATCTTTGCACCAGAATAAAATAAATTGATGATTCAAGATGAAAAAACGAATTTTAATCAGTATGCTGATGGCTGTGGTGGCCGTGGTGGCCGTGGTTGCCGCCTGTGCACAAATCACGGATGGCTCGTATTGGACCGACGGTATAGTCAGCTATAAGGCCAAGGTGCTGAATGGCGGCAAAACCGTGGTGATGGAAGGCGGCACCCTGCATGAGGGCGGCTACAAATTTGTGCTCAAACGGGAGAGAAAGTCGGCAAAAGAATACACGATTCTGCCCGGCGACCAGTCCGACAGCACCATTTGCATAGACAGCTTGTGCCACAAGGGCGATGAATTGGTGCTCTATAACATTGGGGGCTACAAAATACTTCAGTGCTATCATAGCCATCTATTCGTGGCGGCACTCCAGAAGTTTGACGGCAATCTTGAGCGTTTTATGAAGCGCGACCGCTACGAAGCCTATGCGGGTGTTTATGAAGATATGAAAACCGGTGAGAAATGGCATTTCACCACGAATGGAAAATATGCGGTAGGGTCGCAGCAAACCTATAGCAACTATGTAGTGATAAAGCAGTTTGATATGCCTTCCGATGTGATCGCGCTTGCCGACGGCACACTTTATCAAGTGCAGCTCACCGAGCATGGCATGAATTTGCGAGCCTGCAAGGCATCGGGGCTGCATGGCGACCAGGTGGACGAGGAAACCATGGAGTTTGGCGAAGTGGTGGCTGTGCTGAACCGAACAGCGTCGGCCTACGGCGTGGGCAAATGGTCGATATGTGAAAAGCGTCCGTTGAGCAAGGCAATGCTCAACTTTTATGATGAAAAAACACTCAAATTAATGATCGGGGAGATGTTTGCTCGGAGCGGAATAGTGCTGTATGACGACCAGCACGGCTATTTTTGTCTGCAACCTTGGTTTAAACCCAGAAAATACAAGGTGCCCAAAGTGTACGACATATCTGGGTTTAATTTCACCTATATGTGGGCGCAGTTGAATTTGGCATTGTGAAGTCAAGCCCATAACCACAGCGGTTGCATATCGTTTTTTTTGAGGCGGACGCGGCCTTTGGCATGAAATTTGCTATATTGTGGGGCGTGGGGGCTGTCGCACGAACCGCACGAACCGTGCGTCCTTACTGAATACCTCCCTTCTAACATCTAATTTCTAACGTCTAATTTCTGACGTCTAACATCTAATTTCTAACATCTAACATCTAATTGATTATGAACTATGGACACATTATGTTTCACCAAAGTAAAGTTTTTGCTCACCTTATCTTTAATAGAAAGAGACGATGGACAAAAATCAAAACAAACGAAACAAATTGTGGCGTCGCCGACAGATGGCGCGCGTGTTTAAGGCTCGTATGATTTATCTCGCAGCCTGTGGTGAGATAATCCTTCTTGAAGACGGCAGTATGAAACGCAATCCTCACTGGTTTGAGGTGGCAAAAGAACAGTGGGCGCTAAAGTACAAATCTACTGGCACCCCATGTAGATGCTGGTTTTGTAGGAGAGAGGAATACAATCGCCGATCCTATAAAAAGGACTCTCTTCGCATCATTCGGGAATCTTTGGAATAAGGCCGTGGTGTGAACCGCATTGAAAAAACTGGACCAACGCATTTGCATAGGCGATGGTCCAGTTTCTTTTTTGTGTTGCGGTTTCTTTTTCCTACTTTTGTACTGTCAACTAAAATGAAGAAGAAATGAAACATCTGCTACTATCTATGTTTGTGGCGTTGATGGCAGTGGCCTCATGGGCAGCCGGCAACGACCAGTACACCATTATCGTGTCGCTCGACGGATTCCGCTGGGACTATTGTGAGGCCTACAACACGCCATTCCTCAATTCCATGGCGGCAAAGGGCGTGAAGGCTGTGATGCAGCCGTCGTTTCCCTCCAAAACGTTCCCCAACCATTACACCCTGGCCACAGGGTTGGTGCCCGACCATCATGGCATCATTGCCAACTCTTTCCGTGTGCGCGCCACAGGCAAGCGATACTCGCTTGGCGACTCCGAGACTCGTACCGATCCCCAATATTACGGTGGCGACCCTATTTGGCTCACTGCCAAACGCCAAGGCGTGACCACCGCCACGGTGTACTGGGTGGGCAGTGATGTGGCTATCAAGGGCGATCATGCCAATTATTGGCACGACTACCAGAAAAAGCCGCTGCTCACCGATGTGGAGCGTGCCGATGAGGTGCTGCGCCTGCTCCAGCTTCCGGAAAAGGAGCGTCCTCATTTTGTGATGTGCTATTTTGAGGAGCCCGACCACACGGGCCATGTGGCTGGACCGGTGACGAGCGACTGCCGCAAGGAGGTGGAACACATGGACGAGGTGCTGGCGTATATGTGGAACCGCATCAGTCTGCTGCCAGAGGCGAGCAAAGTGAACTTGATAGTGACTGGCGACCATGGCATGACGTGGACCGACGCCGACCGCACTGTGCCGGTGAGTAAATACATCAAAGACGAGTGGGTGGATGCCGTGGATGGCGACCTGCCTGCCAATGTGTATGTGAAAAAGGCGGCTTACGTTGACTCTATTTTGCTGGCGCTGAAGGGTGTTGACCATATTCGCGCATGGCGTAAGGCCGACATTCCCGAATATCTGCACTATGGCAGCAACCCGAATGTGGGCGATGTGCTGGTGCTTCCCGATGTGGGCTGGCTTTTCACCGACCGTAAGGTGCGCCGGGGTGGCAGCCATGGCTTCGACAACACTTGCAGTGATATGCAGGTGGGCTTCCGCGCCATGGGACCGGCGTTTAAGAACGGCTATGTGAAGGCCGACAAATTCCGCAATGTGTGCGTGTATCCGCTGCTGTGCCATTTGCTCGGTGTGAAACCTTCGGCTTGCGATGGCTCTCTTGCCGAGGTGGCTGATATGCTGAAATAGCCGCCATATTGCTATTGACCGCGGTGCCGGCATTGTGTAGTTTTACACTCAAAAAAGAATACCGATGACTGAAAAACACGATCATTTGGCAGCTTTGCCAATGACCTTGCCTAAAATGATAGCCGAAAACCGCTCTCGCAATGAGGCGCTGAATGTGCCCTACAATCCCGTCACGGGTGAGGGGTGCTGCGGTCCGCGCCGAATGGTGAACTCGGCCGTGGCTGGAGAGGTGTGGCTGCCGCAAGCCATGCTCGACGGGGAGCCAGCCGATGTGCTGAATGATGAGTTGAGCTATAAAAAGGCAAGAATCAAATACGACTTTGAATACTGGTGCGCCACCTGTGCCACTGTGCGCGACAAGGTGAGCGGACGCAATGTGCGCCTTCGGCTCAACGCTCCACAGCGTCATGTGCTCGCCTCCTTGGAGCGCCAGCGGCTGATGGGAAAGGGCATACGCATGATTTTGCTCAAGGCTCGCCAGTGGGGCGGATCCACGCTGGTGCTGATGTATATGGCATGGATTCAACTGGTGCTGAAGCGCAACTGGAACAGCATTATCTGCGGACATAAGCGCAGCACTTCGAGTGTGATAAAGGGTATGTATTCCAAGCTCTTGCTGCATTACCCTAAGGAACTGCTCGAGGGTGGAAAGCGCATGGAGTTTAAAACGTTTGAGGGCAATGCCCACGCCAAGATTATCACCGGGCGCGACTGTGTGGTGCTGATGGGCACGGCTCAAGCCGATGATGTGGTGCGTGGCTACGACATAGCCATGGCTCATTTGAGCGAAGTGGCGTTCTGGCCCTCTTCCACTATGCGCAATCCCGAAGATGTGATGCGCTCTATCGACGGCTCACTGCTGGTGGGCGGACTCACTGTGGAGGTGCTGGAATCGACGGCGAATGGCATTGGCTCATATTTCCACAATGAGTGGCTCCACTCGGTGAATGGCGAAACCGACAAGCAGGCGGTGTTTGTGCCTTGGTATGAGATTGAAATCTACCGTTTGCCGGTGGCTGAGGCTGAAATTCCTGAACTGTGGCAAAGCCTTGATGGCTATGAGCGCAATTTGTGGCATATAGGCTGCACGCTGGAAATGATTAAGTGGTATCATGAAAAGCGCAAAAGTTATCTCTCACACCATAAGATGATGGCGGAGTTTCCCTCCAATCCCACTGAGGCTTTCAGCACTTCTGGCCGGTGCGTGTTCTCGCTGCCGCGGCTCGACGCTATGCGTGCTCAGTGCCGTGAGCCTTTGGCGAAAGGTGAGTTGAAACGCTGGCAAGGAGAATGGAAGATTGTAGAAGAGGGCGAGGCGCGCCTGAAGGTGTGGGAGATGCCCACCAGCGATGCCTTTGGCGCAAAATATGTGGTGGGTGTGGATATTGGTGGACACAGTGATGGCGCCGACTACTCGGTGATTTCGGTGATTGCCCACCACGACGGCCTTTACGAAACGGTGGCACAGTGGCGTGGGCATATCGACCACGATCTGCTGATAGAGAAGGCAATAGATATTGCCACGTTCTATAACCGGGCTTTACTGGTGGTGGAGAGCAATACGCTTGAAACGCATGCTTCCGACGGCGGAAAATCGGCTTTTTTGCTGAAGCGGCTCCGCAGTGAGTATTCCAACGTGTATCGCCGCAAGGTGAAGAATGGCGGTGTGAAGGTGGGCTTCCAGACCAATGTGCTGACCAAGGCTCAAATCGTGAATAATTTGGTGGCGATGGTGCGCGACGGGCTTTTGGTGGAGCACGATGGCGATGCCATTGATGAAATGTGCTGGTTTGAGGAAAAGGTGGGTGGCGGCTATGGTGCCATCGACGGTAAGCATGATGATATGGTGATGTCGCGCGGCATAGCCCTATTGGTGCTCTGCATTTATGCCGCTATGGGGAAAGCCTGTTGTGCCGACTTTCCATCGGCATTGCCGCCACAGCCTCCTGTTGCAGCCTCGCTCGACACTGTGCTCGAGCGCCAATAGCACGGTTCCCTCCGATACAGAGTCATAGTAATATTAGGAATGACACCCCCAAACCGTCTGCCAAAATGAATAAAAAACGGCCTTATCGGGTGCGCATAAAAAAAGGGATAGTCTCCCGACTTTCCCATTTCCTTAAATACACAATTATCTATAAAACAACTATTTTGAATCAAGATGATAAGATTTGCCATTAGCCAGAGTGTGCACGAGAGCAAATCCAAAATGTTTTGCCATAAAAGCTATAGATGTTTGGTGTCATCAGCTTTAATTATGACACTGCAAAGTTACAACAAAATTTTATAATAGCAAGCGTTTGTATTAAAAAATATCACTTTTTTGACTAAAAAAGTGATATTTTTGTTTGAAAAGACGTAAAAAACGGTGTTTTGTTTACTTGCTCCTTATATAAAGATCCGTGGCGCGAATGATTGTTCCTGATGGTGCGGTGCCGCTGATGCAGAGTCTTACGGTGCGTGTGGGAATCGTGACCACGGGCAGCGAAATCGGCGCGCCCACATTGCCATTCACCTTCGCTCCACATAGTGTGAACCCATGACAGCTTTCTCCACGCTCGCCCAAAAGCAAGAGTGAAAGATGCAGCCCCTCTCCGAATATGTTCCAGATAATTTGCGATGGCTGGCTTGCCAGGTCGGTGCCTAAGAGGATAGGGTGGGTGAGGAGCGATATGGTTTGCTCTGCCGGTGTGGTGGCGCAGATGTCGTGTACGCTGCCGTCGGGCATCACAGCAAGTGCCGTCTGTCCATCGTGGTAAAGCGATGCCGCGCTTAGCGTGAGACTTGATGAAAAACCGCCTTCATCGGTGATGCGCAGTGTGCCGTCGGCACTGATTTGCCACAGTTCTTGCTCGGCGTCGTTCCACGCCATGCCTGTCACCGATTCCGCAACGGTGGTCACCTCTTTGATTTTCGACCCCTCAATATAGCACAACCGGTGATGTGTGCTCACGAACCATATTTTTCCGCCCCCACTCACTGGGCTGGCTTGGGCATTAATCAATTTGCGGCTCATCAGCTGTGCTTCGCCAAATGTGCCATCGCTCTTTTGCGGAACGATAAATATGCCATGGTCGGTGAAGAGGTAGAGGGGATAGCGTCCGAATCCGCCAGAATAGATGGGACGCTCGGTGGCAGCCAAGGCGGTTAGCTCCACGCCGGTCACCGTTTGGCTGTAGGCGGTGGTGATGGGTTGCGCAATGTCGCTCACCGTGAGCGCGCCCGATGTGCTGATGATGGCACCGTGCGTACTGGCATTTTCCGGCTCATCATCATGAAGGGTGAGCGGAAGCAGGTCGGGTGTGAATGTGGCTGCCATTCCACAGGCGTGGAGCGGGGTAAGCGCCCATTCAGCCGCTTTCGTGCCTTGGTCGTCACTCACCTCCATGCGGAGCGAGGTGGCGCAGGTGTGTGGCGCGCAGGCGAGAGGGTTCACGGCCGATGGCGTGAAGGGGTAGGTGCGTGTGGTGGTGATGGTGGCTTCGCCTTGGTCGGTGGCCATTTTCTCGGTCAGAGTGATGGTGCATGATTTGGCGGAGAAGGGTGGCATAAACCATGCCGAGGGCTGCCATGTCGCCACCAGGCGCTTGCTGCCGCCACCACACCACAGTCTGCCGCCATGGCTGAGCGTGCACGCAGGCAGATGCGCTTCACTGGTCTGACTAATGATGCGTGCACACTCGGCATTGGTGAGCGTTGGAGCGATTGTGGCAGGCTGTGAGAGTGTGAAGGCCGGTATGCCAGGCAGGAGAGCGGTGGGGTTTTGAGTTGCGCCCCATGCACTGAACACGCCTTTCGCTAACGCCTTGATATTCGTGCATGATGCCACCAAATGCCATTTGCTGTTCATCAACTCTCCCATCACCTCGCCGACGCTTCGAGGCTCTGGCCCAAACTCGGCAATGTATCGGCGTGTGCCCACCGATGTGGTGGCTATGCGGTAGTCGAGCAGTGTGGTGTCGGCCACATCGGCTTCATCGGTGATGAAAATATCTACCGACTTCACTGCATCGATCCATTCGGGGGCAGTGCCTTTCACCACACTCACTGCCAGTTTGAAAGTGGGCAGCGAAAGGGTGGAGGCAGCGATGCCGGTGTAGTGGCCGCCACTTGTGGTGGCATCGCTTTGTGTGCGGTAATGGTTCTGCACCGTGGTGTGGCCGATAAGCACAGGCGCGCTTATCCACAAGTATTTGTCGGAAGTGAGCCTCACACCATAGCGCGCCAGCAGAGGGCGAGTGTTTGTGCCGTTTCCTTTCGCCCTTTTTTGCAGATGGCGGTAAGCATCACGAATGATGGCGGCCATCATCTGCACATCGGCGGCGGGCAGTGGTGCGCGCCATGTGGCGAGCGGTGTGCTGAAATCGTATTGCGGAAGGTCTTCCGAAAGGGAGCCTGTGTCGATGGCTTCGAGATGCAGCTCAGGAATGGCATCGATCACGTTGAGGCGCGAGAGTTCGCCATCGGTTCCGGTGAAGTATGCTAAGCCGTGGGAGGTGTTCACCACTAAAAATCTGCCAATGCTGTGCGCCTCAAGCACCGCAGCGTCGGTTTTGAAAAAGAGGTTGCCATCGTGGTAAAGTCCATCGGTGTGCCACGTCACATAGTGGCCGTGGTGAATACACACGATTTTGTGTCCGGCGGTCACATTCCCGGTTTTCACGGGATTTCCCACCACCTCCACGCTTTTTTCGCGTCGGCGCACATTCATGGCTTGTGCGGCTTCGCCCGATGGCATGGCCTCCTCGTTGTGTGCAAAAGAGGAAGTGGAAGGATAGATAGTAAGGTGTTTCATATCGCTAAAAAATTAAAATGAAAATAACAAATGCCCCAAAGGTAGCGAATCCCCTTCCACCAGTCAATGCCAAAACCGCCCACCCGTAACGGCCGCAAAGCTGCTTTGCAAGTAGGAAAAATCAAGAAAATTGTGCTTTTTTAAAAAGAATAGGCTAAAATATTTGCAAATGTGGAATAAGCATTATATTTTTGAACATCGAAATTACTGAAGTAAGAACATAGTTTTCTGATGATATATATGTTTTTATAGATTGTAGATTTTAAGGAGCCCACGCTGTGAAGCGCAGGCTCCTTAATTTATTTTTTGGGGGGGATTAGGTGAGGCGGGCGGCCGCGAGGGTGAAGAATGAGACGCGCAAGCTGGGTATCTGGCACAGGCTTTGCGCACAGCTCAGCAGGGTGGCTCCGGTGGTGATCACATCATCTACGAGCAGCACATGCTTGCCGGTGAGCGTGGCTGTGGCTTCGGGAATTGGGGCGTAAAGGCCTTTGGCGTTGAGCATACGCTCGTGGGCCGACTTGTGCGTCTGTGTGTGGTGGGCCTTCACTGCGTAAAGGGCTTCGTAGATGGGAATGTGGGTGGCATCGCTGATGCCCATGGCTATGTGAAGCGCCTGGTTGTAGCCCCGCTTTGCCAGTTTTGTGGCGTGCAGGGGCACGGGTATGATGAAGTCGATGCTGCTCCATGGCACGCTCTCGGCGGTGGATTCAGCATAGCGCCGTGCCAGCCATCTGCCCATTGATGGCACATTACGGTATTTGATGTCTTGCAGAATCTGCGCATAGGGGGTGTCACGCTCATAGAAGAAATAGGCCGTGGCAAACTCCACCGGCACCGTGCCGATGAAGCGCGCCGCCATATTGTTGAGCGGATTGGCTTCATACGTGGTGAGCGGCAGGAGCATCAAGCACTTTCTGCACACATACCGCTCGCCGCCGTCAAGGGTGGCGCCGCACACGGGGCACACGCGCGGCATCAGTATATCGGCAGTGGCTCGGAGAATGTGGCTGAGTTTCATTCTGGCGCGTTGTTGTGGGGGTGATGGCTCATCACCTCGGTGATGATGGGGTAGAACACATCAGGCTCGAATCCGCGTGAAGCGGCGTAGCGCATAAGCGAGGCGCGCGCCTGCATTGGCTCCTTTGCACTCACATCGCGCCATTTAGCCTGCAGCAGCCTGCGGAGTGTGGCGGTGTATTCCGCCATGTCTACATCGGCGAGTGTGGCCTCAATGTGATGCTTGCCTATGCCTTTGGCCTTGAGCATGAAAGCCACCTTGATGCGTCCCCAGCCATTGAAGCGCATCTTGTCGCGGCAGTAGGCCCGGGCGTAGCGCTCATCGTTGAGATAGCCGTCGGTCTTCAGCCGCTGAATCACGCTGTCGGCATCGTCGGCCGAAAGCCCCCAGCCCACGAGTTTGGTGTAGATATCGCCAGATGCCTGCTCTGAGCGTGCGCAAAGAGCCGCCGCCTTGTTGAGGGCGGCAGTGGTGGAAAGGGGTTTGCGTGGCGATTTATACATAGCTGTGAGTGATATTTTTTTTGTGCACGCAAAATTATAAAAAAAACATAATTCAAGAAAATTTCAAGCGCCACACTTGCCACCGTAAGTGATATTATTCGTAATTTTGTAATAAATATTATTATTAATCCCTCAACAGATATTCATTCATGAAAAAGTTAGATCTTCTTCTTGCTGAGAAATTGTTAAAAATCAGTGCTATAAAACTTCAGCCCGACAGTCCGTTTACTTGGGCAAGCGGCTGGAACTCACCAATATATACCGATAATCGCCTCACGCTCTCCTATCCCGAAGTGCGTAATTTCATTAAGGTGGAGCTCTCACGCCTCATTCTTGAGAACTTTGGCGATGCCGAGGTGGTGGCTGGTGTGGCCACTGGCGCTATAGCCCAGGGCGCACTCGTGGCCGACACTTTGGGCAAGCCTATGGTGTATGTACGCTCGGCTCCAAAGGATCACGGACTGGAGAACATGATTGAAGGCAATATCAAGCCAGGCCAGAAAGTGGTGGTGGTGGAAGACCTTGTGTCCACAGGCAAGAGCAGCCTGAAGGCCGTGGAGGCTCTGCGCAATGCCGGTGCCGAAGTGGTGGGCATGGTGGCTATCTTCACCTACGAGTTTCCACAGGCTGTGCAGGCTTTTGAACAAGCCGGTGTGACGCTCGTGACACTCAGTGGCTACAGCGCTATGATTAAGGCCGCTGTGGAGACCAACTACATTAAGGCAAGCGATGAGGCACAACTTCAGCTTTGGCGTGAAGACCCTGAGAACTGGACTCCTGAAGTGGTGAATATTGACTAAAGAGGACAACGGATATGGAAACATATAAAAGCGATAAGCATGTGATTGACTGCGACATTGCCACGGTGTACGGCAAACTGTCGAACCCTGAGGTGTTTCGCCGTCACATGGAAGAAAATATCGACAAACTGCCCGAAGAAGCCCGCACTCATCTCCAGAGCCTTAAATTTGAGGACGGCGGCGTGGTGATAGAGTCGCCTATGGGGCCACTCAAATTGGGTGTGGTGGAAAAGGTGGTGCCAAATAAAATTGTGTTTGGCGCAGCGCAGTCGCCAGTGCCGTTCGGGCTGGTGATTGAACTGAAGGAGATTGATGCCGACCACACGGAGAGCATGACCTCGCTGCAGCTCGACATTCCCATCATGCTCCGTGCCATGGTGGGCGGCAAGCTGAAAGACGGCGCAAAGAAGTTTGGCGAGATGATTGCCAAGCTGCCTTACAAGAGCCTTTAGGCGGGCGCAGACGTGCCTTGCGATGCCGGGGCGCGTGTAAGAAATGATGATATTAAGTAGGAACGCGATATTTTCGTGCCTGCCCCATGAGCTGGCGGTGAATGGTTTGCTGCTTGCTTATAGAGGGGGCGGACGCAGAATGTGGCGTTCCTATAGTTTTTTTAAAGCACATAAAAATGGATATGGAAAAGAAAGGAAATTGTGGACTGGTGCTTGAGGGTGGCGCTTACCGTGGCATGTTCACCTGCGGCGTGCTTGATGTGATGATGGAAAATGGACTGAAGGCCGATGGCGTGGTGGGCGTGAGCGCTGGAGCCGCCTTTGGCGTGAACTATTGCAGCGAGCAGATAGGACGCGCGCTGCGCTATAATCAGCGGTTCGCCCATGACCGGCGTTACAGTGGCTTTCACTCGCTGCTCACCACGGGCAACCTTTATAATATAAAATTCTGCTACCATGAGGTGCCGCTCAAATACGATATTTTCGACTTCGACAAGTTTTTGGCCAATCCTATAGATTTTCATGTGGTGTGCACCGATGTTGACACGGGTAAACCGGTATATCATATTCTCCGTGACGAGAACGTGACCGAAATGCTGGAATGGATTCGTGCCTCGTCGTCGATGCCGCTGGTGTCGAAAGTGGTGGAGGTGGGCGGCCACCGTATGCTTGACGGCGGCATGAGCGACAGCATTCCACTGAAATATTTTGAGCGTGTGGGCTATGCGCGCAACATTGTGGTGCTCACCCAGCCTGTGGGCTATGTGAAGCGCCTCACCAAGGCTATGCCCATTATCAGGCTGGCTCTGCACAAATATCCTAAGATGATAGAGGTGATGGCACACCGCCACGAGATGTATAACGCCGAGCTGGAATATGTGGCAGCGCAGGAGAAGGCTGGGCGCGCATTGGTGATCCGCCCTGCCGATAAGCTGGAGATAGGGCATGTGTGCCACGATCCGGAACTGATGGCGAAAACCTACCGCCTCGGGCGTGAGCAGGCATTGGCTAAATTAGCCGACATCAAGCGATTTATGGCTTGCTGATGCCGCTTCGGGTGATGCCATTTTGGTCCATGGCTCGCCAAACGTAGGCAATGTAGGCGAGCACAAACGGCACAAGCACCGACACAACGCTCATCACTTTCAGCGTGAAAAGACTCGACGAGCTGTTGCGAATGGTGAGCGAACTGTTGGCGTCGAGCACCGAGGGGTAGAAGGCGGTGTGGTTGTAGCCCAGCACGCAGAACAGGCATATCACCACAGTCACCGTGCCCAGTCCCACGGTCAGGAATCCTTTGCTCCATTGCGCCTTGGTGGCCAGTGTGCGGTAGATGCCCCACAGCACCAGCCCCACGCCAGCGAGCAGCAGAATGAGGCACCACCACATGTCGATGAAATTATGCAGATATTTGTAGCTGATCCACTGCACTGCGCCGTCAGTGGTGTCCACTCCGTCGGAGGTGAGTATCAAAGCTGCTGTGGCAAGGAAACACACCACAAAAATGCCTCCATTGATGGCTAATTGCTTGATTTGACCTTTTTTGAAGCGCTCATCGCGAATGTAGCCAATGAAGTAGAGCGATGCCAATGTGCGCGCTAGAAACAGCACCATGATGCCGAACACCAGATTTTTCCAGCACATGATGGCTTCAAGTCCGTGGAGCGGCCCCCAGGTGGATATGGCCGCCGCCTCTACGTCGAGAATCCTGTTTTTGGTGACGCTGAACTCGTTGCCGAAAAACATACTGCCCACGGCCACGCCCAGCAGCACCGGGCCGAGCACGCCATTGATGAGGAGCAGGGTGTCGTAGAAGCGTGTTCCATACACGTTGCCTCGCTTTGCGCGGTACTCGTAGGATATGGCTTGAATCACAAAGCTGAACAGAATGAGCATCCACAGCCAGTAGGCACCGCCAAAGCTGGTGGAGTAGAACAGGGGGAACGAGGCGAAGAATGCGCCGCCAAACGTGACCAGTGTGGTGAACGTGAGTTCCCATTTGTGGCCTAACGCGTGAATGATCAGAAGTCGGTCGTCGGCGTCTTTCACACCGAAGAGCATCGACTGCCCGCCTTGCACGAAAAGGAGAAACACAAGCAAGGCTCCCAGCGTGGAGATGATGAGCCACCAGTAGTTTTGAAGAAGTTGGAGTGTCATATCGTTGTCAATGTTTTACGGTGTTGAGGTTCTGTTTTGATTTTTCTGCTATTTGCTTGATGATAATGCTCACATCGGCAATGAGCAGGGCTGTGAAGATGGCGGCAAACACCCAGAAGGTGATTTGCACATAGCCTGCGCTGAGGTCGCTGATAGCCACCTTGTTGGGCATCAGGTCTTGAATAGTCCAGGGCTGGCGTCCCACTTCAGCCACAATCCAGCCACAGGCGCTGCACAGGTAGGTGAGGGGAATGGTGACGATGGCGAGCGTGTGCCACCACCGTGCCCACCGAGCCTTTTCCAGCCACTGGCGCTTGTAGGCTAACACGAGCGCCAATAGC
Source organism: Sodaliphilus sp. (assembly GCA_050873765.1). Taxonomy (GTDB): domain Bacteria; phylum Bacteroidota; class Bacteroidia; order Bacteroidales; family Muribaculaceae; genus Sodaliphilus. The sequence goes on from JBNMJK010000004.1 coordinate 42,275, forward strand.
ATAAACAGCATGAGGTAGCCACCCACAGCCACCATCAAGTGGAAGGTGTAGAAGGTGAGCGCCACGGGAGGCACCGCTTCTTGGGGCGAGTCTAAGTAGCCGTATCCGAAGTGGGAAAAGTTGGCCTCAATGGTCTGGAGCGCGTCGGCCATGGCGGCCTTGTCGTCTTTTTTCAGTGCCACGTTGTAGGTGCCGATGGCCTCCTTGGCAATGGCCCCTCGCTTCATGCGCTCCTCATAGGAGATGGAGCTGATGGCATTTCCGTGGCGGTCTTTCAATTTGCCGTCGATAATATCGTTGATGCCCGGCACAAACGCCTGTGGATCGTGATTGGCGAGAATGGAAAGTCCGTATGGAATACCTATTTTCATCAGATAGGGGTCTTCGTCGTTGTCCACCGTCTTGGCAGGGTTGAGTAGGCCGAAAGCCACAATTTCCTGCCCGTTCTGCCCGCGGTAAAGTCCCTCCATGGCGGCGAGCTTCATAGGCTGACGCTCAGCTACGGTCACAGCCGACGTGTCGCCCGACACTACCGTGAGCACGATGCCGATAAGTCCTACCCAGGCGCCCACTTTCAGGCTGCGGAAGCAGTGGTCGGCATTGCGCCCTCGCAGCAGCAGCCACCCCGACACGCCTATCACAAACACGCCGCCGAGCGTCCATGCGCTCAACACGGTGTGCAGCACCTTGTTCACCGCCATAGGTGAGGTGGCCACAGCCCAGAAGCTCGTCATTTCGTTGCGCATGGTTTCGGGGTTGAAAGTGCAGCCCACGGGATCCTGCATCCATGCGTTTGCCACTAAAATCCACAGGGCCGACAGACTGGCGCCGATGGCGGTGAGCCAGGTGGCGGTGAGGTGAAAGCGTGGCGACACACGGTTCCAGCCGAAAAACATCACGGCAATGAATGTTGACTCCATAAAGAATGCAAGAATGCCCTCAATGGCGAGTGGCGCGCCAAAGATGTCGCCCACAAACCAGCTATAGTTCGACCAGTTGGTGCCAAATTCAAATTCAAGAATGATGCCGGTGGCCACGCCGATGGCGAAGTTCACGCCAAACAGCGTGGTCCAAAACTTGGTGGTGGCGAGCCATTTCTCATCGCGTGTGCGGTAGAAAATGGTCTCCATAATGGCTATAATCACACCTAAGCCGAGGGTGAGTGGCACAAAAAGCCAGTGATAGATGGCGGTGAGCGCGAATTGCGCGCGCGACCAGTCCACTACGGTAGTCAGTTCATTCATTGCGTAAGTGTTGTTAGTATATGTGTAATGATGTTGGGGTGTTATCGATTGTTAAGCTGTTCTCTCACATATTCGGCCTTTCCCTCGTCGCTGTCGGCTTTCGTGCTGAGGAAGTCGGGGAAAAGCAGCCAGCGCAGAATCAGGAAAAACACCACTATCTTAATGGCGATGATGGCCCAGAGCGTGCGTCCCACGGTCATGCCGCGGAAACCGTCGCGATAGAAGCCCACGACCCTCGTGAGCGCGCCGGGCAGAATGCCAGTGTGGAGGTTTGTCTTCATCGTGCAGAGGCTATAAATAAGTTCACACCACAAATATAATGATTTATTTGTGAAAAACAATGCCTCGCTCAGCCATCATTCGTTCAAAAAAATTAATAGCTTCTGAAATTTGTGGAAATCGGCAATAATATTTACTTTTGTTTTGAATGAAAAAAACAGACACGATGAGACCCCTTCAAGACTATGTGTCAGTTATTATTTTATTGCACCCTTCACCATTTAAATAGAAAAATAATTATTAAACCTGTAATATTGAAAATGAATAAAATTTGTTTTGCTTTTCTGCTTGTGTTCTTCATGGGGAGTTTGAATTTATATGCGCAATACACAAGTGAGAATTCCTTTATGCGAACAGCCTTGGTCCTATATCACAAAAACGCGAAGGGCTATTTTGAGCCATCGGAGAATGTTTTGGTGGACGCGGTGACCAATGTGACTGCTGTGTATGCTTATGACAAAAAAACACACAATCTTTATGTGAGAAACGGTCAAGGCAACTTTGTGGTTACACTAAACAACGAATACGCAAAAGTTGTCAAAAACAACAAACATATACCACAACTCACACAAGAGGTGATAACATCGTTGGCACAGAGCGTCAACGACGAGCTGCATCGGCTCTATGCACATAAAAACGACAGTATTCGTGCCCTTGAACGAAAAGCAAGAGAAAAGGCGATTTCCGACTCATTGGAGCTTGCCAGGGTAACGCAAGAGAAGGAAGATGCTGCCAGGCTCAAAAAGGAGCAGCGCGACAAGGATTTTGGCGTTTACAGAAATATGGCTTCATACAGCCTTGTTCCATTAGATGGAAATGTTCTTGAGTGTGCCGACTGTGGAAAATATTTTGATAAAAGCTATGTGGTGACGGAAGCTATTAAGCATGATTCAATCTATTTCATTACACCAATTACCAGAGAACTACAAGATGACTACGTGGCATTTCACGTAGCCGCTATTCCAAACATTCTGAAAACCGACCCAAACTTCATGTATCATGTGGAAGCCTTTGCCGACAGTCTTTGCAATGACACAGTTTACACGCTTTCGTATATCAAGAAAATGAATCAGTTTGCCGTGGCTAATCATTATAGAAAGGTATTAAACTTAGCGCCCTATGGCTATATAGGTGATTGGGGTTGGGGAAATGAATACTCTTTCTTGACTTTTAATTTTTCATTTACTAATCTTAACAAAAAGACTATAAAATACATTGATGTGTATTGGAAGGTAACGAATGATGTGGGTGACATTAGAAAAGTGGGGCATTTTAAAGGCACCGGACCTCTCACACAATATGAATCGGCCAGTTGGGATTGGGATTCATCATCGTATTATGTGGCTGGCGACGCTTCTAATATGCAGCTCACTAAAGCCATCATCACATATATGAATGGCTCTCAGAAAATATTATCCGGTAAATCGCTGCTGGTCAACAGTGAGTCGGATTATGTTGATGAAATGTCGTCGGACAAGCCACGCACATCATACGGAAGTTTCGTGCTTGACTACCACACCAACGACAATAGTATTGTAGATACTCCAGCAATGTATGCAGAAGGAAGTGTTCAACTTTATGAAGATGTTAATCGAAACTTACATTACACCCCAAACCGCTCCAAGGAGCACAAACTGGCGCAAGTGGTTTTGAAAATAGAAATTAATAAAGATGGAACCATCGGAGATGTGGCCGTTGAAAAGTCATACAATGCCACATACGACAATATTGCGAAAAACGTTGTGGCGAAACTTGGCAAATTCACACCTGCAAGGCACGATGGGAAAAAGGTGAAAGTATGGTATAGGCTACCAGTCATTTTCTATTTGTGAAAAGATTGCCCTGGTAAATTTTTTTGATTTGAAAAATTTGGTATGTCAAAACAAATAGCTATTTTTTGTGTCAAACTATTGATGTGTAAATCTATGATTAGCAGTGATATAATAAGTGCAATACCAAAAGTGCAGCAGTTTCTTTTAGGTCTGCCAGTGAAGAAAGCATGGCTTTTTGGCTCTTGTTCGAGAGGAGAAGATACGCCAAGTAGCGATGTGGATATTCTTGTGGAATACGATCGAGATAATGCAAGGATTACACTAATGACCATTTCTGCTATAATGATAGGACTTGAAGATATTTTTAATCGCAGCGTGGATCTTGTTGAAAACGGTATGCTGTTACCTTTTGCGGAAAAAACGGCTAACAATGACAAATTCTTGATTTATGAGAGAAAAAATTAAAGACAAGGACCGGCTGTTGGAAGATGAGGATATGGTATGAACCTCGCTATTGCTGACTGTAGGTCTGTTCGCAATGAACTTGCATTATACCCCCCCCGTTCCTGCGCCACTGTGAATGTTCTTATAAGCGGGTGGCGGTGACGAAGTTGTCGGTTTTGAGAAGAGTTTGAGATATTTATAGTAATTGTTTTAAAAGTAATAAGCAGCTTCTGAAATTTGCGAAAATCGGCAATTATATATACTTTTGCTTTAAATGCAAAAACAGACAATATGAGAACCCTTCAAGACTATATATCAGTTATTAAGCAAAATCGTGCGAAAATCACAACCGATTTTGGTATAAAGCGTTTGTGCGTGTTTGGATCTGTGGCACGAAATGAACAGACGGAGCAAAGCGATTTGGACGTGTGTGTGGAAACAGAAACACCTAATCCATTCTTGTTGGCCGACTTTAAAGACTTTTTGGAACAATTGTTTAAATGCTCAGTTGATGTGGTTCGATTTCATAAGAATATGAATCCTCTCTTCAAATCCAGAATAGAAAAGGAGGGCGTAGATGCTATACGATAAAGAAGTGGTTCTGAACATTCTGAATAGAATTTTGGCTTCAATTGAGAGTATAGAAGATCGGTCAAAACCATATCGCTGTTCTGATGATTTTTTTGTGAATCCTGTTGGGGTCGCAATTCTGGACTCAATCTGTATGCAATTTATTGCAATCGGAGAAAGTTTGAAGGGTCTTGATAAAATCACAAAGGGCGAACTTTTGTCAACGCATCCAGAGATAGATTGGAAAAATGTGAAAGGGCTACGCGATATTATAGCACATCACTACTTTGATATTGATGCAGAACAAATATGGTGGATTATAGAGAATGAACTTTCATCTTTGAAGAAGGCCATAATCGGAATGATTGATGATGTGAAATAGACTGTTCGCTTATGCGCTTGGTATGGCGCAATATCTTGATAAATAGATTGATGACGCAATCTTATGAGACAATGTGACTTGCGTTATATTGCAATATGAGGGCATGGTTTGCTTGTGGAAAATTTCAGGTGATTCGTGGTTTAACTTCTATTAGGGGGCAGGCTTTGTGGCGGTGACGAAGCGGGGATTGCCGAACTGGTCGGCGGTCACGCATGCCTGCTCGAAGCCGTGGCGGGTGAGGAGTTGACAGGTGGCTTCGCCAAACCTGCGGTTGATTTCCAGATAGATGCGTCCACCTGGGCTCAACGCCACTGCTCCGTAATTGGCAATGGCACGGTAAAAGAGCAGCGGGTCGGTGTCTGGTACGAACAGAGCTGAGGCTGGCTCGTGCTCCAGCACATTTCGCTCCATGCCGCCGCGCTCACTCTGGCAGATGTATGGCGGATTGCTCACTAAAATGTCGAGACTGCCGCTCTCTGGTTTCGCGTGCAGAATGTCGGCATGGGTGAATGTCACCTTTGCCCGAAGCGCCTTTGCATTTTCCTCTGCCACCTTCAGCGCATCGTCGGAAATGTCGATAGCCTCCACTTCTGGCCACTGGAGCGCCAAAGCCAGTGATATGGCGATACAGCCGCTGCCCGTGCCCACGTCGAGCACACGCAGGTCGGCCTTGCCGTGAGCATCATCTACAATTATGTCAACGAGCATCTCTGTTTCGGGTCGGGGAATGAGCGTGGCGGGTGTCACCTTCAGCACATGGCCATGAAAAGAGGCTCGCCCCAAAATATACTGGATAGGCTCACCACTGCAAAGGCGGCAGGCAATGGCACGGATATGCTCCACAAAAGCAGGGTCCTGCTCCACGTTGCCCCGCAAGAGCACATCCACGGGAGTGTAGTGCAGCACCTCCTCCATGATGATGCGCACCAGGGCACTGGCTTCGCGCTGGCCATAGAGTGGCGCCAGCCGCGATTTTAGTTCAGAAACGATTTGGTCGGTGGTCATAGGCATATTGCGTGATTTCTTATGAGCGTGATTGAAAGTTGACATTTCTTATTTAATTGTTGTAGCTATCTCCAAATTGGATTTTCCTCCCATCCTTTTGTGAAGCCAATCATGAATATTGGAATATTTGGGTATGAAGCAAAAAGATTCTTTATGTCCTGCTTGATTGTGTTATTTGGACAAATCGCATTGCACAGATATAGAAGACAGGATATTACGCCAAAAGCACGTTTGCGCTGGTGTTCTGTCAAGTCTGAGCGCATCCAATTATCCCTATGGCGGTTGATGTTGGTTGGCTTCTTGGAAAATATCTTATACCATAGTCTTGAATGATGTGCGATAATATTTCGTAAGACAGAAATAGCTTCTAACCAACTTGAAAGTTCTCTGGCTGAATACAAACCGAATTCGTTTGCGATTCTTGACTTAAGCGGAGATTGATTCAGTAGGTTTTTGTACATTTTGGAAAGTGTTCCAAATGTGGCAGTTTCAAAAATTATCCATGCGTCAGGGTTGTCTCCTTCAAATGAGTTCTTGTTCCAATTGTGATGGCCCAAAATATATTGACGTACAAAAGGATCAGAATTTCTATCAAACTCATATTTCATATCCAACACCAGGTTTGCATGAAACTGCTGATTGTTGAAAAGAGAACCATTCAGATACCACAGCCCTGTATTTGTTGCCAGCGAAAGTGTTGTTATGAATTTTGTGCGCAATCCTACTTCCAGGATTTCAATTGCGCCAAAAAGAATGTTACGCAACTTTTTATCAAGCTCATATCTTCCTATAACCATGTCGAAATTTGCACCATTAATGAAATTCCCAGTATTGACGTCTAACATATCCACCCAATAATATTTTAAGCGGAAATAGCTAATCCTCGACAAATACGAAATGGCATTTGGTTCATCATTAAATACCATTCCCTTTTCTTTAAGTCGGCACAATTGCTCTTGTATAGTTCTTGGTCTCTGATTCATTTCATAATATGTATATATGTACATATAAAAAATGACTCGCTTGCAGTTCTGATGGGATGCAAACGAGTTCTGTTGATGCAAAAATACAAATAAATTCTGGTAATGCAAATCTTTTGGCAAGAAAAATTCTAAATAATATTTTATCACATTAAAATTGTGGTTGGTGGAAGCGGTGGAGGAGGGGCGGATTGGTGAAAAACGGTAGGGGAAGGCGGCGGCCGCGTTAAAAAGGTGTAAAAAAGAGCGGTTACTTCTTTTAATATCTTAATTTGTAAGCGCCATTTGCCACTTAAATATTAATTTTACACGTTGAACAATGTGCAGGGCTCGCGCGTGTTACTATATAAAAGCACTGGCGAACCCCACATTATTGATGATTTTTTTGTAAATTTGTACTTTCAAAGTAAAATTAGATAGATGAACAAGAGATATTCCATGTACATACTGCTGGCGATGCTGCTTGGCTTCGCCGTGAGCTCGTGCAGCTCCACAAAAGACGATCCAACCAACACCGATTCTACAATCTCGCCCAACAGCTACACCTCCACACTGGTGTCGAATTTCAGCTTGGGCTCCAACTCCAAGGTGCTCTACAACCTTGACTCGGTGTACTTCTCTATCGACCAGGACAAAAACCTCATCTACAATGCCGATTCTCTGCCCAAAGGAACCGACGTGTCGCACCTTACCGTGTCGGTCACATTCCCCACAGCTGTTGGCAAGGCGGTGTTTAAGGTGAAAGACAGCAAGTGGATGGAAAAGAAAGAGGTGGAATACACCAGCGAGACCACCGACAGTATCGACTTCACCAGCCCTGTGGAATTGGAGGTTACCTCACAAGACGGCAAAAACATTCGCACCTACAGCGTGTGTGTGAATGTGCACAATATCAAGCCCGACTCACTGTACTGGGATCAGCGCGCCCGCCGCGACCTCCCAAACACCAGCGGCTCGGCTAAGGCTGCAAAAACAGTGGCCTTCAATGGCAAATACGCCTGCCTCGTGGCCGACACTTATGGCTACGTGCTTTCCTTCGCCACCAACCCCGGTCAAGGCACATGGGAAAGGAAGACGGTGGCGTTCGACTTCACGCCCAATGTGGAGTCGCTCACAGCCTCGTCCGATGCGCTCTACATTCTCTCCAATGCCGGACAGCTCTACAAGAGCACCGATGAAGGCTCCACCTGGACTGGCTGTGGCGTGATCTGGCGCAGCATCAAGGGCGCCTACGCCGGCAAGGTGCTTGGCGTGATCAGCGACGGCGGAGAATACAAGCACGATGAATACCCCCGTGGCAGCTACACCCCGGTGGCTTTGGAAGATGAATTCCCGGTAGAGGCTTCGTCGGAATTTGTGATGGCCAACAATAAGTGGACCACCACGCAGCAGGGTATGCTTGTGGGTGGTATCGACAAAAACGGAAAAACCGTGCGTGCCGTATGGGGCTACGACGGCAAGACCTGGGGGCGCATCGACAACGAAACCTTCTCGCCACTTCCTGCGCTTGAAGGCGCGTCGCTTGTGTCGTATGCCTCGTTTAGCAACGACAGTGTGACCCACCGCCAGACTAAGCGCACCACCTGGCTTGTGCTTGGCGGACGCAAGGCCGACGGCTCGATGAACCGCGCCACTTATGTTTCCTACAATCAAGGTATCACCTGGAGCAATGGCGGACTGGCACTTCAGTTGCCGTCGTATATGCCTTCCTTCACAGGCGCCAACGCCTTCGTGGTGGAAGAAACCATGTCGAAGAAATCACGTGCTTTCGCACCCGTGAAGCCTGTGACCCAATGGGAGTGCCCCTACATCTATCTTGTGGGCGGCAAGAATAGCAGCGGTGAGCTGTATAACAGTATTTGGAAAGGCGTGATCAACCAACTCACCTTTAAGCCTCTTTACTAATAATACGCTGGGGTGGCAACCACTCGAATGACGCAAGTGACGACGACGATGAAGAAAATGTTCGCAATATTGGCAATGTGGCTGATGGCCTTGGGCGCTGTGGCTCAGGAATACCGCTATGAAGTGGGTCCTGCCCTTGGTGTGAGCGGTTATATTGGCGACATTAGTGGCGGCAACATGTATAAGCACCCCGGAGTGGTGGGCGGCGGCGTGTTTCGCTACAATATGAACAGCCGTATTGCATTCAAGGGCAATTTGCTTTACGCCTCGCTCAGTGGCAACAGCAACGATTGCGCCAGCAAATTTCCCGACGGCGAGCATTATGAGTTTAAGTCGCACCTTGTGGATTTGGGCGCACAGGCCGAATTCAATTTTCTGAATTACGGCATAGGCGCCAAATATAAGAATTACAGCAGAATATCGCCATATATGGTGCTGGGCATAGGCGCTACTGCTGCATTTGTGAATGGCACGCACCTCACGGTGAACATACCCATGGGTGTGGGCGTGAAATACAAGTTGAAGGAGCGCCTGAATCTTGGATTTGAGTTCACGATGCGCAAGTCGTTTGGCGACCGGCTCGACGGGTTGAGCGACCTCTACCGTATTCAGCACGGCTTCGCCAAAAACACCGACTGGTATTCGGTGGGCATGTTCACCATCACCTACGAGTTTAGCAAGCGGTGCACGAAGTGCCATTATGTGGAGTGACGGAAATGCTCCCCTATGTGTGTGAGTAAACGAAATAAATATAGAAAAGATATACATTATATAAAATAAGCAGTGTCGCTAATAGATAAAATAGATAAAACAAGAGTTCCTCGCCACGTGGCCATCATTATGGACGGCAACGGGCGATGGGCTAAACAGCGTGGCATGATTCGCTCATTCGGCCATGAGAATGGTGTGCCCACCGTGCACAACATCACCGAAGTGGCCAACGACTTAGGCATTGAATACCTCACGCTCTACACCTTCTCCACCGAGAACTGGAGTCGCCCTCAAATGGAGGTGGACGCTTTGATGCACCTGGTGGTCACTTCCATCGAGAAGGAGACACCTGAGCTTATAGCGAAAAACGTGCGCCTCACCACCATTGGCGATATGGAGTGTGTGCCAGAATTTGCCCGTGCCCGTTTGCTCAAGTGTAAGGCCGACACCGCCCACTGCACAGGCATGGAACTATGCCTGGCATTAAGCTATTCCTCGCGTTGGGAAATTGTGGAGGCTATGCGCAGCATCGCCAGCGAAGTGAAAAACGGGTCGCTGAAGGTGACCGACATCGACGAAGGCGTGGTGTCGGCACATCTGTCAACCGCCCATATGCCCGACCCCGACCTGCTTATCCGCACAGCGGGAGATTTGCGCATCAGCAACTACCTGCTGTGGCAAATTGCTTACAGTGAACTCTATTTCACACCAGTTCTTTGGCCCGACTTCTCCAAGGACGACTTCCTTGAGGCCATCATCGACTATCAAAGCCGTGAGCGCCGATTCGGAAAGACCAGTGAACAGGTGACTAATGATAACGAACAAAATTGAAGATATGCGATATAAGGCAATTCTACTACTCGTAACTATTCTTGCGCTTGCCTCAAGCGCCAACGCGCAGGAAACACGCACAGTGAACGACACCATCTACTATCCGAAAGTGGTGTTCTCGGGTCATCACCCTAAATATGAGATTGCAGGTATTAAGGTGACTGGCGCCGACAACTATGAAGACTACATCATTATCGGCTATTCCGGGCTTTCAATAGGTCAGCGCGTGGAAATTCCGGGCGACGACATTAAGAACGCAGCCAAGCGCTTCTGGCGGCAGGGCCTTTTCTCCAAGGTGCAAATCAAGGTGGAGAAGGTGTATGCCGACAAGGTGTGGCTTGAATTTGTGCTCCAGCAGCAGCCGCGCATCTCGCAGGTGAACTATGTGGGCATGAAAAGCGGTGAGAAGAAGGACGTGAGCGAGCGCCTTGGGCTTACCCCAGGCAACCAGATGACGCCTAACATTGCCGACCGCGTGAAAATCATCGTGCAAAAGTATTTTGCCGACAAGGGTTTTGAAAAGGCCACTGTGGAGGTGCTCCAGAAAGAGGACATCAGTAAGAAGAACGAGGTGATCGTGGATATTGTGGTGGATAAGCACTCTAAGATAGGTGTGCACAAAATCTATATCGAGGGCAACGAGGTGCTCAGCGATGGCAAAATCAAGAGTGCCATGAAGAAAACCAACGAGACAGGATTCTTCAACTTCAAAAAATGGTTCAGCCAGAAGAAGTTTGTGAACACCGACTACGAGGAGGATAAGAATCGCATTATTGAAAAGTATAACGAGCTGGGCTACCGCGATGCGCGCATCGTGAGCGACAGCGTGGTCACCTACAACGACAAGAAGGTGGACGTGCATCTGCGAGTGGATGAAGGTAAGAAATACTACATTTCGGGCATCAACTGGGTGGGCAACACCGTTTATCCTACCGAGTTCCTCGACAATGTGCTGGGCATGGAAAAAGGCCAGGTGTATAACCAAAAGAAACTCAACAAGCGCCTGAGCACCGACGACGACGCCGTGTCGAACCTCTATCTCGACAAGGGCTACCTCTTTGCTCAAATCGTGCCAGTGGAAACCCACGTGGAGGGCGACTCCATAGCGCTTGAAATGCGTTTGTTTGAAGGCAAGCGTGCCACAATCAACCGTGTGATTATCAACGGTAACGACCGCCTGTATGAAAAGGTGATTCGCCGCGAACTCCGTGTTCGCCCAGGCGACTTGTTCTCCAAGAGCGACTTGATGCGTTCTGCCCGTGAAATAGCCCAGACCGGTCACTTCGACCCTGAAAAAATGGATATTCGCCCTGAGCCAAACGAAGAAAACGGCACGGTTGACATCGTGTTCGGACTGGAATCGAAAGCCAACGACCAGATTGAGTTCTCCGCCGGCTGGGGACAGACGGGTATCATTGGCAAAGTGAGCTTGAAGTTTACCAACTTCTCCATTCAGAACCTGTTCCACCCCTCGTCGTTCAAGGGCATTATTCCACAGGGTGAAGGACAGACGTTCACCATCAGCGCACAGACCAATGCCAAATACTATCAGTCGTACAGCGTTTCGTTCCTTGACCCATGGTTTGGAGGAAAGCGTCCTAACTCTCTGAGCGTGTCGGCATTCTACAGCCGCCAGACGGGTATCAACTCCAGCTATTACAACACGCTCTACCAGAATGGCATGTATAACTACTACAACAACTATTATGGCCGATACAGTGGTTATGGCTATGGCAACTATGGCTATGGCAGCAACTACTATGAAGATGCCTACGACCCCAACAAATATCTGCAAATGGGTGGTGTGACCATAGGCTTCGGTAAGCGCTTGAACTGGCCCGACGACTATTTCACGCTTTCAGCCGAACTGGGCTACCAGTGGTACAGCCTGAAGAACTGGGAATACCTCTACTATATGAACAATGGCACGTCGAACTCTCTTGTGTTTGGCTTGACCCTTGCCCGTAACAGTATCGACAACCCACTCTACACCCGCCGAGGCAGCAGCTTCTCGCTCAGCTTCCACTTCACTCCACCAGCAAGCCTCTTTGGCAAGAAGAACTGGAAGGCGCTCTCGCAGGCCAACGACGAGGCTTCAAAGAAGGAGCTCTACAAGTGGATTGAATACTGGAAACTCAAATTCCAGGCTCGCACCTATACGCCGCTTACCGACCCCGACGGACGCTGGACACTCGTGCTCATGACCCGTGCCGACATTGGTTTGCTCGGCAGTTGGAACAGATATCTCAAGTCGCCGTTTGAAACCTTCTACGTGGGTGGCGACGGTATGTCGGGCAGCTACACTTATGCCACCGAGACTATTGCCCTGCGTGGCTACGACAATGGCCAGTTCACCCCTTATGGCAGCGACGGCTATGCCTACACCCGCTTCTTGATGGAGCTTCACTTCCCATTGATGCTCTCGCCAAGCGCCACCATCTATCCGCTGGCGTTTATTGAAGCCGGTAACGCATGGACAAGCGTGAGCCGCTTCTCGCCATTCGACCTCAAGCGTTCAGCCGGTGTGGGTGTGCGTATATTCCTGCCAATGCTCGGTATGATGGGTATCGACTGGGGCTATGGCTTCGACAAGGTGTTTGGCACAAAGGGTGGCAGCAATTTCCACTTTGTGCTCGGTCAGGAATTCTAACGAATAAACTATTTGCGACTTACGGAGTCTAAAACCTCGCAGAAATCACAAATATGATCAAACCGTTAATTAATAATATTGCTTTTACGCTATGATGAAAAAATTTGTAATGCTTTTAATTGCCGTGGCCGCTTTTGTGGCTACAGCCTCTGCTCAAAAGTTTGCGTTCATCGACCAGGAATATATCTTGAAGAAAATCCCCAACTATGAAATGGCAAACGAGCAGCTGAACCAGATTTCGCAGCGCTGGCAACGCGAGGTGGAGACTTTGGAAAAGGAAGCCGACACCATGTATAAGAACTACCAGGCCGACATGGTTTTCCTCACCGACGAACAGAAAAAGAAAAAGGAGGCTGAAATCGTGGCCAAGGAGAAAGAGGCATCTCAGCTCAAATATAAATACTTCGGTCCTCAAGGCGAGCTCTACAAGAAGCAGCAGTCGCTCATCAAGCCTATTCAAGACGACATTTACGCCGCTTGCAAAAAGGTGTGTGAGGAAAAGGGCTACCAGGTGATATTCGACCGCGCCTCCATGCAGGGAGCTATGTACGTGTCGCCACGTATCGATGTAACCGATGAGGTGATAGCTAAATTAGGCTACTAAAAAGTGGCTCTCAAAGCCAGCCATCGTGCACCTCTCGTTTTTCTCTCCGGAGGCGGCTATTGAAAGTATTTTCATACGGCTTCTAATTCACTGAAATAATAAATAAACTTAATAACTTACAAACACGACACACTATTATGATGTTTAAGAAATTAATTCTCGCAGCGCTTGTGGCTGCTCCTATGATGCTTTCAGCACAGTCTGCTGTGAAGTTTGGTATGGTAAATCCTTCTGAAATTTTCCAGGTTATGCCAGAAACCGCTACAGCTCAAAACACGCTTAAGGCCGCAAGCGACAAGTATCAGCAGCAGGGCAAGGCTCTGCAAGACGAATTGCAGAAGAAGACTCAAGAGCTCGATGAACTTGAAAAGGCTAAAGCCGCACAGGCCACTATCGAGGCTAAGACTAAAGAGGCTCAAGACCTCTACACCCGTCTGCAAAACTTCTCTCAAACTGCTCAGCAAGATTTGCAAAAGCAGCAGGAAACCTTGATGGCCCCTATTCAGCAAAAGCTCCAAAACGCCATTCAGGCTGTGGGTGCCAAGGGTGGCTACACTGCCATTATCGACTCTTCTACACTCCTCTACAAGGGCAACAGTATGGAAGACGTTTCGGCCAAGGTGAAAGCTGAGCTGGGCATCAAGTAATAATTGAGTGCACAGTGCGTGTGGGCTGTTGGCATGGCCGCAGCTTATTCATACACATTCCCCTAAAAAGCATTAAGGAAAGGCTTGCCATTGCATGGTGGGTCTTTCTTTTTTGCGCTATTGAGAAATATAGCTATCTTTGTAGGGTAATCACACTCTGTGTGAGGTACAGATGATGGCCGAAAGCGGCTCACTACGCATCGCTTCAGCCGCGTGTAGGCTTCTGCGCAGCTCAAGACTTTGTGCCTCGGGGTGAAACTAATTGATCAATTATTAAGACGCTATGGTAAAGAAAATTCTACTTTTATTAGTGGCGCTGGTGCCCATGTGTGTGTCGGCTCAAGTTGTGAAAATTGCGGTGGTCAATATTCAGGACATCTATAACGCGTGCCCAGAAAAAGAGGCTGCGGAAAAAACGCTCACCGACTTGAGCAAGCAGTACCAGAAAGAATACAAATTGATGCAGGACGATTTCGGAAAGAAGTATGCCGATTTCCAGCGTCTTGCCAACGACACCAAGGTGGCCGCCACCATCAAGGAGCGCCGCGTGCAGGAAATTCAGGACGAGGATGAGAAGGTGAAGCAGTTTCTCCAGCAGGTGGATAAGGAACTTGCCCTCAAGAAAGCTGAACTGAACAAGGGCATCTATGCCAAAATCCATGCCGCAGTGAAAGCCGTGGGCGAGGCTGGAGGCTTCACCTACATTTTCGACGTGTCGCAAACTCCGTTGGCCTATACCGGACCCACCGCCATCGACCTCACTGCGGTGGTGAAGGAGAAGCTGGGTCTGAAATAAGCCAATTCCGAATAATGGTGTACGCACGCATTGAGGCTACGCCTTTTTGCACAAATTCAGAAAAAATTAGTTATCTTTGTGATGGGCAAACCGTAATGGCATGCTTATTGCATCTTGAATAGGAAAAATGACGAAACGTATCCTTACATATCTTATGCTGATGATGGGCATCTGCTTTTGCGCCGATGCCTCACAAGGCACCGATTCCATACGGGTGAGCCTCGTGACGGTGTTTCCGGGAAGCGAGATATATGAGGCGTATGGCCACACCGAGCTGCGTGTGGTGGACGAGCATGGCGACTTTTTCTACAACTACGGCTTGTTCGATTTCAATGCGCCAGGCTTCACCTATCGCTTTGTGAAGGGTGAAACCGACTATCTGTGCGGCGCCATACCGCAATCCTACGCCATGCAGGACTATGATGGCAGAAGGGTGGTGGAGCAGGTGCTTAATCTCACGCCATCGCAGGCACGCACAGTGCGCGACTTGCTTGTGGAGAACGCCAAGCCGCAAAACGCCACCTACCGCTACAAGTTTGTGAGCGACAACTGCGCCACACGTCCGCGCGACATTATAGAGAAAGCCTTAGGCGATTCACTGGAGTACCACCCCAATGGCTCTGCCAAACTGACATATCGCGACATCATGCATGTTTTCAACGCCAATTTTGCGTGGAGCCAGTTTGGAATCGACCTTGCGCTTGGCAGCGACCTCGACACGGTGATTACCTATCGGCAGCAGATGTTTGCCCCGCTTTTTCTGATGACCGCCGTTGCGCGCGCCACGGTGAAAAACGCCGATGGAACAGAGGCTCCGCTGGTGAAGAGCGAGCAGCTGCTTTCCGAAGGGGCGATGGGCCCGATGGCGCCACCCACGCCATGGTACGCCTCGCCGCTCTGGCTGACGTTGGCACTGCTGGTGCTCACGTGGGCCGTCACTATTCGCGACTGCTGTAAAACCTTCCGTGCGAGCCGGTGGTTCGACACCGTGCTTTTCGCCATATATGGCCTGGGCGGGTGCGTGATGTTCTACCTTGTGTTTGTCTGCACCCACGAATGTACGTCGCCCAACTTTAATGCGCTGTGGCTTCACCCGTTTTATCTGCTCCTGTCGGTGCTGCCGTGGCTGCCCAAAGCCCAGAAGGCACTTACTGTGCTTCACATGGTGAATATCGCCTGGCTTGTCGTGGTGGCGGTGCTCTTTGGCATCGGGGTGCTGCATCAGAGGCTGCTCACAGCGTTCTGTATTTTGATTGCGGTGCCAATAATCCGGTCAATCAGTTATTTACTCACCTATCAACTGCGCCACTTCCGTGAACTGCGCAGCCAAATGAAAGATTATGCAGTCGAGGAATAGTCAAATCAATCGCTTGCTCACGTCCATTATGGCTTCCATAGTGGTGCTGTCGGCTGTCGCCACCGTGGAGGTGCGTATGCCCAGCCAGGACGTGGAGGTGATTGTGAACCAGCTTCGCTCCGACTGCACGCTCCTGCTTTCCGACCGCGAGGGGCAGGAGGCCCTTGGCAGAATCCTCCGCCACCCACAGGGCAAGGCGCTGATGCGGGCCATCAAGCATCTTTCCAAAAAGCAGATGGGAGGATCGCTCGTTGTGCCACATTCTGTGGCTGCCACGCTACCCTCGCTGCTTGCGCCCACTTCTGAAGATTCCTTGCAATTTATATCCATACCCATCGACACGGCTCTGCTGGCACCTGCCAAACAGAGCCAGCTGCGCGTGCGCGCACCCAGTATATTGTGCTGATCTATCATGTGATTTTCAACTATTTTTATTATCTTTGTAGCTCATTATGTGGCATTTTGCCCCACCGCACATGTGGCGCGTGGGTGACGTGTGCCGCTGATGGCTCTTCACTAAACAAACATACATACAACACAATATATGGGATTAAACGACTTTTTAAAATCGATGTTCGGTAGCAAAAGCGACCGCGACTTGAAGAAACTGCGTCCTATTTTGCAGAAAATCAAGGATGTGTATCCGTCTATTCAGCAGCTGTCGAACGATGAAATTCGTGCACGGGTCACTGCTATCCGTCAGGATATTCAAGACAGTGTGCAACCACTACGCGATGAGATAGCTAAAATAAAATCGGAAGTTGAGGAACTCGACTTCGACAAGCGCCAGCCCCTTTGGGACAAGGTGGACAAACTTCAGAAAGATGTGCTCGACCGCATTCAAGAAAAGCTCGATGAGGTGCTGCCTGAGGTGTATGCCATCGTGAAGGACACCGCACGGCGCTTCGCTGAGAATGAAACCATACAGGTGACTGCCACCGACTTCGACCGTAAGCTCGCTGCCGAAGGGCGCGACTTCCTTACAGTGGACGGCGACACCGCCACCTACTACAACCACTGGGTGGCTGGCGGCAACGAGGTGACTTGGGATATGATTCACTACGATGTGCAGCTCATCGGTGGTATTGTGCTTCACCAAGGCAAGATCGCTGAAATGGCTACTGGTGAAGGTAAGACCCTTGTGGGTACGCTGCCGGTGTTCCTCAACGCCCTTAGCGGCAATGGTGTGCACATGGTCACCGTGAACGACTACCTCGCTAAGCGTGACTCGGAATGGATGGGTCCGCTGTATATGTTCCACGGCATCAGCGTGGCTTGTATCGACAAGACTCGCCCCAACTCTAAGGAGCGCCGCGATGCCTACAACTGCGACATCACTTTCGGTACGAACAGTGAATTCGGTTTCGACTACCTCCGCGACAACATGTGTATGACACCGGAGGAGATGGTGCAGCGTATGCACAACTTCGCCATCGTGGACGAGGTGGACTCGGTGCTGATCGACGATGCCCGCACACCTCTGATTATATCCGGACCGGTGGCAAGAGGCGAGGATCAGATGTTCAACGACTTCAAGCCTAATGTGGAGCGTGTGTATGAGGCTCAGCGCAAACTCGTGACCCAACTGCTCGCCGATGCCAAGCGCATGATGGCAAGCGACGACGACAAGACCTTTGAGGAAGGCACACTGCTTCTGTATCGTGCCCACAAGGGTCTGCCTAAATACAAGCCACTGATCAAATATCTCTCGGAAGATGGCGTGAAGCAGGCTATGCTGAAAATTGAGGCGAAGTATATGCAGGACAATAGCCGCGACATGCACATTGTCACCGATCCTCTTTACTTCATCATTGATGAGCAGAACAACACCGTGGAGCTTACCGACAAGGGTATCGATGTGCTGACCAAGGGCACCGAGGATCCTAAGTTCTTCGTGCTCCCCGACATTGCCAGCGAACTGTCGGCCGTGACCAACGAGCCTATCTCGGAAGAGGAGAAGGTGGAGAAGCGCGACCAGCTGCTGCAGAACTATTCGCTGAAGGCGGAGCGTGTGCACACGGTGACACAGCTTCTGAAGGCTTACACGCTCTTCAACCGCGATGATGAGTATATCGTTGACGAGGAAGGCAAGGTGAAGATTGTGGACGAGCAAACCGGCCGTATTATGGAAGGCCGCCGCTATAGCGATGGTCTGCACCAGGCTATCGAGGCTAAGGAAGGTGTGAATGTGGAAGCCGCAACGCAGACTTTCGCCACCATCACGCTGCAGAACTACTTCCGTATGTATAACAAGCTGGCAGGTATGACCGGTACGGCCGAAACCGAGGCCGGCGAGTTCTGGGAAATCTACAAGCTCGATGTGGTTACCATTCCCACCAACAAGCCTGTGATTCGCGACGATATGCCCGACCGCGTATATAAGACCCAAAAAGAGAAATTCAATGCGGTGATTGCCGAAATTGAGAAGATGCGCAATTCCGGACGGCCTACGCTGGTGGGTACCACCTCTGTGGAAATATCAGAAATGCTCAGCCGTATGCTCCGTTTGCGCCATATCCCACACCAGGTGCTGAACGCCAAGCTCCACCAGCAAGAGGCCGATATCGTGGCTCAGGCTGGTCAGTCGGTAGATGGCAAGGGTGTGGTCACCATTGCCACCAACATGGCAGGCCGTGGTACGGATATTAAGCTCTCGAAAGAGGTGAAGGCGGCAGGCGGTCTGGCCATCATCGGCACCGAGCGCCACGAGTCGCGCCGTGTGGATCGTCAGCTCCGTGGCCGTGCAGGCCGTCAGGGCGACCCCGGTAGCTCTGTGTTCTTCGTGTCGTTTGAAGACAAGGTGATGCGTCTGTTCGCCAGCGAGAAAATCGTGAAGCTGCTCGACCGCCTCGGTCTTCAAGACGGTGAGGCCATTGAGTCGCCTATGGTGACCAAGAGCATTGAAAATGCACAGAAACGTGTGGAGGAGAACAACTTCGGTATCCGTAAGCACACGCTTGAATACGATGATGTGATGAATGCCCAGCGTAAGGTGATCTACACCAACCGCCACCACGCCCTTTTGGGTGAGCGCATTGGCCTTGACATTATCAACACCATCTACGACACGGTGGAAGATGCCGTGAATAAGTACAACGACTATGAGTACGACGACTTCAAGATGCACGTGCTCACCACTTTCGCCATTGAGCCACCATTCGACGAGGCTGAGTACCGCAAGCTCGACAAGCAGGACAAAATCGACCGCCTCTATAAGGTGGTGAACGATGCGTTCAACCGCAAGATGGAGCGCCTCCGCGAGGTGGCCACTCCTGTCATCAACCAGATTGCGCAGCAGCAGCTCGAAAGCGGCGCGCCTGAGGTGGGCGGACAGATTCGTGTGCCTATCACCGACGGCAAGCGCATGTTTGGCATTGTGATTGGCATTAAGGAAGCCTACGACACTGGTTGCAAGAATTTAGTGAAGGCTTGGCAAAAGGCTGTGCTCCTGCTTTCTATCGATGAGAATTGGAAGGAGCATCTTCGTGAGCTCGACCAGTTGCGCCAGTCGGTGCAGAATGCAAGCTATGAGCAGAAGGATCCACTCGTGATCTACAAGGTGGAGTCGTTCAAGCTGTTCCAGGCCATGCTCGGCGTGCTCAACACGAAGGTGGTGGCCACACTGCTTCGCGGCCAGATACCGGTGGAGGCAAGCGACCCCGACACCGTGCGCCGTGAAGGCGAGCGTGCTCCAGAGCGCAAGCCACAGCAGCGCCTGAGCGAAAACCGTGGCGACGATGCGCTTGAGGCTGCCGCCAAGGCCAACGCCCGCGCAGCACAGTCGGCTTCACCACAGGCCAATGCGCCACGCACCCCACTCCACGTGGGTCCGAAAGTGATGCCTAACGACCCATGCCCATGTGGCAGTGGCAAGAAGTACAAAAAATGCCACGGCCGCTTCGCCTAACATAGCATAATGATGGCGCATCAGCCGTCAAAGGCT
The DNA here is from genome assembly GCA_050873765.1 of Sodaliphilus sp. Taxonomy (GTDB): domain Bacteria; phylum Bacteroidota; class Bacteroidia; order Bacteroidales; family Muribaculaceae; genus Sodaliphilus. The sequence goes on from JBNMJK010000004.1 coordinate 62,395, forward strand.
ACGATGTGAAAATAATAAATCTCACTCTTTACATATATATCGCTCTCTGTGGCACCGATAGCCGCAGAGAGCGATTTGTTTTGGGCTTGGGCATGTGTGAATAAATGCAAGGTTGCAGAAATTTGGAGCGTAAGAGAATAGTGTGTAATTTAGCGCCGTGAAAGCAGCACTCATGCTTGCCACGCATATTACGCATCATTTAGAAAAGCTATTGAATAGCATATAATTATAGCACAGTTTCCATTCTTGTTATCTCATTAATAAAAACTTCAGCGAAATGAAAAAAACTATCCTGTTTGTTATCGCCATTCTCGTCATGGGCTGCCTATTTTTCAAGGTTCAAAAGGCGGTTGTTGCACAGTTAGCAGTGGCTAAAGAAAGTTTTCTAAAAAGAATACCCAAAAATGCGATATTGGGGGTAGATGTTTCTCATCATAATTACCCGGTTGATTGGGCATTACTTCGTGAAAATAAGATGAAGTTTGCTTATGTGAAAGCATCTGAAGGAGTTACGCACGTTGATCCTAATTTTCATGAGTATGTAAAAGCTGCGCGAGCAGGGGGTATGAAGGTAGAAGCATATCATTACTTTAGAGCTGAAACGCCGGTAAAGGATCAGTTTATGAATTTCTATGCTTATGTGGGCCAATGTGATTTGATTCCAATGCTTGACGTAGAGCATCACGCTACTAAAAACCTGACCAAGGTCCAAGTGAGGCAGCGCACTATGGAGTTTGTGAACTTGTGCAAAAAATACTATGGCATGGCTCCGATACTGTATTGCTCGGAATCAGACTGGAAGCAGTACTTTTCAAAAGGGTTTGAAGACTGCCTGTGGTGGGCAGATTCAAAGGGAGTGGCGCCTAAAACATCTTGGGATTTGTGGCAATATAATATAGAGAACGGCTACGACCGCAATTGCGTGAAGCCCAACATCTACAAAAAACTATTCCTCCCCAACTAACCTCCTATTTAGCATTGCATAAGTATGTAATATCATAGCAAAAATGAAAGTAATTGTTCCATGCTCCGCTCAATACTATCGGCAGTAGGTATCTCTTTATAGGCAAGATCTGGAAGTTAGCTTGCATATACACTGCTCAACGCTGCCCATATCGAATGTAGGTTTGTCATCATTGGCGAGTCTATGATAGTTTTGTTCTGCCATCCATCAGGCTTGTTGAATCGCTGTTGGTCCTGTGACAACAAATTTTTTAAGTCGGTCTTAAATGCGTCATTTTTCAGATAGTCTTGTGTTTCTGCATCATTTAAAAGAAAATGCAAGTCATAGAAATGACGTATTTTAGCTTTGAGTGCTGGAATATAATTGTTTGAAAAAGAACAACGAAGCAGTGATACTAATTTCTCTGTCAGTGTTCTGCGCTTGTCAAGAACATTCACCTCGAATGGTTGCATATCGTATTCCTCTATCAGCTTTTCATTACCAGTCTTCCGTAAAAACTCGGTTAGGAAACTTTCCAACTTGCATTTCTGGAATGGGTAAGGATTGGCAAAAGAGTTGATTTCAACAAGCAAAAGGCCTGCCTTAATGGCTCCCACCTGTAATGTGTCAATGGCTCGTGGATAAGAGTAGTATGCCTTGTGATAGTGGGAACCTTTGCTTGTAACGCCAGGCATATCCATTTCCTGCAATCCTTCTGTCATACTTCTTGCGGTCCTCTTGATTAGCTTCTTTAACTGGTTGCCGCTAAGAGTCCATGCCTCAGAAATGGCGATGTCTATGTCTTCCGAGAATCGGCTTCCAATGCCGTATGCCTTTGTGAGACTTGTGCCACCCTTGAAAATGGAACGACTGTCTGTGTCATTAGCAGCCATCAATGACAGTGAACGGCATATCCAATAGTCCTTCTCTATAAATATGCTCTTGATGCCAAGACCTTCATCCTCGATAGGTTGCGATGCTGCTTGTAATGCATCGGAGAACAATGCCTCGTTTTCATGTAGTCTCATAGGATATTCCAGTTTCTTTTGTTCGACAATACTTTATCGGAGACAGACAACTTATAGCTTGTCAATCCGTTTAAAGATCGGCTTATGACGCCAGTGTCATAGCCCATATTTTCATATATGGCACCAAGCAAAGCCCTGACATAGGGCGTGTAGGTTAACGCCAGTTTTGCCAGTTTCTTTTTTTTGTCATCTGGAAGTGCCTTTATCGTGCTGCAAACTTTCTTTACACTTTCATCTGGTGAGGATGCAGGAATTTTCTTGATAAGACGCATGGCATCCAATATTCTTAATAGTGGAATATTACTTTGAGTGATTACGTTCTCCTGTAAAAGAAACGATATCTTTAAGCCGCCTCTTGTGATAGGTCTGCGGTACTTGTTTGTGCCGATAAGGATAGAGGAACTTATTTGTGTTGTCAATCCTATGGAAGCAAATGCGGCAGTTCCTGTTATGTAGCCAACAGTCTTTCCGTCTCGCTCTAAGAATTCCTTTACAAGTTCAGAGTCTGATGGCTTCAACTTTCCAAAAATGGTATTCTTAGGGATATAGTATCTCCCTTTAGCTACTTTTTGCAGTTCACCTTGGAACACAAGACGGCTCAAGGCTTTGGAGAGTGCGGGCTGATATCGCATGCCTACGCCAAAGTCTTTAGTTGTCAATACTACTCCAGCGGGGGTTGATGACAATTTTTTCTTTATCTGTCTTGTAATAATCATGTTAATCTCCTTTATTGCTATTGCAAAGTTAATAAAAAATCTTGTTTTTTACGTCATAAACTCGACATTTTTGTTTTTTAAAAGACATTCTTACCCTGAAAAAAATTGACTCTTTGATGAGACAAACCTTTTCCTGGAACAGACTGATGGCTTTGTCGGTTGCGGTGTTTTTGTGGCTGTTTTGCTTGTTTTTATTATAGATTTGGTGCAATTCTATATGGATTCTTTGATTGCTGTAAAAGAAAATTAAAAGTAATCATCAAATTATAAGTCCATGATAAAAGGTGTAATCACAGGAGGTTTAGTAAATTCCACCAAAATTGCAGCAAAATGGCATACGGGAATCGCAATAGCACGTTTATTGTGACTATACCAGAATACAATCAAATCCTTCCGTAAGTGATTATTGCGTGTTCTGTGTCAATGATTTCTATATCACAAAACAGGTCTCCGTCATACACGTAGCCATCGTTAACGTGAAAAGTATAGGGGAATTTAGACTCCCATTCTTTGTCATTTTCACAGATTAAGCCCATTTTCACTAATTGTTTGGCACTTATGGGTGTCTCAAACTTGATCTTAGCTTCATCGTGGAAATCTCCTGCAAAGTTCATCAAAGTGCCTTTGCACGACAGCACTTCAAACTCTGGAAGCCTTACGCCACATTTCTTGCAAATAGTGTCGTAATTCATAAAATAGTCATTAGGCTTACAAGGCGCAGCAATGCCTTTTCCGAGTTTGCCTTCCTTATAGAGCTTCCTATAGCCTCCTCCAAATTTATCCAGATAATAAAGGGTTCGTGGAAGCCCAAAGATAAAGTATAATACTATAAATGATATTACTAACCACTTATAGACCATTATGATTATTTTCAATTTCATGAACAGACACAACCTAAAGGCAATTGATGAGTTTTACAGTAAAGAACGTAAATTTAGGTTGAAAATTGTAGTTTGTTAGTTTTTTCTCTTTTGCCGATTCAAAATTTGGCATATACTTAAACATGACTTTTTGCGTCTATTCTTGGGATAAACTTTGTGTGGGGGAATGGGATACTGTGGTGGGGGTGGTGGTTATTTCGGGGATTATGATTAACTTTGTGGAGCGGAATGGAGGCGCGGGGCTGCCGATGTGGTGGCTCGCCTCGGTTCTGCGCCCCTCTTTAGCCTATGGAATTTAACTCGTGGTCGTTTGTGGCGTTTTTCCCGGTGGTGTGCCTGCTGTATTGGTGCATCAGGGGGCAGCATGCGCGCAATGTGTTTTTGCTGGCGGCGAGCTATTATTTCTATATGTGCTGGAATGCGAGCTATGGGCTGCTCTTGGCCACGAGTACGCTGATTTCCTACGGTGCTGGGCTGTGTATGGCAAGAATGGGCAAGGGACCGCGCCGGAAATGGCTGATGGGGGTGGCTGTGGTGCTCAACCTTGCGCTGATAGCCTACTTTAAGTATGCCGATTTTGGCGTGCAGACGGTGAACTGGCTGATGCATGTGCTTGGCATCGGCATGCAGGTGCCGCTGCCCCACATTCTGCTGCCGGTGGGCGTGTCGTTTTTCGTGTTCCAGTCGGTGGGCTACACGGTGGACGTGTATCGTGGCACCGTGGCGGCTGAACGCAGCCTTGTGCGCTATGCGCTGTTTATCTCGTTTTTTCCGCAGCTGGTGGCGGGGCCCATTGAGCGGTCGGCCAATATGCTGCCGCAGTTTCGCGAGCGCCGTGTCTTCGACGACGACAAGGCGGTGTCGGGGCTGAAGCTGATGCTGTGGGGCTATTTCATGAAGCTGGTGCTGGCCGACCGGTGCGCGCTCTATGTGGGCAATGTGTTCGACTTGCCCCATGTGGCGGAGGGCTATTCATCGCTGTTGGGCATCTTTCTTTTCCCTTTTCAGATTTATGGCGACTTTGCGGGCTACACCTACATTGCCATAGGCTCGGCAAAGATTATGGGCTTTCATCTCAACGACAATTTCAACCACCCCTATTTTTCAGCCACGGTGAGCGAGTTTTGGCGCCGGTGGCACATTTCACTCTCCACGTGGTTTCGCGACTATCTGTATAG